>NZ_NCXO01000070.1 GCF_002104795.1 Mycolicibacillus koreensis
GGCGGGGACGGGGGCACGACCGCCGGGGCGAGTTTGGCCAGCGCACCCAACCCGAGCCCGCCGAGCACCGCCGGCGGGGCCAGCAGCGCCGGGGCGGCCAGCATCGGCACCAACGCGGGCAGCAGTGCGGTCTGGGTGATGAGGTAGTTCAGCGCCTGGACGGTGTTGCCGAACACCGAACCGATCATCTCGATCGTCGCCAGCGGCGCGACATACAGCAGCGCCACCGGGTTGGTCACCGCCGTGTAGAGCATCAGCAGCAGATCGTCGACGATCACCTTGGCGGTGAAGGCGATGTAGGAGCCCGGATCCAACGGCACCGACAGGATGTAGGCGAAGAACCCGGGGTTGAGGTAGCTGAACGGATTGCCGGTCGCCCAGAGCCATTCGCCGTGGAGCGGCAGCCCCAACAATTGCAGCGGACCCATCAGGCTCTGGAAGAAATCGGCGAACGGGTCGGTGACGTTGCCCAACCCGATCTGGTCGAAGAACCCCATGATGGCGTCGTAGAGCGGCACGTTTTGTTCCGGCATCCCCGGCTGGGAGCCGATCAGGTTGTAGAGGAAGTCCTGCAGCCCGGTGAACCAGTCCGGTGGCTCGCTGGCGGCGGCCGGGGCCGGTTCGGAGGCGGCGTCGGTGGCGGTGGTGTCGGCCTTCATCACCATCGGGGCCGGTTGCGGCGGCGGTGAGGACGCCACCGCCGCGCCCGCGACGGTCTCGTAGGTGGCCATCACGGTGGCCGCCTGGATCCACATGCGGACGTAGTCGGCCTCGTTCACCGCAATCGGGATGGTGTTGATCCCGAAGAAGTTGGTGCCCACCAGTACCGCGTGCGTGGCGTGGTTGGCCGCCAACTCCCCCATCGTCGGCATCGCCGCCAAGGCGGTGCTGTAGGCGACGGCCGCGGCCTGCTGTTCGACGGCCATGGCCGCACTGTCCGCGCTCTGCTGGGCCAGCCACGCCAGATACGGGCCGTGGGCTGCGGAGTAGGACAGTGCACTGGGCCCCTGCCACACCCCGGATTCCACGGCGGCGAGCACCGCGGTCAGCTCCTGGGCGATCTCGGTGTATTCCACGCTCAACGCCGACCAGGCGGCCGACGAGGCCAGTAGCGGACCCGGGCCGGGCCCGGCCGACAGGGCGGTGGAATGGACCTCCGGGGGTACGGCGAACCAGGCCGGGGCGGTCATCGCCGGACCCCGCCGCTACCGCGACCTTTCGCCTCGCTCCGCCGATGGGCCGGGCCGTTCACGCATGCTGCGCACACCATGGTCGTTGGTCAGCTCTCTCGGGGTACACCGCCCCGGGCCGCAGGACGCGACGACGTCAGTATCCTGGCTCTCGGATCATCGCTCCCCTCGCCTTCCAGCCCACACTGGGGCCGTGGCCGATGAGGATCGCTCCCCGATGACAGTGGCGGGACCGCGCCGGATTCACACCGGCTTCCTGGACCGCCGTCGCCTTACGCGCAGCATTGTCGCATGCCACCGGGCCGCGACGGTAGTGGATGGAAACGCTCACAGCAGCCATCGCGCCGGCGATCTTTGCGGTACCGCCGGTATGCCCTAATGTCGTCACGGTGATGACACGCGCACCGATCCACCTGGGCTCCGGTGAGCCCGTCCTGCTGCTGCACCCGTTCATGCTCTCCCAGTCGGTGTGGGACGACGTCGCCCCGATGCTGGCCGACACCGGCCGCTACGAGGTGTTCGCCCCCACCCTCACCGGCCACAACGGCGGCCCCCGGGGGGATTCGTGGCTGCTCAGCGCCCCGATTCTGGCCGATCAGATCGAGCGGCAGATGGACGAGCTGGGCTGGGGCACCGCCCACATCGTCGGCAACTCGCTGGGCGGGTGGCTCGCCTACGAACTGGCCGGGCGCGGCCGGGCGCGCACGGTGACCGGGATCGCCCCGGCCGGCGGCTGGACCCGCTGGACACCGTGCAAGTTCGAGGTGATCGCCAAGTTCCTCGCCGGGATGCCGCTGTGGCTGGCCGTGTTGGCGGTGGGTCCGCGGATTCTGCGGCTGCCGTGGAGCCGCCAGATCGCGGCGCTGCCGCTGGCCGGATCGGCCGACCGGCTCACCGAGGAGCACCTGCTCAACGCCATCGACGATCTGGCGCACTGCCCCGCCTACTACCGGCTGCTGCTGCGGACGCTGATCGAGCCCGGGCTGCCCCACCTGGCCGCCACGAACGTGCCGGCGCATCTGGTGAACTGCACCAAGGACCGGGTGGTGCCCTCCCCCCGGTTCACCAAACTGTTCACCACCGGCGTCCCGGGGCTGCAGGTGAGCACCCTGGAGGGGATGGGCCACATCCCGATGCTGGAGGCCCCGGGGACGGTCGCCGAGACGATCACCGGGTTCCTCGACCAGCATGTGCCACCGAAGCAGGCGGAGAACCCCGCCAGCTGAGAACCCGGCGGGCTCAGCGCGCGGCCAGCGCCCGCGCGAGGCGCTCGGCCACCGCGGACAGGAACTCCTCGCTGGTCTGCCACGGCTGATCGTCGCCGATCAGCAACGCCAGATCCTTGGTCATCTGCCCGCCCTCGACGGTGTCGACGACCGCCTTCTCCAGGGTGGTGGCGAACCCGGTCACCGCCGCGGCGCCGTCGAGCTTGCCGCGATGCTCCAGCCCGCGCGTCCACGCGAAGATCGAGGCGATCGGGTTGGTGGAGGTCGGTTTGCCCTCCTGGTACTGGCGGAAATGCCGCGTCACGGTGCCGTGCGCGGCTTCGGACTCCACCGTCTTGCCGTCGGCGGTCATCAGCACCGATGTCATCAATCCCAGTGAGCCGTAACCCTGCGCGACGATGTCGGACTGCACATCGCCGTCGTAGTTCTTGGTCGCCCACACGTAGCCGCCCTCCCACTTGAGGGCCTGGGCGACCATGTCATCGATCAACCGGTGCTCGTAGGTGAGCCCCGCGGCGTCGAAGTCGGTTTTGAACTCCTCGGCGAAGATGGTGGCGAATTCGTCTTTGAACATGCCGTCGTAGGCTTTCAGAATGGTGTTCTTCGTCGACAGATAAACCGGATAGTCGACGTCGAGGGCGTACCGGAACACCGCGCGGGCGAAGTTCCGGATCGAATCCCGGAAGTTGTACATGCCCATGACGACCCCACCGTCGTCGGGCATGCGCACCACCTCGTGCACGATCGGCTCGGATCCGTCGTCGGGGGTGAACGTCAGCGTCACCGTGCCGGGCCGGTCGATCTTGACGTCCGTCGCGCGGTACTGGTCGCCGAACGCGTGACGGGCGATCACGATCGGCTTGCGCCAGCCCGGAACCAGCCGCGGAACGTTACCGATCACGATCGGCGCACGGAAGATGGTGCCACCCAAAATATTCCGAATCGTCCCGTTGGGTGAACGCCACATGTGTTTGAGGCCGAACTCTTTCACCCTCGCCTCATCGGGGGTGATCGTCGCGCACTTGACGCCGACACCGTGCCGTTGGATGGCGTGGGCGGCGTCGACGGTCACCTGATCGTCGGTGGCGTCGCGGTTCTCGATGCCCAGGTCGTAGTAGTCCAGGTCGATGTCGAGGTGCGGCAGGATCAGCATGTCTTTGATCCACCGCCACAGCACACGGGTCATCTCGTCACCGTCGAGCTCGACGACGGTGCCGCGCACCGGGATCTTGGCCGGGGTGGACATCGACCGACCCCGCTCAGTCCGTCGGGGTGATCACGCTGTTGAACGTCTTGCTGGGCCGCATCACCGCGGTGGTCAATTCGTCGTCGGGCAGGTAGTAGCCGCCGATGTCCACCGGATTGCCCTGCACCTCGTTGAGCTCAGCGATGATCGCTTCCTCGTTTTTGCCCAGCGAATCGGCAAGCGCGGCAAAGTGTTTCTGCATCTGCGGGTCCTCGGTCTGAGCGGCCAGCTCCTGCGCCCAATACAGGGCCAGGTAGTACTGGCTTCCCCGGTTGTCCAATTCACCGGTCTTGCGGGACGGACTCTTGTCGTTCTCCAGCAGCTTGCCGATCGCCGAATCCAGAGTTTTGCCAAGGATCTTGGCGTGCTCGTTGTCGGTTTTGATGCCCATGTCATCGAGGCTGGCTCCCAGCGCCAGGAACTCCCCGAGGGAGTCCCACCGCAGGTGGTTCTCCTCGACCAGCTGCTTGACGTGTTTGGGTGCCGAGCCACCGGCGCCGGTCTCATAGAGTCCGCCGCCGGCCATCAGGGGCACGATCGACAGCATCTTGGCACTGGTCCCCAGCTCCAGGATCGGGAAGAGGTCAGTGAGGTAGTCGCGCAGGATGTTTCCGGTCGCCGCGATGGTGTCGAGCCCGCGGATCAACCGCTCCAGTGTGTAGCGCATGGAGCGCACCTGGGACATGATCTGGATGTCGAGGCCCTCGGTGTCGTGCTCCTTCAAGTACGTCTTGACCTTGGTGATCAACTCGTTCTCGTGGGGACGGTAGGGGTCGAGCCAGAACAGCACCGGCATCCCCGACAGGCGGGCGCGGGTGACCGCCAACTTCACCCAGTCACGGATCGGTGCGTCGTGCACGATGCACATCCGCCAGATGTCGCCGGCCTCGACGTCCTGGGTCAACAACACTTCCCCGGTGGCCAGGTCGACGATGTTGGCCACGCCGTCCTCGGGGACCTCGAAGGTCTTGTCGTGCGAGCCGTACTCCTCGGCCTGCTGGGCCATCAACCCGACGTTGGGAACGGTTCCCATCGTCGCCGGGTCGAAGGCGCCGTTGGTCTTACAGAAGTTGATGATCTCCTGGTAGATCCGGGCGAACGTCGACTCGGGGTTGACCGCCTTGGTGTCCTTCTGCCGCCCGTCGGCGCCGTACATCTTGCCGCCGGCGCGGATCATCGCCGGCATCGAGGCGTCGACGATGACGTCGGACGGCGAGTGGAAGTTGGTGATGCCCTGGGCCGAATCCACCATCGCCAACTCGGGCCGGTGCTCGTGGCAGGCGTGGAGGTCCTCGATGATCTCGTCGCGCTGCGACTGCGGCAACGTCTCGATCTTGTCGTAGAGGTCGGCCATACCGTTGTTGACGTTGACCCCGAGCTCGTCGAAGAGTTCGTGATGCTTGGCGAACGCGTCCTTGTAGAAGACCTTGATCGCGTGGCCGAACACGATCGGGTGCGACACCTTCATCATGGTCGCCTTGACGTGCAGCGAGAACATCACGCCGGTCTTGCGCGCGTCCTCCATCTGTTCCTCGTAGAACTCACGCAACGCCTTGACGCTCATGAACATCGAGTCGATGACATCGCCGTCGAGCAGCGATACCTTCGGCTTGAGCACCACCGTGTTGCCGCTGCGGGTCAGCAGTTCCATCTTGACGTCGCGGTCGCGATCCAGCGTCATCGACTTCTCGCTGTCGTAGAAATCGCCGTGACGCATGTGTGCGACGTGGGTGCGCGACGCCATCGACCATTCGCCCATGCTGTGCGGGTGTTTGCGCGCGTACTCCTTGACCGCCTTGGGGGCGCGCCGGTCGGAGTTGCCCTGCCGCAGCACGGGGTTGACCGCGCTGCCGAGGCATTTGGCGTACCGCTTCTGCAGCGCCGTCTCCTGATCGGTTTTGGGGCTCTCGGGATAGTCCGGGACCTTGAACCCCTTGGCCTGCAACTCCTTGATCGCGGCCAACAGTTGCGGCACCGACGCGCTGATGTTGGGCAGCTTGATGATGTTGGTCTCCGGCTCGTGGGTCAGCCGGCCCAGCTCGCCGAGGTTGTCGGGAACCCGCTGCTCCTCGGTGAGGTAGTCGGGGAACTCCGACAGGATGCGCGCCGCGACCGAGATGTCGCTGGTCTCCACCGAGATGCCGGCCGGTTCGGAGAACGCCCGCACCACCGGGAGGAACCCGTGGGTCGCCAGCATGGGCGCCTCGTCGGTGAGGGTGTAGATGATGGTCGGCTGGTCGGCGCACATGGTCTATCTCCCGGCGTCACTATGCGGTCAGATGTCGAGCGGCACCGTGGTTGCCACGGTTGCTATCACCGTATCGCGTGCCCGGTCGGCGGGAGCGGCGAAGGGGTCGCTTGCCGCACCCGCTCGCCCCGGGTGACGCCGCGGTGGTCGCGGGCCGTTTTGCCTGGCACCAGAGCCCGGCGACGTCAGGTGGCGGCCGGTCAACGTCGTGCGATAGGCTGCTGACTGGTTCTGAGTGTCAGCGCGAAGCCCCGGCTTGCTGGCCGGCAACCCTCCAACCGCGGTGGGGTGCCCCGGGTGATGACCAGGTTGAGTAGCCGCCGCCGGCTACACGGCAAGCGCGGGTCCGCTTTTGTGACGGGCCCCCAGAGCAGACAGGGGAGCCTGATGTGTGCCCAACGGTACGGGTTCGCGATGTGTTGTTGTAGCCACTGACCCCGGACTGCCCCGGAAACCGCCGATCGGCGGTCCCCCGGCTTTTTCCGGCCTAGCGACCACACACCACCGTGTCAAACCCGACAGAAAGCACCCGAGGCGAATGAGTTCCGAGACCACCAACGATCCGGACCCCACCGCGCACTGGTCGTTTGAGACCAAACAGGTCCACGCCGGGCAGGTCCCCGACCCGACCACCAACGCGCGGGCGCTGCCGATCTACCAGACCACCTCCTACATCTTCGACGACACCGATCACGCCGCCGCGCTGTTCGGCCTGGAGGTGCCGGGCAACATCTACACCCGGATCATGAACCCGACCAGCGATGTCGTGGAGAAGCGGATCGCCGCGCTCGAGGGCGGTGTGGCGGCGCTGCTGCTGTCGGCCGGGCAGGCGGCCAGCTCGTTCGCGATCTTGAACCTCGCCGGCGCCGGCGACCACATCGTGTCCAGCCCGCGGCTCTACGGCGGCACCCACAACTTGTTCCACTACACGTTGAAGAAGGTGGGCATCGAGTTCACCTTCGTCGACGATCCCGACGACGTGGAGTCCTGGCGCCAGGCGATCCGGCCCAACACCAAGGCGCTGTTCGCCGAGACGATCTCCAACCCGAAGATCGACGTGCTCGACGTCCCCGGCGTCGCCGACGTCGCGCACAGCAACGGGGTGCCGCTGATCGTCGACAACACCATCGCCACGCCGTATCTGCTCCAGCCGATCGCCCACGGGGCCGACATCGTGGTCCACTCGGCGACGAAGTACCTCGGCGGGCACGGCACCGCGATCGCCGGGGTTCTCGTCGACGGCGGCACCTTCGACTGGACCCAGGGCCGCCACCCCGGGTTCACCACCCCCGACCCGAGCTACAACGGGGTGGTCTACGCCGACCTGGGCGCCCCGGCGTTCGCCCTCAAGGCCCGGGTGCAGCTGCTGCGTGACTACGGTTCGGCGCCGTCGCCGTTCAACGCGTTCCTGATCGCCCAGGGCCTGGAGACGTTGAGCCTGCGGGTGGAACGCCACGTCGCCAACGCGCAGAGGGTCGCGGAGTTCCTCGCCGACCGTGACGACGTTCTCGGCGTCAACTACGCCGGGCTGCCCAGCTCGCCCTGGCACAAGCTGGGCAAGAAGCTGGCGCCGCGGGGCACCGGTGCGGTGCTGTCGTTCGAGCTGGCCGGCGGGGTGGCCGCCGGTGAGGCGTTCGTCAACGCGCTGCGGCTGCACAGCCACGTCGCCAACATCGGTGACGTGCGTTCGCTGGTGATCCACCCGGCCTCGACCACCCACTCCCAGCTCACCCCGGAGGCGCGGCTGGCCAGCGGCGTCAGCCCCGGACTGGTCCGCCTGGCGGTCGGCATCGAGGGCATCGACGACATCCTGGCCGACCTGGAACGCGGCTTCAACGCCGCCGCCGCGGTCGCCGACTCCGCGGCGGCCCGTTGAGGAGACCTCCGGTGACGATCTCCGACGTGCGCACCCAGACCCTGCCGCCGCAGGGTGAGATCGGCGTGGTCGACATCGGGGCGCTGACCTTGGAGAGCGGCACGGTGCTCGACGATGTCAGCATCGCGGTGCAGCGCTGGGGTGAGCTTTCGGCGAACCGCGACAACGTCGTGATGGTGCTGCACGCGCTGACCGGCGACTCGCACGTGACCGGTCCGGCGGGCCCGGATCACCCCACCGCCGGCTGGTGGGACCCGGTGGTCGGGCCGGGCGCACCGATCGACACCGACCGCTGGTGTGTGGTGGCGACCAACGCGCTGGGCGGGTGCCGCGGTTCCACCGGGCCGGGGTCACCGGCCGGCGATGGCAAGCCGTGGGGTTCGCGGTTCCCGGCGACCACGATCCGCGACCAGGTCGCCGCCGATCTCGCCGCCCTGGCCGCCCTCGGCATCACCGAAGTGGCCGCGGTGATCGGCGGGTCCATGGGCGGCGCGCGGGCGCTGGAGTGGATCGTCGGGCACCCCGAGACGGTCTCGGCCGGTCTGCTGCTGGCGGTGGGCGCGCGGGCCACCGCCGACCAGATCGGCACCCAGAGCACCCAGATCGCGGCGATCACGGCCGACCCGAACTGGCAGGGCGGCGACTATCACGGCACCGGCCGCTCCCCCGACGCCGGCCTCGATGTGGCCCGCCGGATCGCACACCTGACCTACCGCGGCGAGGCGGAGCTGGATCGCCGGTTCGCCAACACCGCCCAGGACGGCGAGGACCCGGCCGCCGGCGGACGCTACGCCGTGCAGAGCTACCTGGAGTACCAGGGCGGCAAGCTGGTCTCCCGGTTCGACGCGGGCAGCTATGTCGCTCTGACCGACGCACTCTCGGGTCACGACGTCGGCCGTGGTCGCGGCGGGGTCGCCGCCGCGCTGCGCGGCTGCCCGGTGCCCGCGGTGGTCGGCGGCATCACCTCCGACCGGCTCTACCCGCTGCGCCTGCAGCAGGAGCTGGCCGATCTGCTGCCCGGCTGCGACGGGTTGAGCGTGATCGACGCCGACTACGGCCATGACAGTTTTCTGCTGGAGACCGACGCGGTCGCCGCGCTGATCCGCCGCACCCTGGCGTTGGCCGCGGGCCGGGACACGCGGTCGCGGTGACCGACGGCCGCACCGAGCGCTCCCGCTCGTTCGGGTCGCAGGCGGCGGCCTACGAACGGGGCCGCCCCTCCTACCCACCGGAGGTCATCGATTGGCTGCTGCCCGAGGGTGCGCGCACCGTGTTGGACCTGGGCGCGGGCACGGGCAAGCTGACCACCCGGCTGGTGGAGCGCGATCTGGCGGTGACCGCGGTCGACCCGATCGCCGGGATGCTCGAGGTGCTCAGCTCCGCGCTGCCGAACACCCCGGCGTTGCTGGGGACCGCCGAGGAGATCCCGCTGCCCGACGCCAGCGTCGACGTCGTGCTGGTGGCCCAGGCCTGGCACTGGTTCGATGCCGACCGCGCGGTGCCCGAGATCGCCCGGGTGTTACGCCCGGGCGGCCAGCTGGGGCTGGTGTGGAACACCCGCGACGAGCGGATGGGATGGGTGCGGGCCCTCGACGAGATCATCGGGCACGAGGATGCCTGCGCCCTGCTCGACGCCGGTGTCGCGCTGTCGGCGCCGTTCGGGCCGATCGAGACCCACCGGGTGGAATGGACCAACTACCTGACCCCGCAGGCGCTGCTGGACCTGGTGGCCTCGCGCAGCTACTGCATCACCTCCCCCAGCGCGGCGCGCGCCAAAACCCTCGACCGGGTGCGCCAGTTGCTGGCCACCCACCCCACGCTGGCCGGCGCCACCGGCCTGGCGCTGCCCTACATCACCGTCGGGATGCGGGCCACCCTCGTCGACGCCGACCGCCAGCCGACACCCGGGAACCGGACCGAAGCGTGACCGCGTCGTTGCCCGACCGTGACCCGCGTCGGCAAAGGTGTGAATGATGCGCCTTCGCACCCCGGCCTTCGCCGCCGCCCTGCTGACATCGACGGTGCTGGCCGCCGCCCCCGCCCAGGCCGAACCGGTCGACGACACCTTCCTGCAGACCCTCGACCGGATCGGGGTGTCCTACGACGATCCGGCCGCGACGGCCGACCTGGGCCGCTCGGTCTGCCCGGCCCTGCAGGAACCCGGCGCCGACGCGGCGTCGACCGCGGCCAAGATCGCCGGGCGCGACGGCATTCAGGCCGCCCTGGCGGGGCTGTTCACCAGCATCGCCATCTCCACCTACTGCCCGCAGACCATGGGATCGCTGGCCGACGGCCAGGTTCCGGACCTGCCGGTGCTGCGCGACATCCCCGGGCTGCAGACGCCGACGGCTTAACTGGTTCCCAGCGGGTCGATGGTCGCCGCGGTGCGGACCATCGCCGCGGCCACCAGCGCGGTGGTGGCGACGTCGGTGCTGCGGCCACGCACCACCAGCAGCCCGGCCCGGCTGTCGGAGAGGACCAGCCGCAACACCGCGGCCACGCCCACCCCGATCCCGATCAGCAGCGCGCCGCGCCGCCAGAACCCGGCCCCGGCGAGGACGAATGCGGCCACGAACACCAGGCCGACGAACAGGATCGGCCACTGGGCGGTGACCACCGCGCGCGTCGCGTCACCGATGCGGGCCAGGGCAGCGCTCATCGCGCCACCTCGGCCATCTCGACGACATTGGTGAGCAGAAACGCCCGGGTCAGCGGGCCCACCCCACCCGGATTGGGTGAGACATGCCCGGCGACCTCCCAGACGTCGGGATGCACGTCGCCGACCAGTCCGTCGTCGGTGCGGCTGACGCCGACGTCGATCACCGCCGCGCCCGGACGCACCATGTCGGCGGTGAGCAAATGCGCCACCCCGACCCCGGCGACCACGATGTCGGCCTGCCGGGTCAGCGCCGCCAGATCACGGGTGCCGGTGTGACACAACGTGACGGTGGCGTTCTCCGACCGGCGGGTCAACAGCAGCCCCAGCGGGCGCCCGACGGTGACTCCGCGACCGATGATCACCACGTGGGCACCGGCGATCTCGATGTCGTAGCGGCGCAGCAGATGCACGATCCCGCGCGGGGTGCACGGCAGCGGCGCCGGGGTGCCCAGCACCAGGTGCCCGAGGTTCGTCGGGTGCAGGCCGTCGGCGTCCTTGGCGGGATCCACCCGCCCGAGTGCGGCGTTCTCATCCAGTGCCCGCGGCAGCGGCAGCTGCACGATGTAGCCGGTGCACTCCGGGTTGGCGTTGAGTTCGTCGATGGTGTCGTTGAGTTGCGCGGTGCTGACGTCGGCGGGCAGGTCCCGGCGCAGTGAGGTGATGCCGACCTTGGCGCAGTCGTTGTGTTTGCCGCGCACGTAGGCCTGCGATCCGGGGTCGTCGCCGACCAGGATGGTGCCCAACCCGGGGGTGCGGCCCGCCTCGGTCAGCGCGGCGACCCGCCGCTTGAGGTCCACGAAGATCTCGTCGCGCGTGGCCCTGCCGTCTAAGGTGATTGCCGCCATTCCGATATTCTGACATCGACGGTCCGTTCCGACCGCAGCCCACCGGCGTGCCACGGACCGCGACGATCGAAGGGACAGCCCCATGCCAGCCCACCCCCAGGCACCGCCGGACGTTTTCAGCCCCGCCCCGCTGGGCCCGATCACGCTGCGCAACCGCACGATCAAGGCGGCGACGTTCGAGGGCCGCACACCTGACGCGCTGGTCACCGACGATCTCATCGAGTTCCACCGGGTGCACGCCGCCGGCGGGGTGGGGATGACCACCGTCGCCTACTGCGCGGTCGCCCCGGGCGGACGCACCGAGGGACGCCAGATCTGGATGCGCCCGGAGGCCGTGCCCGGGCTGCAGCGGCTCACCGAGGCCGTGCACGCCGAGGGGGCGGCGATCAGCGCGCAGATCGGGCATGCCGGCCCGGTGGCCGACGCCCGGTCCAACAAGGCCAAGGCGCTGGCCCCGATCCGGTTCTTCAACCCGATCGCGATGCGGTTCGCCAAACACGCCACCCGCGAAGACATCGACGAGGTCGTCGCCGCCCACGCCAACGCCGCCCGCCTGGCCATCGACTCCGGGTTCGACGCCGTCGAGATCCACCTCGGCCACAACTATCTGGCCAGCTCGTTTCTGTCGCCGCTGGTCAACCGTCGTCGCGATGAGTTCGGCGGTTCGCTGGCCAACCGCGCCAAGGTGGCGCGCGGGGTGGTCCAAGCGGTGCGCCGGGCGGTCGCCGACCACGGGGACAACAAGATCGCGGTGACCGCCAAGCTCAACATGAGCGACGGGGTGCGCGGCGGGATCAGCGTCGAGGAGGCGCTGACAACCGCCCGCTGGCTGCAGGACGACGGCGGGCTGGACGCGATCGAGCTGACCGCCGGCAGTTCGCTGGTCAACCCGATGTATCTGTTCCGCGGCGACGCGCCGGTGCGGGAGTTCGCCGCGGTGTTCAAACCGCCGATGAGCTGGGGCATGCGGATGACCGGATCGAAGTTCCTGCGCAGCTACCCCTACCACGACGCCTATCTGTTGCGTGACGCCAAGCGGTTCCGCGCCGAGTTGTCGCTGCCGCTGATCCTGCTCGGCGGGGTGACCGGGCGCGCGACGATGGACACGGCGATGGCGGAGGGCTTCGAGTTCGTCGCGATGGGCCGCGCCCTGCTGGCCGAGCCGGACCTGATCAACAGGATCGCCGCCGAGGGCGACAACGGCGCCGCGGTGCCGTCGAAGTGCACCCACTGCAACCTGTGCATGCCCAGCATCTACACCCGCACCTACTGCGTGGTGACCGGCGCACCCAATTGACCTCGCCCACTGATGCACCGTGCCTGCCAAGGCACCCATTACAGTTGGTCGGATGAACCAGCCAGCCCCGCCGGCTCTTACCGTCCGGTACGACGGGACTCAGCGGACCTTCTCCGCCGGCCACGACGTGGTCGTGGGCCGTGACCTGCGTGCCGACGTCCGCATAGCGCACCCGTTGGTCTCGCGCACCCACGTGCTGCTGCGCTTCGACCAGGGCCGCTGGCTGGCGATCGACAACGACTCCCTCAACGGCATCTTCGTCAACGGGCACCGGGTTCCGGTGGCGACCCTCGGCGACGGCCAGACGGTGCACCTGGGCAATCCCGACGGTCCGCAGTTGCGTTTCGAGGTCGGTCGCCACCAGGGGGCGGCCGGGCGCCACACGCAACGGCGGGCCGTGGGGGGTGGCCCGGTGGGACGGCGGGGCGGGGCCGGCGGTGGGCACCCGGGCCCGGGGGCCGGGGTGG
>NZ_NCXO01000071.1 GCF_002104795.1 Mycolicibacillus koreensis
GAAGATCATCCTCGGGAAGGTGCGCCCTTTCCTACGCCACCTCACCGAGGCTCATCCACAGGTTCTGATCATTGCTCACGAGGGCCTGCACCTCGGTAATGTCCATATCTGGTCGGTCAACGACGGCACCGACGCGTTGAGCGTTTGCTACACCGGCACCGACTTCTCGCACCACGACGTGGAGGACACGTAGCGTGCGCCGGGTCGTCGTCCCGGCGGGGCAGGCGGGTAGCCGGGCCTACCGATACTGCGGCGACCAGTTGCTTCGGGCGCACCGATACATCGACCCGAACCATGTGATGTCGCATTTCGTATCCCGGGCCGCCGGCCTCTCGGCTGCAGTAGCCGCCCCGCGCGGGCATAGGTTTGCCGCCGCGTGGGTATGGACACCGCGACGGACCGCGCCGATCGCCGGTTTCGGCGGGAACTCCGTCGGTGCGGCCCCCAACGATGGAAGGATGGGGACATGTTGGTGCGAAAAATTGCCCGCCCGTTGCTGGCGTCGGTGTTCATCGGTCAAGGTCTCGAAGCGCTACGTCGGCCGCAGCAGGCGGCGCAGACTGCGCGCCCGGCATGGGACGGGCTCAAGGAGATGCCCGAACCGATCGCCACGAACGTGCCCTCCGACGCCGAGACGTTCGCCAAGATCAACGCGGCGGTGCAGGTCGGGGCGGGTCTGCTGTTGGCCACCGGCCGGCTGCCCCGCGTCGCATCGACGGTGTTGGCGGGCACGGTGGTCCCGGGCCGGATGGGCGCCCACATGTTCTGGACCGAGACCGATCCGCAGCGCAAGGCCGAGCAGCGCCGCGACTTCCTCGTCGACCTCAGCCTGATCGGCGGACTGATGATCGCCGCGGTCGACACCGGCGGCAAGCCGTCGCTGGGCTGGCGGGCCCGTCAGGCGCTGCCCGGCAGCAGCGACGCCCTGGAGAACTTCGGCGACAAGGTCGGCACCGGACTGCACACCGGCGTGGAACGCGGCCGCGAGTTGGCCGAGACGGCGACTGAGAAGGCCGCACCCTACCTGGAGGTGGCCCGGGACCGCGGGGCTGAATGGGCCCACGTGGCGCGGGAGCGGGCAGCCGATCTCGCCGAGGTCGGCAGCGCCCGCGGAGCGGAGTTCGCCGAGGCAGCCGCCGAACGCGGTTCGCACTGGGCCGAGGCTGCGCGTGAAGGCGCCACGGAGTTCACCGGTGCCGCCCGCCGGGGTCTGCGCCGTCGTTTCGCCGCGGCCCGCTGACCCACATGTAGCCGTCGCCCCGGAGTTCACGCTTTAGACTCCGGTATGCACATCTGGCTGGCACGCGCGCGGTCGGTCATCACCACCGAGATTGACGACATCCGCCATCAGCAACTCGATCTCGACCCGGCCGACCTGACCCGGTTCACGTTCCCGTTGCTGGTGCGCCTGATCGGGGTGCTGGCGGTCGGCGCGGTGCCGCTGGTGGTGATCCGCAGCAGCGACAGCACCGACGAGGTGATCGTGCCGTTGCTCGGGTCGGTGGCGTTGACGATGATCTGCACCGCGGTGGTGGCGTGGCTGATCGCGATCGTGTTCTCCGGGCTGGTGCTGGTGGTTGTTTACCGCACCCCACCGCACACCGCATCGCGGCTGGTGATCCGCACAACCGTGGAGGCGTTTCACCGGATCAGTGACGCCACAGCATATCTGGTGACACTCGCGTTGGCGGCCGGGGTCGTCTCGTTGGCGATCGGGTTGCCGTCTCGCCGTGACCGCGCCGCAGCGTATTCGATGATCGACGATCTGCTCAGCGCCCAGGTCGGTGTGCTTCTGGCCGGTTTGGCGTTGGCGTTCGTCGGTGAATCGGTACGCTGCTCCGCCGAATTGGTCGACGTCAAGTCGTTGCTGCTGGCGTGGCCCTGGGCGTTGGGCATCACCGCTACTGCCTGGTCGGTCGCGGCGGTGAGCGGGCCGTTCCAGACCACCCGGCTGCTCGGGCGGTTGCTGGCGGACTGGTTGCCCGGCACCGTCGACGGGGTGCCGCAGTCCCAGGTCATCGATGAGTTGTTACCCGTCGGTGCCCATTGGTGGGCTGCCTTCGCCGGCTGGCCGATCATCCTGCTGATCTGGGTTATTGAAGCCCAGCGCCACAACGGGTTTCAACAGATGCGACAGATGTGGGCAGACGTCGGCGACGGCGAGCCCACCGCTGAACCGGCGGCGGAGGACTAGCTGTAGACGGGATCCGGTGTGGGGGAGCGCGGGATCCCCGCAGCGATGGCGTCCAACAACGCGGTGTAGCGCTTGGCCTCCGGGTCGCGGCCGGGTTTGCCGCTGCTGATCACTCCGGCCGCCAGGTTGCGCTGAGGATCCGCCCATACCGCGATGTTGACCAGCCCGGTGTGCCCGAACGCGCCCGGCGCATGGCGTCCGAACGGCCCGAACCGCTGCGATCCGAGCATGTAACCGGTGCCCCACCGCAGTGGCATCAACCCGGTCGCCATGTCGGGACGCAACCGTCGGCACTGGGTGACCGCGGAGCGCAACGTCTCCGGTCGCAGCACTCGCACGCCGTCGAGTTCGCCTCCGCGGCGCAGCAATTCGGCGAACCGGGACAGCTCGTCGGCGGTGGTGATCGTGTTCGACGACGGCACCACCGATGTCAGGAAGAACTCGGTGTTGGTGACCGGGATGATCTCGTGCACCGTGCCGCCGATCGCCTTGCGGAACACCGCAGCGATCGGCGCGGGCAGCTGTTTGCCGGTCGCGTGGCTCGGTGCCACCGCGGCGATGTCGTCGGGTGCCACTCCGTAGTTGGTCCAGCGGAACCCCAACGGGTCCAAGATCTCCTCGGCGAGCACGTCGCGGATGTTCTTGCCGGTGGCCGCCGAGACGATCTCGCGGGTGAGCGGGCCCCAGGTCAACGCGTGGTAGATGTGGATTAACCCGGGCGGGTACAGCGGCTTGAGGAGACTGAGTTGCTCGCGGGCGTACTCGCTGTCGTCGGCGCGGGCCAGGTCGGGGCGCGGGCCGGTCGGGAACGGCACCCCGGCGCTGTGGGTGAGAACGTGGCGGATCGTGGTGCGGTCCTTACCGTGGCTGGTGTAGCCGGGCAGGTAATCGCAGACCCGGTCGTCGAGGGAGAACACGCCGCGCTCGGCGAGCATGTGCATCACGGTCACCGTGATCGCCTTGGCCGCCGAGTACGCGCAGAACGGCGTGTCGGTGGCTACTGGGATCTTTTCGGCGTCGACCGGATCGGTGGGTGCGTTGCCCCAGCCGTGCCCGATAGCGCGGTTGAGTACCACTTTGCCGTTGTGGCGCAGGCACAGCTGAATCGCCGGATGCAGCCCGGCGGCATACCAGTGACGTGCCGCCGCCCAGATCCGCTCGATCGCCTCCGGGGCGATGTCGCTGTGGTCCTCGGTGCCGATCGCGGTGACGGCATCGAGGTCGTCGGGCAGGCGGATCCTGCCCTCGGTGGTGGGGTCGCTCATCAAGTTGGCCACACCGGCCAGGTTACGGCGACGACGACGCGGTGCTGCCGAACTCCAGCAGGAAAACGCCGGCGCCGATGAGCACCACCCCGGCGGCCATCAGCACCGTGAACGGGTCGTTGAAGAAAAACCGCGCGAGGATGGCGGTGGCGGCCACTCCGACTCCCGACCAGACGCCGTAGGCCACCCCGACCGGCACACCCCGCTTCAACACCATCCCCAACAGCGCAAACGACGTCGCGTAGCCGATCACGATCGGCACCGCCCACGCCCATTTGGTGAAGCCCTCCGAGGCGCGCAGCGACATCGTCGCCGCCACCTCGAACGCGATCGCGACCGCCAACAGCAGCCAGGCCATCTATTCGCCGGTGAATTCGGGCGGGCGTTTGGCCATCGTCGCGCTGATCCCCTCCACCAGGTCCTTCGAGGGCAGGAACGCGGAGTTCCAGGCGGCGACGTAGCGCAGGCTCGCCGAGACCCGGTCGATGCGCTGCTGGTCGAGGACGTCTTTGACGCCGGCGACGGTCAGCGGCGGGTTGGCGGCGATCTCGGAGGCCGTGGCGTGCGCGGCCGCCAGGCATGCCTCCGCGTCGTCATACACGTCGTTGACCAGGCCAATCTTCTCCGCACGGGCGGCGTCGATGTCCTTGCCGGTGAGTGCGAGCTCCCGCAGATGGCCGTCGGTGAGGATCAACGGCAGCCGGGCCAGGCTGCCGACGTCGGCGACCATCGCCAGCTTCACCTCGCGCACCGAGAACTTGGCGTCGGCGGACGCGTAGCGGACGTCGACTGCGGAGATCAGATCCACCCCGCCGCCGATGCACCAGCCGTGCACCGCCGCGACCGTCGGGGTCCGGGCGTCGGCGACAGCGCTGATCGCGCCCTGCATGCCCTGCAGCATCCGGTGGAACTCCATGCGCGCCGCCGCCGACCCGCCGGTGCCGCCCTCGCCGATCACACCCGACAGCGATCCGCCCATCGCCAGCAGGTCCAGCCCGTAGCTGAAGTTGCGGCCCGAGCCGGTGAGCACGATCGCCCGCACCTGCGGGTCGGCGTCCAGTGCGGCGAACACGGTCGGCAACTCCGCCCAGAACGCCGGTCCCATCGCGTTGCCCTTGCCCGGGCCGATCAGCGTGACCTGCGCGACGTGCCCGGTGGTCTCGACGGTGACCGATTCGTATGTCTGACTCATGACAGAAACCGTAGCCCTGGGCGTGCGGTGGGGTGCTGTGGGCCCGTGTCCGGCGGCCGGTGCTCGGCCTCGGGGGTCGTTAACTCAAGTAGGCCGCGCCTTCGCCGCTGACACAAACTGTTATCAAAACGTTACGAACATGCCGGTTAATGTTCAGTTTTCTCTCAGGCAATGTCCAGGTTGTTGGTCCGGGGGGCTGTGTCACCGTAAGGAGCAAGATCATGTCGAGCCCCCTCCGTCCCATAGCCAGCACCGGCGTCGCGCTGTTGAGCGCCGGCATGATCGCGGCCAGCCCGCTGGTGCCGCCACCGACGACGTCGGCTCTGGTGGATTTTCCCGTGGAGCTGACGGCAGGGGAGACCACGTGGATGAGTGTGCTCGATCTGGCCGGGACAAACCTGAAAGAGATTTTTGCCGCTTCGGTGTCGGCAGTAACCGGTGAATCCCAACTAGTGGTTGAGCCCCTTGAGTTGCTGCTTGCCCTTCCGCTCGCCCCAGTCCAGATGGTGCTGGGGGTCAGTGAGGCGGTGGGGGAGATCCCTGACGTGTTTGCGGACATCCTCCGGTCCGCGATCGGTTCGGACCCGCTAGAGGTGTTGCCCAACCTGGCGGAGGCCGTGATCAACGCACCCGCCGGAATCATCAACGCGGTTGTCAACGGAACCGCTGATTATGCGGGCCTGCTCACGTGGGACGCCACCGAGGACGCGATCAATTCCAGCGGTCTGCTCGCCGACCTCGTGGTGGGAGTGCCGGCGATGATCGGCACCCTGTTCTCAGGAAGTGCCGCGGAGTTCTCGTTGGACTCCCTGGGTGTCTTGGACCCCGGCCTGCTCGACCTGCCGATGAATCTTCTCGACGGGCTGCCAGGATTCGACTGGCTGAGCGGCATCTTCAGCACGCTCCTCGAACTGCTGATGCCCTTCTAAGCCCCCCCGGGCGCCTACACCCGCTCCAGATAGAAGTAGAAGTAGCGGGCCACCCCGTCGCGCACGTCGAGGACACCGCCCTTGCCGTTCATGATGCCCATCACGGCGGTGTCGTCGATGCGTTTGAAATGGTCGTGGATCGGCTGGCCGTCGTAGACCATGGTGGCGACCAGCTCGCCGCGGAACTCCTCGAGCCAGAGGCTGGCCTCACCCTTGCCCATCTCGACGTTGGAGAACTTGTTGCCCTGCTCGTCGAGGCAGACCAGCGGCGCCACCTCGGTCGGTGAGGTGAAACTCTTGCCGAACCAGCGGGCCTTTTCCAGCTGGCCGTTCATCTTGTGGCCGGTGACGAATTCGCCGCCGGACCACTCGCCGAGCATCCCCTCGATGGTGGCCGGCTCCAGGCTGGCCCAGAACGCATCGAGTTCGGCGTCGGGGATGGCGTCGGTGCGCCCACGGAACTGCTCGAAGCGGCTGCGGGCGTCGCCGCTCATCACGCGACCTTCTTGATCTGGCGCTTCAGCGCGAACAGCAGGCCGTTGGCCATCACCGACGCCACGACCGGAAGATTGTTGTCCGCGCTGACGGTGTAGTCGATCGCCGTGCCGGCCCCGGCGCCGCGCAACGTCACCTCGCCGACGTAGTTGCGGAACGGGATTCCGGCCACCCCGCGGTAGGCCAGCCGCTGCTGCGGTTCGAAGGCGGTCACCTCCTCGACGAATGCCGGCAGCAGCGGAGCGGGTTGGATGCGCCGCTGCGCCCCGACGCCGTTGCGGTCGGGGCTGCCGGGCTGGATCACGCTGACCTTCAGGCCGGGCGCCCACGCGGCCATCGCCTCATGGTCGGCCAGAAGCGCCCACACCCGGTCGATCGGGGCGGCCACAGTGGCCGAAGCGGTTGCTCGCATCGATGTGCTCCTTATCTCCAGCCGCGGGCGAACGCCAGCAGCAGCTCATTCTCCTGCGGTGACCCGATTGTCACCCGAACCCCATCCGTGCCGTACGGGCGGACGATGATCCGCGCGTCGGCGGCCGCCGCGACGAACTCGGCGGTGCGCTCGGCCAGCGGCAGCCACACGAAGTTGGCCTGCGACGCCGGCACGACGAACCCGGCGTCACGCAGCGCCGCGCTGACCCGGGTGCGCTCGGTGACCACCGCGTCGGTGCGTGCCAACAATTCCTCGGCCGCATCCAGGGAGGCGATCGCGGCCACCTGGGCCAGGCTGGACACGGTGAACGGCACGTACACCTGGCTCAGCGCGGACACCACCTCCGGGGCGGCCACCGCGTAGCCGACCCGCAGCCCGGCCAGCCCGTACGCCTTGGAGAACGTGCGCAGCACCACCACGTTGGGGTGGGCGCGGACCAGGCCCAGGCTGTCCGGGGCGCGGCCGTCGCGGATGTACTCCACATAGGCCTCATCGATGGCGATGACGATGTGGTCGGGAACCGCCGCGACGAACTCGGCCAGTTGGTCCGGGTCGACGACGGTGGAGGTGGGGTTGTTGGGGTTGCACACGAAGATCAGCCGGGTGCGCTCGGTGATCGCGGCGGCCATCGCGTCGAGGTCGGAGGTGTGGTCGGCCAACGGCACCGCCACCGGGGTGGCGCCGGCGACCCGCACCTGCAGCGGATACACCTCGAAGCTGCGCCACCCGAACAGCACCTCATCGCCGGGTCCGGCGGTGATCTGGATGAGTTGCTGGCACAGACTCACCGATCCGGCGCCGACGCTGATCTGCTCCGGGGCGAAGCCGACATGGCGGCCCAGACGCGCCCGCAGCGCGGCATAACCGTTGTCCGGATAGCGGTTGAGCGAGCCCAGGGCGGCGTCGATCGCCGTGCACACCGAGGGCAGTGGCGGGGCGACGGTCTCGTTGCTGGCCAGCTTGATCGCCCCCGGGACGGACTTGCCCTCCACATACACCGGCAGTTCGGCCAGTTCAGGGCGGAGGCGAGCGGTCACGTCGACAGCATAGGCAACCGGGCGTGTACGCTAACTCGTCGGCGGTTCGGGCACTCGAAAGAGGGTCCGGTACCCTCTAGGAGTTCAAGGAGGCGTGCCAGAGCGGCCGAATGGGACTCACTGCTAATGAGTTGTCCCTTCACGGGGACCGGAGGTTCAAATCCTCTCGCCTCCGCCACATAACTACATATCGGCGCCCGTAGCTCAACGGATAGAGCATCTGACTACGGATCAGAAGGTTGGGGGTTCGAATCCCTCCGGGCGTACTTAGATTGCAGGTCAAAGGCTTGATAGCACGAATGGAAGCTTCGGGCAGAATCAAACCCCTCGGTTATTCATCGGAAATGGACACGAACCCTTCCAGCGCGGCGCGGTTGTCCGGCGCGTCGATGGCCCTGTCGATGTAGTGCTTGCGAGTCACGTCCGGCGTCGAGTGCCCGAGCTGCGCGGCGGCGGCCTCGGCCCCGGCGACGCGCTCGATCGCGGTTCCCACCGTCTTGCGGAAGGTGCGGGGTGTGACCCATCCGTAGTCCTCACCCCGGATTTCCCGCCACGCGCGGTTGACGTTGTTCGGCCAGCGCGGGGTGCCCGTCGGCGACGGGAACACCAGGTCGAACGGCAGGTCGCGATCCCGCTGGGCCTGCAGCGCCCGGCGGCCCAAACTCCGGCAGTAGCAAGCGGCGGAAGCCGTGGACGGACTTCGGGAAGGGCTCACGGACACCCTTGCGGGTGACGGTGCCGGAGATGGTGACGGCACAGGGTTGGTCGAGGTCGTCCAGGTGCTCGATGTCTTCCTTCCAGCGCAGGGCCAGAATCTCCCCGATGCGCTCGCCGGTCGCCATGAGCAGAGTCACCAGCTCCACCATGTCCACCCCCCGCTGCGGGCCGCCCTGGCCAGGCTTGCGAACAGTCCACGTGTTTGGGACGCGTTTTGAGTAGCGCGGTTCTGATGATCGGGTAGCGGTCGGACGGGTATCGGATAGCGGTGATGGCCCCCGTCCGACCGCTGGGGCTACGTCGTCGTGGCGAGGTGCCGTCTCGTGTTGGGTCAGTCGAGGGCGATGATCTCGGCGGCGGCGACGATCCGGTTGAGGATCGACTCGGCGATGACGGCGTCTTGTAGCGACTTGTACCAGTCGGGTGGATCGAACTGGGAGGTCACCAGGGTCGAGCCGCGGCCTTCGCGGGCGGCCAGGATGTTGAGTAGTTCGGCCGCGGTCTGTGGAGTCACCGGTGTGGTCAGGAAATCGTCGAGGACCAGCAGGTCGCAGTTGTGCAGGTCGGCGGTTGCCACGCGTGAAACCGAGACGAACACACAGCCGTCGGTACCGCTACCCGATGCTCATACTCCCGCTATCCGATCGTCAGAACCTTGCTATCCGAAGGGCGTCCCTAACACGAGCGCGGTCAAGCAGAATCGCCACGTCCTCCTGGGTGAAGTACCCGCTTGTCGGACTTCGGTCGGGGAGCGGGTTCGGTCTCACGCACCGGGTCGGCGGCCAGCAGGCCCCACCGGACACCCAGGCTGCACGACTGCATCAGCACGGTGCGGATGTGCCGCTTGTGGGCCGTGCATCCGGACAAGTAGCCGTCAACCCGCTGGGTGGAAAGTTCCCGCAACCGGACCCCGCCGATGCCGGGCTTGACCAGCCGGGTGGCGATGTCGAGGTAGGTGTCCACGGTGTTGTCGGCCAGGCTGCCGTCACGGGTGCCGGTGACCGACCGGCGGCGCGGCTCCAGGGTGGCGAGCCAGCGGTCGACGAGCGCGGATAGGGGAGAGTCGGGCGTCAGCTCCTCCGCGCCGGTGCGTGCTTGCGGTCCCGCATCTTGGCGCGCAGCTTCGCCTTGACCTTGACCTTGGCCTTGGCCTCGGTGACTCCCCGCGCGGACGGCTGGCGGGTGATCCCGTCTGTGTCCCGGAACCAGGCTCGTGCCTCCCAGGTTCCAGTTACCACGGTGTCACATCTAAAGATGTTGGACCGGTTGGATTGTTGGGCGTTGCGCAGCAGTTGACGCAGGTCGGTGAGTCTCACATCCCGGTGTCACCGTGCGAGTGTCATATCCACCATGACGAGCGGGGAGAGACCGCTGCTGTAGCCGCGCTATACCTCAACTATACAAAATTGTGTATAGTCAGTTTGTGAAGGAGGTCAGGTTCGTAGGGCGCGCGCTCGACGAGCTGCGGGAGTTCCCCGCCGACGCCAAACACGACACCGGCTTCGAGCTGGATCGTGTGCAGCGTGGCCTGGACCCGAGAGACTGGAAGCCGATGCCGACCGTCGGCCCCGGCGTCCGGGAAATCAGGGTCAAGACCGGCGACGGCATCTACCGCACCCTGTACACCACCGTGATCGGAGAGCACGTCTACGTCCTGCACTGCTTCACCAAGAAAACCCAACAGACCCCGAAGGCGGCGATAGACCTCGGAAAAGCCCGACTCCGAGCCGCCCGCGAACACGCAACCGAGGAAGGAGCGCAACCATGAGCGACGACACCGTGCAGAGCTTCACCAACGTGTGGGACGCCATCGCCGACACCCCCGAGGAGTCGGCGAACCTGCGCGCCCGCTCCGACCTCATGCTTGCCATCGAAGCCCGGCTCGGCGAGTTCGGCTGGTCCCAAACCCTCGCCGCCCACAATCTCGGTGTCACGCAGCCTCGGGTGTCCGACCTGCTCCGAGGCAAGATCAGCAAGTTCTCCCTCGACACCCTGGTCAACATCGCCGCTCGGATCGGCCTGCACACCGAACTGGTCATCACCGCAGACGAGCCACCAACACCCTCCCAGCGGGCAGCGTCAGGATCGACGGCAAGACGTACATGATGGTGTCGGGCACCACCGTCGAAAACGGCAAGCTGATCCCCAAGGGCGGGTCGTGGCTGGTGGAAGTCAACAACAATCCCGGACAGGGCTGGGGCGGCTTGACGGGTCCTGGCGTTCGTCCAGCCCGACACTCCCCGATGAAAATCCCAACCCCGACTATTTGCCGATGACGCAGTTAAGCGGCTTCCAAAGCAGCAAAGACGGCATGGTCTACATCGCCGCCGACTCCTTCGCCCGCACCGATGGCGTTTCCATGTACCGAGTCGACCCCGAGCACATCACCGACCGTGGAGCCTGGCAACCCTGGACCGGAAACGGCTTCGGCACCAACGGACAAGCACCTGTACCCCTGACTGATCCGGAGGTTAGGTTCAGTGAACTGAGCTTCCAGGAAGTGCAGGGCAAAGCCGTGCTGTCGGGTTTCAACGTCACCAATGGTCCCGGCACTGTAGAGGTGCGGGTGGTGGACAACCCGCCATCTGTTGATATGCGGTGTGAACCGCACTGGGTCGTGTGGAGGCTCCGAACCTTGGAAACGAGGATGGAGTCATGGCGAAGGAGAAATCCGCAGC
>NZ_NCXO01000072.1 GCF_002104795.1 Mycolicibacillus koreensis
CCTTCAATCATTTGGCTACGACACGCCGGTCACCAAGATCAGGTCCCGACTCGTACACCACTCTGGTGGACGCAACCCTCTGGAGGGAATCTAGGGGGCCGTTTTCTGCGCGTGTGCGGTGCGCGCTACGAAGAGTCTGAGGAAGAACTTTCCGCAGTTGCGGAAAGTTTCAGTTGGCCGTCCTTGCGGTACGGACGAGCAACCGGGCTTCAACCGAGAGACGGTGAGGCAGGAGATTGCAGCAGGTGGCAATAAATTGTCACCTAGCCCCACCGATGTCGAGCCGGTGCGACGGGAGGCTCGACCGGCACGTTGTCTGCGGCGTCCTTTTCGGCCTTGAGGCTGGAGCGAAGCTCAGTCCATGAACTACCTACGAGCGTAGGCAGTTCAGACTCTTCGTAGCGCGCGGCAGTTGCAACGATGAGCGTTGCGACCGTCACGCTGGGCGTGTCAGTTGCCGTCATGGTGACGGTGACTGCAGCGGCTACTGGGCGTCGAGGTCGCGCATCAGTCCTTGCTCGATGGCGGCTGCGGCGCTCTCGGCACCGCCGGCCAGGGCGGTGAACGCGCTGACGTAGGAGCCCAGGAAGGACGCGGCAGCTCGGGCGACGCAGTCGAAGCACCCACCGAACTCGTTGGCGATCCCGCCGGCGGCGTCGAGGCTGGCCCCGGAAACGACCGCCAGGGCGAGGCGCTGGAAGCGGATGGCCTCGATTCGATCAGCGGCGGTGGTGTTGCCGGCTTGGCGCAACGCGCACGGTTCACAGTTCATGGTGTCTCTCCGTTCTTAGCGGCCTGGGCCCGAATTCGCGATGCGCAGGTGCCGCTCCAGGTCGCGGCCTTGCCCGTCTTCGGTCATCCGGTTGTTGTTGACCGTGATGTTCGTGTCGCCCTGCTGCTGGCCCGGCTGCTGCTGCCCGTCCTGGCCGCCCTGCAGCGGCGGGGCCTGCTGACCGGCCATGTTCGGCAAAGCGGGGCGTGCCCCGGCGAACCCGGACGCCAGGCGGCCAAACCAGGAGTTACCGAAGTTCGCCAGCGGCGAGCCGGAGGGAAGCAGGGTTTCCATCAGCCCGGACACGCCGATGCCGGCGACCTGACCCATGTAGCCCACAGCGCGGTTGGCGAGCTTCATGCCGATTTGTGCGGCCTGACCGGCGCCTGGCATCAGCAGATCCAGCCCTTGGGCTGCGGTCATCGCGGCTTCCATTGGCAGACCGTCCATGCCGGTGAATCCGGGCCCGCCGGGACCGGCGACGGGAGCGACACCGGTGTTGACGGACAGCCCAGGCGGGCCGGTGAACGCCGTGCCGCTGCCGGGATTCGGGAACGGCACGTTCGTCGGGGTGGGGCCGGGAGAAGGCCCGTAGGAAGGTGTCGCCGGAATATAGGACGGCGTGGTCGGCCCTACCGGCATGTAGTAGTGCTTCTCGAATTGCGGGTCGAGCGCACCAACAGCCGGCCCCCCGTATTGGGCGCCGCCACCAGTGTTACCGCCGCCCTCGAACGCGACACCATTCGGCAGGGTCGCAGCCATGTGACCGCTCTGCCCCGGATACGGGTTGACACCGACATTCAGCGCGCCAGGCATGTAGCCGGGCAGGAACCCGAGCTTTGCCGCCTCGGCATCAGACGCAAAGTTCGTGGTGGTGAACAACCGCCCCGGTGACGTTTTCCCCGTCTGCAACATCTCCACCAGGTCAGAGATCGACCCGGAACAGTCCGCGAGACCGTTCACCAGATCGGAGGCGGGCGCGTACTTCACCCGTCCACTCGATGCCTGCGCCAACGCCATCATCGCGGCCACATTCCCGCCGCCGGGATAAGGCTGGAGCGCCGCCGGGCCGAGCGCTGCTGCCGCATAGCCCATATCGCCCATCGAGCCGCTGCCGACGTTGCTGTAGATTCCGCGGGCGGCCATGTTCTGCGCGCCGAGGATGCCCATCAGCCCGTGCCCGCCCTGAATCGGGTTTGCCTGCGAGATAGCTGACAGGGCACCCATCATCGGGGCGAACGCCAGGCCGGCGAGGAACTTGGTGATGTTCTCCGCGATGCCGGCCAGGCCCTTGCTGATGCCGAAATCGGAATCAAGCTGGGTGCCGATGTCGCCGAGGTCGGCGGTGACGCCGTGCATCGTCTTGGTGAATTTCTTGGCCTGCGACTCCTGGGCTTCCCGCAGTCGTGCATCTGCCTGCTGCTGATCCCGTTCGGCCTTGGCAACATCGTTGCGGGCCTTGATTAGATCCTCGGCGGTGGCGGCGTTGGTCTGCTCGAGCTGATTCAAGCGGGCCTTCTTCTCGGCCAGCTTGTGGTTCGCCTCGATCCACGACGACTCGGCCGACATGATCGCCGCGGTCCGTGGGGCGCCGGGAATCCCCGGAGGCAGCGCGGACGGGTCATAGGGCAGAACCGGAGCCTCGGGTAGCCGCGGGCCTTTCGCGCCCTTGCCGTCAGCGCTGTCACCGGGGGGTGCCACAATCGGGGCACCCGCGGGTCCGGTCGGGTCCGGCGCCACCAGGTTCGGATACCAATCCTTGTAGAAGTTGTGAGGTGGCGGCTTCTCTGCACCTGGGTCAAACCCCGGAAACAGTTTGTCTAACAAACCCTGCGAAGGGGAATCCGCCTCACCGGGGGCCGGGAACTCGCTAGGACGCATCCGGTGCTTGTTCTGGTCGTTCATCCCCTTCCAGAGCTGGCTCGGCTCGGTGATGTAGCTCGCCCCGACCTGCAGCGGCGTGTACCAGGGGATGTCTTCGCCGGTGACTTTCTCGGCGGCCTTGTGGCCGATGGCGGTCGGAATCGAGATAGTGGCCAGCGCCGCCGCTGCCGCCCCGGCGAGACCCGGAATCCCGGCGAGGCGGGTGGTGACCAGCCCCAGATTCGACGCCAGCTCAGCCGCCGCGCCGATAGCTCCTGCGGTCTTCCACGTCACGAACGCAGCACCCGCGGCCAGAATCAGCGGCTCCCAGCCGCCGATGAGGTCGGCAATGTCAGCGACAAGCCCACCGAGTGTGGTCGCCACGTCGATGGCGGACTCGAAGAAGTTCTTGATGTCGTCCTGATGTGCGGTCACCCACGCACCCAGGTCGTTGATGCGGTCGGTGAACGCATCCAGGGCGGTCTTCAAATCGTTCACGTCGTCGGTGGGCTTACCGAACACCGCGCCTAGGAAGTTCGCACCCAGGCGGGCGAACGCGGTTTGCAGGTTGCCGATGGTGCCCTCGATGGTGTCGCCGGCAGACTTGGCGAACCCCGAAGCGTGCTCCTCCACTGTTTTGAGCAGATCTTCTAGGCCGACCTGACCCTTGGAAATCATCTTGGCGATCTCATCGCCTGACTTGCCCATCGTCTCGGCAAGCCAGGACTGGATCGGCAGATCACGGAGCTGGTTGGTCAGCTCCTCCATCGACACCTTGCCGGTGTTGGCGATATTCAAGAAAGCGTCACCGATGTTGTCGATGTCGGCGCCGGCGAACCCGGCCGCATCCGACACGTCAGTCATGAACCGTTTCAGGTCACCCGTGTTCGACGACAGGGCGCGGGTGGCGATACCGAACGCCTTATCCAACGCATACGGGGTGCCCTCGACAACATCGTTGACCGTCTTCATCGCCTGCTCGACGTTGATGGTCGCCTTGCCGGTCGACTCCAGAACACGGTTGAGGTTGTTCAGCCGGTTCGTCGCCGCATCAATCGACTTGTACCGCTCGAAACCCTTGAACAGCGTGTACCCGGCGGCACCGATCAAACCACCAGCAGCGGCAGTGAACGCCAAACCCAGCGCCCGCCCCGCCAGCGCACCAACCTTCCCGGCCGCCCCCTCGTAGCCCGCCATCGCCGACGTAAACCCGCTGACACCAGGAATCGAACGAGTCAACTGCGAGCCGAACGCACCCCCGAACTCGCGTCCAGCAGCCAGGCCGTGCGCCCCGAAACCCTGCAACATCTGCCGGCCAACCTGATCGACAGCCTTGCTCGCCCGGTCCATCTCGGCGGTCACGTTCCGCGAGAACTCGGTGCCCGCGCTCTTACCGGCATCGGCGAAGGTCGTCTCGATCCGCTTGGCGGATTCCTTGGCGGACCGCTCCTCGAGTCGGGTTATGACGTCGACGAATATGGGCATCGGTTAATCCTCCTCGGGCGCCGGATGCGTAGCGGCGGGCCGCCAGGCGGCGTTGCAATCGTGCTGCAACGTCACGCTCAGAAAGTCAGCGAAGTGGCCGGCCTTGCCGCCAGGCCAACCCTCCGCCCCAACTTGCTCGTGCTCGTCGGCGAAGTAGCACCAGCACGCTTGCTCGGCGCCGTCGTAGCGTTCACAGCGCGGCCAGTTCGCCGAATCCACCAGCGCGTGGGCCGGACCCGACTTGACCACCGGCCGCCGGCGCCTCACGACACCGCCCCCGTAATCCCATAAACCGGCGGGGCCGGGCGCCGACCCCGTCGCGTCCCCTCATCGCTCTCATCGTCGGATTCATCGCCCGTAGGAACCCCCAATTGAGCCAAAATCCGCCCAAAAAGGGCTCTTTGTTGCCGAATTTCGACCAGTGCAGGATGCGCCCGACGCCCCTGTGGCGACTCATCCAACACCCCTTCGGAGTCAACATGGGACTGCAACGCATCCAGCGCATCCGCAGTCCGGCACGCCTCCCGCAACAACACCAATTCGTGTTCTGCCAGCACAAACCTTTCCACCGTCGAACGCCACAACCGGCGCCCGGCAGCCTTCAACCCACGCGGTGCGGCCGGGGTATCAGACATCGGCGCGGTCCTTTCGTCAGCGGGCTGTCAGCGGCTCATAGGTCGATTTTTTGTCGGTGGCTCCCCCTCGGAACGCCTATGCCGAGAGGGGCGGGAGGGGGCGGGTCGGGGTCACGGCCCACCCCCTTTGGGTCGGCGGGGTGGTTTGGGTGCCCCCGAGCCCGCTGCGCGCCCACCAGTTAGCGCGGCGGCGGGTCGGGGGCAGGTACGCGGCGCGGCACGGCCAGACGCGCTGCGTGGTCATTGGTAGCCCCATGCTGTCGGGTAGGGCGGGTTGTGGTATCGATTGGGGTCGGTGTTGCCGAACGCTGAGCGGAGGTCGGCGACTCGGGGTGGGTGTTGCTGTTCGGTGTCGTCGGTGTCGGGTTCGGTGTTGGTCATCGCGCGCTCCTAGGCGTGGCGTCTTCGAGGCGGTAGGGGTTGGGTTGGGGTTCGCGTTCGATGAGTTCACCGTCAACGCTGCGGTAGTGCTTGGGCGCGGCGGCCTGGTGGGCGTCGAAGGTGTGTTCGGCCCAGGCGCGGAAGCGTTCGCGGGCGGCGTCGATGGTGTTGAGTTGTGCTGTGTCGGTGAGCCGGAACCACACGGATTGGCGGTGCTGACCGTCGCGTTTGTGGAACAGTTCGCTGGCTTTGAACAGGTCGATGTCGCTGGTGCTGCACATGACTGCTCGGGGGTGGATCCAGTTGGCGAGTTCGCCGAGGCTGGGGCCACCGGGGCGTTTGATGAGTTCCGCGGAGCCGCCGGGGGCGAACAGTGCGGCGAGCTGGGCGATGCTGTTGGCGGTGGTGACGTCGGCGTTGAGGCCCTGCCAGAGCTTCAGGCCGGCGGCGTCGGCGGTTGCGAGGAACTGGTCAGCGGAGACGCCGGGGTCGATGCGTTCAGCGGCCGATGCGATGCCCTTAATCGCTGCGTCGAATTTGGGGCGGGCGGCGTCGAGGATGGCGTCCGCTGCTCCGTCGCGGAGTTCGCGGTGGAAGCGGGCCATGAAGGCGGACTCGGCGCGGCGGCCTAGTTCGTTTCGGAAGTTGACGCGGGTTTGGTCGAGGGCGGCGGCGTCGATGAGCTTGGTCAGGCTGGTGTCGGTGAGGGTGCCGTCGGTGACTGCGTCGACCAGGGCGGCGAGTGGGTCGGTGTTGGGTGTTGCGGGGGTGCGGGCGATGGTGCGCACCGCATCGACGAGGCGCGTGAGTGCGGTAGGTACGGGGATGTTGGCGGCGTTGGCGTGGTTGATGATTGCGCCGGCGCCGAGCATGCTGAATGCCATTTTTCGTCTCCTGGTGCTTGCGAGTGGTTAGCGGAAGGTGGCCCAGTTGGCCGGGTATGGCGAGGGGCGGGCTTCGGCGAGTAGGGCGGCGAGTTCGTCGCTGGTGAGGGAAGCCAGATAGTCGACTACGCGGTCGCGGAGTTTGTCGCTGTCAGCCATGCTGCAATGTCCCTTCGAGATGTTCGTCGATGGCTTGGGTGTCGAGGAACCAGCGGCCACCGATGCGTTTGCCGCCGAGCTGGGGTGCTAGGCGGCGCGCGTGTCTCTGGGAGACGCCGAGGGTGGCTGCCGCTTCGCCGATCGCGACCATCATGGTTTCAGTTTCGGGGATTGCGACATCGGCGGTGTCCGTTTGTCCGTTGTCGGACATGGCGCCTAGGAACGCCCTGGCTAGCGCGTCGTAGGCGCCGCTGCGGGGTAGTCCGTTTCGGCGCCGGTGGGCAATGGCGATGAGTACGGCGTCGGCCGCGGCGCGGAGTGCCGGCCCGGACACGACGACGACGCCGGGCCAGTGCTGGACGCTCATTGTCGCCACTCGGCGTCTGGGTCGCTGGTCGCGTAGTGATGGTGGCGCCACCACTCCCGCGGTTCGGGTGCGGGTTCCGGTTCGATGTGACGCCGGGGCTGGCGCGCCCTCTGGCGGTGGGTGGGCCAGTTCGGCCCCCGTGTTCCGCGGCTCATTGGTTCCTCCTGCGGGTGCGTTCGATGCGGCGTTCGAGGCATTCGTGGCACCGCCAGGCGTGCGCGGCGTCGAGGGGTTGCCGGCAGTCCCGGCAGCGGCGTTGGGTGGCGGTTGCGGGGGTCACTGGTCGTATCCCGACATGACGGCGGCGTTGATTTGCTCGCACCTTCGGCAGCGTGTTCCGACCACCTGCGGGTTGACGCCGCAGTCGGTGCACCCATCGGGGGTAGATGCGGACTCATCCGCTACATCGGCTCCGCCCGCTATTGGGTCTGCGGGGCTGGGACCGGAAACACTTGGTACATCCGGTACATGCGGACCAGGTTCGTCTTGTGGTGGGTCGGATGTACCCGATGTACCGGATGTACCGGGTGCCGGGGGAAGGTACCGAGACCATGCGTCGGCGAACTGTGTCACGACATACCCGTGGAGTCCGCGCTCCCCCACGTGTTTCTTCGACCCGATGTCGTACTTGCGAAGGCGTTGAGACAGGCCGCGGCTGTCGAGCGGTTCACCGCGGCGAATCGTTGACCAGGGAGATTCCTCCAGTCGGTTGAGGCCAGACAACAGTTGTTCGGTGGTCAGCCGGTCGGTGGCCGTGTCATCGAACACCTGCTTGATGTCCTTCAGCAGCAGAACACCGATTGTGGGTGCCCTCTCTTTGGATGCCGCTACAAGCGCTACGGCCGCTACACGGGCTTGCTTGGGCCAATTGCCGCCGGCGAGGTCCGCGACCGTCAGCAGCGCCTCCCACACGTCGGCGTCACGGTCGGTGACCTGCTCGGGGATGTCAGGCCAAAAATCGCCGGCCAACCGTTCGGTGATGTCCTCTGACGCTGACCATGCAGCGAGTCGGTCCCGCAGCGCGTGCGCCTCGGGATGGTTGACCCGCGGCCGCCACGGCTCGACATGCTCGTCGGGTGCGCGGCGCCGCATCCGCACCACCACCGAGCGGGTCATGATCGTGTCGGGAAGATCATCGAGTCCAGCGAGCATGACCGCGCAGTAGGCGGGCAGCTCCTCGGTCTCAACAATCTTGCCGCGCATGACGCACCGGCCAGCGGTGGCACCCTTGCGGTGGCCGGCGTTGAGCATCCCGCGGATGTCCTCATTGTCCTTGGCTTTCGGACCGAACACCGTGTCAATCTCGTCGTAGAGAATGGTCGGAGCGCCGTCCTCGTCGGAGACCTTGCGGAACAGGTAGGCGGGTGTCGTGTTGACTGCGTGCACCGGACGCGGCACCAACGGTTCGGTGACCTCCAGGGCACGAGACTTCCCTGAACCCGGCTCCGGTGACAGAAATGCCATGCGCGGCGTCGATTCCCAATGCGGCATCAGCCAGGAGTGGGCAATCCACAGCACATGTGCGGTGAGCGCGTGACTGCTCGGGTAGGCGACGAATCGGCCGAGGAATTTTCGGATGTCATCGAGCAGCGTGGCGCCGTCAGGGTTGTCCTCGGCGTACCAGTCGCGGAGGTCGTCGGCGTAATCATCGGCAGGACTCATCGCGACACCCCCTCCCGCTCGATGCGCCCACTACCGCGGCGCTGCTGGATCTCGCGGGCGACCTTGGGCCAGTCGGCGGCCGCGCTCACGGCGCTCGATGCTTCGGCGGCAGCGGCCTGGGCCACCTCGACGCGCAACGCATGGTGTTCGCCGGCCACCGCGACGGCCAGCAGTTTCCGCGGGTCGCCATCGCTCAGCTCGCACCAGCTCGGCGTGCCGGCGGTCGGAATCGGCCCGCAGTTGGCCTGAGCCACAGCGGCCTCGACGAACTCATGGACAAACCACCAACTGACCTGACGGGAGGCGAGTCGTTCGCTAGACTGGGTGCCACGGTTGATGTTTGTCGAGGTTGCCGGTCCTGTGGCGGGGCCGGCTTCTTCTTTCGGGGGGCCTCCCCGCTGCGGTGCGATCATCGGGCGCCACCGCCGACCGGCCGCATGAGAGCGTCGAGTTTGTCGGCGTCGACCTTGAGCAGCCGGGGACCGACGCGCACGGCTTCCAGATGGCCCGCAGATACCCACCTGCGGATGGTGCGGTAGTGGACGCCGCAGCGTTCGGCGGCTTCGTTCAGGCCGATGAGTTCGGGGTGACGGCGCTCGCGCCGATTAATAGATGCCGTGGGCATAGGGAAACCACCTTGGCGGTTTCCGAGCGGCCCAATCGGACTCGGTTCTGGCAGGTCTGCCGGGCGTGAACCTTACTGCGGCTCAGAATACAGCATGACGTGTCCGAGACTGTGCAACCACGCCCCGATGTGTGTCATTGTGCCCCGCGGTCGGGACGGGGGAGAAATACTTTCGCCGGGTCACCGGGAGCGCCCTTCGCGCAGTCGCGGCGAATGTCGTCGACCCACTCGTGTTGCCTGACGTGTTCGCACAGCATCCAAAGCCAGCCGCCGGCATGCATGTCCGCAAGGTCTTCGAGTCCGCCGGCCCGGTCGCCGGTGTGCCGCTTGTCCGGCCGGTTGTATCCGAGCCAATGCCACTGACCGGCTGTTACGCCCCGGTCGGGAACCCGGGATGACGGAGCGAAGAACTCCAACCCTCGTGGGGCTTGCCAGACGTGCATGAGCAAGCACCCCTTGCTGCGGCAACGGTATTCAGCCAGTAACGCCCCCTTGACGCCCGCTCGGTAGTGGCCGACCGCTTCATCCCATGACTCCTGACGATTCATCCGTTGCCTCCCCCTGTCGCCAGCCTCGAAAGCCGATCGGCGATTTCAGCGTCACGCCCCTCGGCGACATGCTGGTACTGCATTGCCATCGCCGGGGTGGTGTGGCCGAGCCGGTGCATCAACTCGGCGGTGGTGGCCCCGGACTGGGCGGCCAGGACCGCGCCGAGGTGGCGTAAATCGTGGACTCGCAGCGTGGGCCGTCCGATGGCCTTCCGTGCTGCCTCCCAAGGGTATTGATAGTGGTGGTGTAGGACATGGGAGCCGTCAGGGCGAGAGAACAGCAGCGACTCGCCGCCCTTGGCGACGTGCGCGGTTAGGTGCTTTTTCAGCGCCGGCCGAACGTGCGGCGGCACTGCGACCGTGCGGATCCCGGCACTGGTCTTCGGTTCCCCGACGTGACAGCCGCCATCCCGGTAGGTCACCGCCCGCCGGATGTGTATCGCGCTGCAATCTGATTCAACGTCTTTTCTGCGGAGTTCGGACGTTTCGCCCCAGCGCAGCCCGCACCACGCCGCGAGTGTCACGCTCATCTGTAGGCGTTTGGGCATCTTGGCGGCGAGCCGGTCGAGTTCGGCCGGGGTGAGCACGTCGACCTGGCGGCGCCTCTTGGTCTGGGATGCCTTCGGGATGCGGCAGGGATTGCCGTCGAGGAGTTCATCTTGTACGGCGGTGGCGCAGATCGCGTGTAGCAGTGAATAGGCGTGCGCATTGCGGGTCGGCGCGTCGGTGCCCAGTTCGGCGTGCCATTGACGCACGCGGGCCGGGCTCAACGTTGCCAACTTGATTGCGCCGAGGTCGGGCAGGATGAGCCGGTCGAGCAGCGACCGATACAACTGGCGAGTGCGGGGGCGTAGGTTGCGCTGCTCAAGCCAGCGATCGGCGTAGGCGGTCAGCGTCACCCCATCGGAGCGTTCAACGGCGCCCCAGGTGCCGAGGTCGATTTTCCGGCGCTCCTGGGCTAGCCAGCCTTCGGCGTCGGACTCGCGGCTGAAGGTGCGCGGCGCCATGTGCAGGTTGCCGTCAGGCCCGACGTAGCCGGCTTGCCACCGTCCGCCTGGGCGCTGACGGAGTCGGCCGAACGCGCGGCGCTTGCTTCGGGCCATCGGCTCACTCTGAACCGCCCCGGTGAGTCCGGAGACTTCATCTCTTGTGAAGGATGGAGTCGTGGGAAGTTCGAAGAAGTATCCGGCCGAGCTGCGTGAACGGGCCGTGCGGATGGTCGCCGAGGTGCGCGACCAGTACTCCTCGGAGTGGGCCGCGATCGAGTCAGTCGCGGCCAAATTGGGGATCGGCACGGCGCAGACCCTGCTGACCTGGGTGCGGCGTGACCAGATCGATTCCGGCACCCGCCCCGGAGTGACCA
>NZ_NCXO01000073.1 GCF_002104795.1 Mycolicibacillus koreensis
GTCCAGGCGGAGCGCCCGCGTGGGCGGGACGCTCCGCGTGGGCGCTCCGCCTGGACAAGGCGCTCAGCCCCAACGCTCAGCCCCAGAACGGGGCGATCGACACGTTCAGGCGGGCCAGCAGCGTGCGCAGCAGCGGCAGGCTCACCCCGATCACGTTGGACGGATCCCCCTCGATGCGGTCGATGAACCAGCCGCCCAGCCCGTCGATGGTGAAGCCGCCGGCCACCCCGATCGGTTCACCCGTGGCGATGTAGGCGTCCAGGTCCGCCGGTGCGGGATTGGCGAAATACACGGTGGTGGAACGGGTCTCGGATTCACTGGCGGTCACCGCCCCGTCTTGCACACGCACCGCGCAGTGCCCGGTGTGCAACCGCCCGGACCCGCCGGCCATCAGCTGCCATTGCTGCAACGCCGCCTCGGCGCTGCCCGGCTTTCCGCACAGCCGGTCGGCGACCTGCAGCATCGAATCGCACCCGATGACCACCGCGTCGGCGGCGATGTCGGCGGGCAGGCTCGCCGCGACCGCGCGCGCCTTGGCCGCGGCCAGCTCCACGACCACCCGCTCGGCGGGGGCGGTCGGGCCCAGACCGGCGATGATCGCGTCCTCATCGACCCCGGAGACGATCACCACCGGATCGACGCCGGCGGCGCGCAGCACCGCGAGTCGACCCGTGGAGGCCGAGCCGAGGACCAGCCGGGTCACCGCCGCAGGTGGGTGCGCTCCAGCAGCGTCACTCGCTGCCAGCTGAAGATCGAGTAGCGCAGCCTGTCCACCGGGTGGCCCCACATGTTGCGCGCCGCGGCCGCCGGCTCGCCGCCTCCGCCGGCGGCACCGGCGAACACCGTCACCAGGGCGGCCAGCTCCTCAGCGGTGGGCTCGCCGCGCAGCACCTGCACGAACGGCTGGGCGGGGGCCGCGTCGTCGGGGGCGGCCTCGCCGGCGGGGGGTGGGCTCTGATCGGTGCTCACAGCGGAATGTTCCCATGCTTCTTCGGCGGCAGCTGCACGATCTTGCGTTCCAGCAGCCGCAGCGAGTTGGCGATGTAGCCGCGGGTGTGCGACGGCGGGATCACCGCGTCGACGTAGCCGCGCTCGGCGGCCACATACGGGTTGACCAGGGTGTCTTCGTATTCCTGCTGCAACTCCAGGCGCAGCGCGTCGACATCCTCGCCGGCCTTGGCGGCCTCGCCGAGTTTCTGGCGGTAGACGAACCCGACGGCACCGGAGGCCCCCATCACCGCGATCTGGGCGGTCGGCCAGGCGACGTTGACGTCGGCGCCCATCTCCTTGGACCCCATCACGCAGTAGGCGCCGCCGTAGGCCTTGCGGGTGATCACGGTGATCTTGGCGACGGTGGCCTCGCCGTAGGCGTAGAGCAGCTTCGCGCCGCGGCGGATGATGCCGTTGTACTCCTGGTCGGTGCCGGGCAGGAAGCCGGGCACGTCGACCAGCATGACGATCGGGATGTTGAAGCAGTCGCAGGTGCGGATGAACCGCGCCGCCTTCTCCGAGGCGTTGATGTCCAGACACCCGGCGAACTGGGTGGGCTGGTTGGCGACGATCCCGACACTGCGGCCCTCGATGCGGCCGAAGCCGACGACGATGTTGCCCGCGTACCCGGACTGCACCTCCAAGAACTCGTCGTCGTCGAGGATCCGGGTGATGACCTCGTGCATGTCGTAGGGCTGGTTGGGCGAGTCCGGGATCAGCGTGTCCAGCTCGATGTCCTCCGGGGTGAGGGTCTCCTCGATGGAGCCCTCGGCGACCGGCTCGGCGTAGCGCGGCGGGTCGGCGTAGTTGTTCAGCGGCAGGTAGCTGAGCAGGTCGCGCACGTAGTCGAAGGCGTCCTGCTCCCCGGAGGCCACGTAGTGCGCGGTGCCGGACTTGGCCATGTGGGTGTGCGCCCCGCCGAGCTCCTCCATGGTGACGTCCTCACCGGTGACGGTCTTGATGACGTCCGGGCCGGTGATGAACATCTGAGAAGTCTGGTCGACCATCACGACGAAGTCGGTCAACGCGGGGGAGTAGACGTGCCCGCCGGCGGCCGCGCCCATGATCAGCGAGATCTGCGGGATCACCCCGGAGGCGAGGATGTTGTTGTGGAAGATCTGGCTGTACAGGCCGAGGGAGACCACACCCTCCTGGATGCGGGCCCCGGCCCCGTCGTTGATGCCGATCAGCGGGCGACCGGTCTTGATCGCCAGGTTCTGCACCTTGACGATCTTCTCGCCGTAGACCTCCCCGAGGCTGCCGCCGAACACGGTGGCGTCCTGGCTGAAGATGCAGACCTCGCGGCCGTCGATGGTGCCGTAGCCGGTGACCACGCCGTCACCGAGCGGGCGTTTCTCGCCCATGCCGAAATTGGTGCTGCGGTGGCGTGCCAACGCGTCGAGTTCGACGAACGAGTCCTCATCGAGCAGCGCCAGAATGCGCTCGCGCGCGGTGAGCTTGCCCTTGGCGTGCACCTTCTCCACCGCGGCCTCGCCGACCGGGTGCAGTGTCTCGGCGGCGCGCCGCTTGAGGTCGGCGAGCTTGCCGGCGGTGGTGTGGATGTCGATCTCGTGCTCGGCCGCCGGTTCGACGTGAGAGCCGGCTGAACCGGCGGCGGAGTCGGTTGCGCTCGTCATAACCGTCGAGCTTAACTGCGTTTGCCGCGCCACTCGCCGCCGGGAGCCCCATCTGTGCGTGTCGCCCACCGGGGCGCCGAAGCGAGCGTGCCGAAGCGAGCGCGGGGAGGAGAGCGAGGGGAGGAGATAGCCTGCCCCCGATGCGCACCGATATCGCCACCATGCTGCTGGACCGGGCCGGCGACCCCCATCCGGGGCTGCGCACCCGCGACCGGGACTGGAGCTGGGACGCGGTTCTCGCCGAATCGGCGGCCCGCGCCGCCCTGGCCGCCGAACTGCGCCGCGACGGCCCCTTCCACATCGGGGTGCTGCTGGACAACGTGGCCGACTTCGTGTTCTGGCTCGGCGGGGCGGCGCTGGCCGGGGCGGCCATCGTCGGGCTGAACCCGACCCGCGGCGCGACCGAACTGGCCGAGCAGATCCGCCACGCCGACTGCCAGCTGATCGTCACCGACCGTGCCGGAGCGGCGCGGGTCGCCGGCCTCGACCTGCCGGCGTCGATGGGGCTGGGCGGTGACCGGATCCTCGTCGTCGACGACGACGGCTACCTCGAGCGGGTGGCGGCGCGGCGTACGGCCCCGGCCGCGGCGCCCGGCGTGGGAGCCGAGACGCTGTTTTTGCTGCTGTTCACCTCCGGCACCACCGGGGCGGCCAAAGCGGTCCGCTGCAGCCAGGGCCGGTTGGCGCGCATCGCCGACGCCGCCGCGGACAGATACGCCCACACCCGCGACGACGTCGAATACTGCTGCATGCCGCTGTTCCACGGCAACGCGATCATGGCGCTGTGGGCGCCGGCGCTGTCCCGCGGCGCCACCGTCTGCCTGACCCCCACCTTCACCGCCACCGGGTTCCTCGAGGACGTCCGCTACTTCGGGGCCACGTTTTTCACCTACGTCGGCAAAGCCCTGGGCTATCTGCTGGCCACCCCCGAACGCCCCGACGACGCCGACACCACGCTGCGCCGCGGATTCGGCACCGAGGCGTCCCCGGCCGACCAACGCGAATTCCGCCGCCGCTTCGGCGTTGAGCTGTTCGAGGGCTACGGCTCCAGTGAGGGCGGCGGCGCGGTGGCCCGCGACCCCGACGCCCCGCCCGGCGCACTGGGCCGCCCCGCCCACGACGGCGTGGTGGTGCTCGACCCGCACACCCTGCAGACCTGCCCGCCCGCAACGTTCGACGCCGACGGGCGGCTGTGTAACCCCGAGGAGGCGGTCGGCGAGATCGTCGACAAGCGCGGCGCCGCCGGTTTCGAGGGGTACTACAAAAACGAGGCCGCCGACGCCGAGCGGCTGCGTCACGGCTGGTACTGGACGGGGGATCTGGGCTACCTGGATTCCGCCGGGTTCCTCTACTTCGCCGGCCGCCGCGGCGACTGGATCCGGGTCGACGGGGAGAACATCTCCGCGCTCACCGTCGAACATGCGCTGCGGCGCTACCCGGGAGTGATCGCCGCCGCCGGCTACGGCGTGCCCGACCCGCGCTCGGGGGACCAATTGATGGCCGCCGTCGAGGTCGCCGACCCCGCCGGTGTCGACGTCGCAGCGCTCGCCGCGTTCCTGGCCGCCGACAAAAGCTTGGGCCGCAAAGGGATTCCACGCCTGCTGCGGATCTCCTCGGCGCTGCCGGTCACCGGCTCGAACAAGGTCCTCAAACGGCAACTGCAGACCGAGCGCTGGCACACCGACGACCCGGTGTACCGCTGGGTGGGCCGAGGCGCCCCCGACTACCGGCTGCTGAGTGCGGTCGACCGCCGCGGGCTCGACGCGGAGTTCTACGCCCACGGCCGTCAGCGCCACCTGTAGCCGCCGGCCCGCCTATCATCACCCCAATGACCGAACGCGATCCGGCCCGCCCCGCCCTCGACGAAACGGCGCTGCGCGCCGCGCTGGGCGGCCGGTGGCGTCGCATCGACGTGGTCGAGCAGACCGGCTCCACCAACGCCGATTTGCTGGCCCGCGCCACCGACGGCGACGACATCGACGGCGCGGTGCTCGCCGCCGAACACCAAAGCGCCGGCCGCGGCCGGCAGGGGCGGGAATGGTCGGCGCCGCCGCGCTCGCAGCTGTCGCTGTCGGTCGGGGTGGCCGCCGCCGCGGTGCCCACCGCCGCGTGGGGATGGTTGCCGCTGGCCACCGGGGTGGCCGTCGCCGACGCGCTGGCCGATCACGGTCTGACGGTCGGGCTGAAATGGCCCAACGACGTGCTCGCCGGACCGGGTGATGCGCCGGGCAAACTGGCCGGGATCCTCGCCGAAGTGGCCGCACCGGCGAAGACCATCGTCGTCGGCCTGGGCCTGAACGTGGCGATGACCGCCGCGGAGGCGCCGACCCCGCAGGCCACCTCCCTGGCGATGCTCGGGGCACCCACCGACCGCACCGCGTTGGCGGTGGCGGTGCTCGATGCGCTCGCCGCACGGATCGCGGCCTGGCGCGCCGCGGGCGGCGCCGACGCCGGACTCATCGCCGACTACACCGCCCGCAGCGTCACGCTGGGCCGGCAGGTGCGCGCGCTGTTGCCCGGCGGGCAGACCGTGGCGGGGGTGGCGGAGTCGATCGACGAGTTGGGGCGGTTGTGCGTGGCCACCGGGACCGAGACCGTGGCCGTCGCCGCCGGCGACGTCACCCACCTGCGGCCGGTCTGAGGCAACGCCGTGCCGTATCCCGACAACGTCCTCGCCGACGACGAGCAGGTGGTGCTGCACCGCCATCCGCACTGGAAACGCCTGGTCTCCGCCGTGCTGACACTGCTGGTGTCCACCGCGGTGGCCACCTTCGGCGCGGCGGTGGTGGACACCCAGAACTGGGAGCCGACCGCGCGCAACGTGGTGTTCGCCGTCATCGCCGCCATCTGGGCGGTGCTGGTCGGCTGGTTCAGCGTCTGGCCGTTTTTGGCCTGGCTGACCACCCACTTCGTCATCACCGACCGCCGGGTGATGTACCGGCACGGGCTGCTGACCCGCAGCGGCATCGACATCCCGCTGGCCCGGATCAACAGCGTGGAGTTCACCCACCGACTCACCGACCGGATGCTGCGCACCGGCACGCTGATCATCGAATCAGCAGCGCAGGACCCGCTGGCGTTCTACGACATTCCGCGCGTCGAACAGGTCCACGCGCTGCTGTATCACGAAGTCTTCGACACCTGGGACGACACCTGGTCCGGGTCGACCGGGCGCGGCGCCTGACGGTGGCGCCGCCGGAACAGGCTCACCACGTTCGTGTTGCGCTCGGCGGGGTTGCGCTCGGTGGTGGCACCGGCGCGGCCGTCCTCGATCGACTCGACCAGCGCGCCGTCGTCGAGCACCGCGCTGAGAGCCTGATCACCGTCGGCGCTGGGTGTGCCGGCCAACTCGTCGGGGAAGACCCAACGCCGGAACGCCCAGAACCGGAACACCATCTGCAGCAGGTTGCCCAGGATGTAGGCCGCGACGAAGTCGGCGATGTTCTCCACGGTCAGCGACACCATCGGGGCGCGCAACTGCAGCACATAGCTGGAGAACCACAGCGGCGCCATCGACAGCAGCACCCCCACCCCGCTGAACGCGAAGAACAGCAGCGCCTCGTGGTGGCGTTCGCGGCCACCCCGGTCGCGGAAGCTCCACTCCCGGTTCAAGATGTAGGAGGCGATCACCGCCACGATCCCGGAGATGATCTTCGCGGTCACCGGCTTGGGCTCGAGCACGGTCAGCTTCAGCGTGTAGAACAACGCCGAGTCGATGATGAACGTCGTACCACCGACGATGGCGAATTTGATCAGCTCATGATGGCGTTCGGCCAGGGGGCGAATAGCCCCGGGCAGGCGCGCGATCGTGGCGTCGGTGAATGACACAACACGCCAGTCTACGTTTCGACCGACGAACATGTAAAAACACGATGAAATCGCCGCCCCACCGGCATGACACCATATGTGCCGTGCCTCCCACTCCGCATGGCCGCGCCGCGCCCGCTGATCCGGGCCGTCGCCAGCCCGCCGGCCCCCAGGTCACCATGATCGGTGCGGGTCAGCTGGCCCGGATGACGCATCAGGCCGCGATCGCGCTGGGCCAGAGCCTGCGGGTGCTGGCCGAGACCAGCGACGACCCGGCCGCGCAGGTCAGCCCCGATGTGGTGGTCGGCTCCTACCGGGAGCTCGCCGACCTGCGCCGCGCAGCCGCCGGCGCGACGGTGGTCACCTTCGACCACGAGCACGTGCCCGCAGCGCTCCTGACGCAGCTGGCCGACGAGGGGGTCGCGCTGGCACCGCCCCCGGCGGCGCTGCACCACGCCCAGGACAAGCTGGTGATGCGTCACCGGCTGGGCGAACTCGGCGCCCCGATGCCGCGCTACCTGGCCGTGAACAGCGCCGCCGACCTCGACGCGGTGACCGAATTCGCCGGACAGGTGGGCGGGGCGACCGTGGTCAAGGCCGCCCGCGGCGGCTACGACGGCCGCGGGGTGGCCATGGCCGCCGATCCCGCCGCGGCCCGGGATCATGCCGCTGCGTACCTGGACAGCGGTGTCCCCGCCCTAGTCGAGGAACGGGTGGCGATGCGCCGCGAGCTGGCCGCGCTGGTGGCGCGCTCGCCGTTCGGGCAGGGCTCGTCGTGGCCGGTGGTCCAGACCGTGCAGCGCGACGGCATCTGCGTGCAGGTGATCGCCCCGGCCCCGGACCTGCCCACCGCCCGCGCCGAGCAGGCCCAGCAGCTGGCGCTGCGGATCGCCGCCGAACTCGGGGTGGTCGGGGTGCTCGCCGTCGAACTGTTCGAAACCGACACCGGGGAGCTGCTGGTCAACGAACTGGCGATGCGCCCGCACAACTCCGGACACTGGACCATGGACGGCGCGGCCACCAGCCAGTTCGAACAGCATCTGCGCGCGGTGCTCGACTATCCGCTCGGGGCGACCAGCGCGATCGCGCCGGTGACGGTGATGGCCAACGTGCTCGGCGCCGACCAGACCCCGACGATGAGCCTCGACGAGCGGCTCCACCACCTGTTCGCCCGGATGCCCGACGTGCGGGTGCACCTGTACGGCAAGGCCGAACGGCCCGGCCGCAAGATCGGGCACCTCAATCTGCTCGGCACCGACGCATCCGACCTCGCCGACCTGCGCGCTCGCGCCGAACTCGCGGCACACTGGGTGGCACACGGACGGTGGAGCGACGGTTGGGACCCGCATCGCGCCGACGGCGCGACCCAGCAGTGGCACACGGTGAACCCCGCAGCGAGCACCGCGGACGAGCAGAAGGAGCGGCAGCCATGACCCCCAGCACCCCACCGCAACCCCGGGTCGGGCTGATCATGGGCAGCGACAGCGACTGGTCGGTGATGGCCGACGCGGCCCACGCGCTCGCCGAGTTCGAGGTGCCCTTCGAGGTGGGGGTGGTCTCCGCGCACCGCACCCCGCAACGCATGTTCGACTACGCCCGCGACGCCGCAGGGCGCGGTCTGGCGGTGATCATCGCCGGGGCCGGCGGGGCGGCCCACCTGCCCGGCATGGTCGCCTCGGCGACCCCGCTGCCGGTGATTGGTGTGCCGGTGCCGCTGGCCCGCCTCGACGGGCTGGACTCGCTTTTGTCGATCGTGCAGATGCCCGCCGGGGTGCCGGTGGCCACCGTCTCGATCGGTGGGGCGCGCAACGCCGGACTGCTGGCGGTGCGCATCCTGGCCGCCGCCGACACCACCCTGCGCGAGCGGATGGTGACCTTCCAACAGGAGCTGGCCGACATGGTGCTGGCCAAGGACGCCGCACTACACGATAAAGTTACCGGCGAGTAGCTAGGAGGCTGTGATGGCTGGATGGACCGGGAACCCCTCGTTCGACGTGTTTGCGTTGCCCGAGGAGCATGAGGAGTTGCGTTCGGCGATCCGGGCGTTGGCGGAGAAGGAGATCGCTCCGTATGCCGCGGAGGTCGATGAGAAGTCGCGGTTTCCCGAGGAGGCGTTGGCGGCGTTGAACGCCTCGGGGTTCAACGCGGTGCATGTGCCGGAGGCCTTCGGTGGTCAGGGTGCCGATTCGGTGGCGACGTGCATCGTCATCGAGGAGGTGGCGCGGGTGTGTGCGTCGTCGTCGTTGATCCCGGCGGTGAACAAGCTGGGCACGATGGGGTTGATCCTGGCCGGCTCTGATGAGCTGAAGTCGCAGGTGTTGCCGTCGTTGGCGGCGGGGGAGACGATGGCCTCCTATGCGCTGTCTGAGCGGGAGTCCGGCAGTGACGCGGTGGCGATGCGTACCCGGGCGAGTGCTGACGGGGATGACTGGGTGCTCAACGGCACCAAGGCGTGGATCACCAACGGTGGTAAGTCGACGTGGTACACGGTGATGGCGGTCTCTGATCCGGACAAGGGGGCCAACGGGATCTCGGCGTTCATCGTGCACAAAGACGATGAGGGTTTCACGGTGGGGCCCAAGGAGAAAAAGCTGGGCATCAAGGGTTCGCCGACCACCGAGTTGTATTTCGAGAACTGCCGTATTCCCGGGGATCGGATCATCGGGGAGCCGGGTACGGGGTTTAAGACCGCGTTGCGCACCCTCGATCACACCCGCCCGACGATCGGGGCGCAGGCGGTCGGTATCGCCCAGGGTGCGCTGGATGCGGCGATCGCCTACACCAAGGACCGCAAGCAGTTCGGCCGGCCGGTGGCCGACAACCAGGGTGTGCAGTTCATGATCGCCGACATGGCGATGAAGCTGCAGGCCGCGCGGTTGATGGTGTATTCGGCGGCCGCACGCGCCGAGCGTGGTGAGCCGGATCTGGGGTTCATCTCCGCGGCGAGCAAATGCTTCGCCTCCGATGTGGCCATGGAGATCACCACCGACGCGGTCCAGTTGTTCGGCGGCGCCGGCTACACCATCGACTTCCCCGTCGAACGCATGATGCGCGACGCCAAGATCACCCAGATCTACGAGGGCACCAACCAGATCCAACGCGTCGTCATGAGCCGGGCCCTACTGCGCTGACAAAGAGTGGCGCGGCTCGAAGGTAGATGCCGCACGTCGTGTGACTGTCGCGTCGATCGACTTGAGCGTGACCGCTGAGGGAAACATCAGGTCAAATTGGGTTTGGAGAGGCCAAAGATGAGTACTGTAGCGATGGATCACGTCGGCGCTATCGACCTCATCGATTTCGCTGGGGTCTGTGAACTACAAGGACGCGAGGGCTTGCCTTATCCATTTTGGCGAACTCAACCGTCGGAAATGCCGCCGTCGAACCTAGCGACGCTCGCGGACCGATTGGATCATGGAGATCTGCGCCCATTCTGCGCATGGCTGGACGCCTATGTGCCGGCTGACATCTGGGTCGAATGCCGGGTCAATTACATATCGGAAGATCCGGACATCCGCATGCTCGCCTATCGCGTGGGGCAATCGGGATTCTTCGCCGTGCAGCGTCGGGATGAGGATGTGGTCGACGTTTTTGCGTTGTCGCCCTACGAGTTAGGCGCTGCGGTCGCAGCGGCCGCCGAGATGAGACGACCCGGTGTTCATCCGAAGATTTTTATCCCGGGTCTTCTCGATGACCGTCGGGTCAGCGCTGATGCGGTTGGGTACAAGGATGACGATGAGTACGAGTACACCCCCGTGCGCGTCGCCGCCCCGCGACGGTCCGGCTCGCTGCTGTCGCCCAGGGAGGTGACGGTGATGACGACGGTGCAGTCTCGGTGCCGACCCGCGCGCACATGGGGAGTGGACTGGGGAAGAGAAGCCGTTGTGTGTTTGCGGATAGAGGATGACGGTGACTACGTCTATACGCCAGATTTTGAGCATGCCGTGCCGGTAACGACATCAGATCTGGCCAGGCGAACCGATCAGATGATTTCCCGGGATGTCGCCGTCTTGCGGCATGAGCGCAATCTGGACTGACTGAACCGCCCCGGTGAGTCCGGAGACTTCATCTCTTGTGAAGGATGGAGTCGTGGGAAGTTCGAAGAAGTATCCGG
>NZ_NCXO01000074.1 GCF_002104795.1 Mycolicibacillus koreensis
GGGCTGCCCAACCGGGCCGACGTCAAAGCCGGGGTCATCGCCTACAAGATCGCCGCGCACGCCGCCGATCTGGCCAAAGGGCACCCGCACGCGCAGAAGCGCGACGACGCGCTGTCGACAGCCCGTTTCGGCTACCGCTGGCACGACCAGTTCGCGCTGTCGCTGGACCCGGAGACCGCCCGCGACTTCCACGACGAGGCGCTGCCGGCGGAGGCGGCGAAGCTGGCGAAGTTCTGCTCGATGTGCGGTCCGCAGTTCTCCGCGATGCGCATCAGCCAGGACGCCCGTGACTACGCCAGCCGGCACGGGCTGTTGCCGCTGGCCCCGTCCGGCGACGCGGTGACCGCCGACGGCGCGGCGGGCGGCTCGGACTAGCCCGGGACCGGCCGCGTGCAGTTCCTGCCACTGGCCCCGCCGGGGCAGGCCCCGCTGCGGGTGTTGACCATCGCCGGATCCGATTCCGGCGGCGGTGCCGGCATCCAGGCCGACATGCGCACCGCCGCGCTGCTGGGGGTGCACGCCCTGGTGGCCGTCAGCGCGGTGACCGTGCAGAACTCGGTGGGTGTGCAAGGGGTGCACCAGGTGCCCCCGGAGGTGGTGGGACGCCAGATCGACTCGGTGCTCACCGACATCGGAGCCCAAGCCGCCAAAACCGGGATGCTGGCCGGCCCGGAGATCATCGGCGAGGTGGCCGCCACCTGGCGACGCCTCGACCCGGGCATCCCGCTGGTGGTCGACCCGGTCTGCGCCTCGATGCACGGCGATCCGCTGCTGGTGCCGGAGGCGCTCGATTCGCTGCGTCACCAACTGTTTCCGCTGGCAACTCTGGTCACCCCCAACCTCGACGAAGTGCGTCTTCTGGTCGGGGTCGACGTCGTCGACGCCGACTCCCAACGGGAGGCCGCCACCGCTTTGCACGCCCTGGGGCCGCGCTGGGTACTGGTCAAGGGCGGGCATCTGCGGTCGGCGACGTCGAGTCCGGATCTGCTCTACGACGGTGAGACGTTCACCGAGTTCCCCGCCGAGCGCATCGACACCGGCAACGACCACGGCGGCGGTGACACGCTGGCCGCCGCCATCGCCGCCGCCCTCGCACACGGGCGCAGCGTGCCCGACGCGGTGGCGTTCGGCAAATCGTGGGTCACCGAATGTCTGCGCGCCGCTTACCCGTTGGGCCATGGCCACGGCCCGGTCTCCCCGCTGTTCCGGCTGGCGCGGTGAGCCTCGCCGACATCGACGGGGTGGCCCATCGCCCCGACGGCACCCCGGCCGGGGTGGTTCTGCTCACCCACGGCGCCGGTGGCAACCGGGACGCACCGCTGCTGCAGCGGGTCTGCGCGACGTGGGCCGACCACGGCTGGTTGGCGATCCGCTACAACCTGCCGTTTCGGCGCCGCCGGCCCAGCGGGCCGCCGTCGGGGTCGGCCACCGGGGACCAGGACGGTGTCCGCGGGGCGCTCGCCTGGGCGCGCACCCAGGCCGATGGGCCGCTGATCGCCGGTGGGCACTCCTACGGCGGCCGGATGACCTCGATGGTGGCTACCGATGCCGGCACACCACTGGACGTGCTGAGCCTGTTCTCCTACCCGCTGCACCCGCCGGGCAAGCCGGAGCGCTCCCGCACCGGTCACCTGGAGGCGATCAGGGTCGCGACGGTGTTCGTCCACGGCGGCAAGGACCCGTTCGGCAGCCTCGACGAGTTGCATGCGGCGGCCGCACTGATCCCGGCCCGCACCGAACTGGTCGAGATCGCCGACGCCCGCCACGATCTGGCGTCGAAAACCCTCGACGTGGCCGAACTGGCGGTCGCGGCGGCACGGCGTCTGGCCGCGCGCCCCGGAGACTAGTCCGTGGGCAGCTGGCCGCGGCGCTGCACCAGCTGCGCGGCGACCTCGACGAGTTTGACGTTGGTGGCCTGCGAGATGCGCCGCAGGATCTCGAACGCCTCCTGCTCGCCGATGCCGTTGAGCAGCATCAACATCCCGACCGCCTTGCCGATCTCACGGTTGCTGGCCAGGCCGCGCTGCAGGCTGGCGGCATCCTCGCCGCGCGCGACCGCGTTGGTGGCCACCGACGCGAACGCCGCGAGCACGACCGCGGTCTCGGCGGCGACGGTGTCGAACACGTCCGGCGCGGTCGCGAACAGGTTCAGCGCCCCGACCTTGCGCCTGTCGACGAGCAGCCGGAACCCCATCGCGCCGCGCACCGGTGTGTCGGCGACCACCCGGGCGGCCAGCGCGGGCCACTCGCTGCGGGTGGTCAGGTCCGCGTCGATCTGGGCTGCCTCATCCTCGATGGCGTCCAGGCACGGCCCTTCGCCGAGGTGCATCTCCAGCTCATCGACGTGCCGGGCGACGGCGTCGGTGGCCGCGGCGATCACATAGCTGCCGTCCTCGCGGCGCAGCAGCACGCTGGCATGGTCGCACCCGGGCACGATCATGGTCGCCGCCACGCACAGAGCGGAATAGATCTCCGGCATCGTCGACCCCTGATAGACGATGCCGGCCAGTGCCGCGAACACCCGCGCCGGCTCCACCCCGACCGGGTCGGTGCTCACTCCTCGAGCCGGTCTTCGTCGTCGAACGGCACCACCTGGTGCTGCTCGTAGACATCGGCCGGGTTGGCCTCGATGGTGCCGACGAAGTCCCCGGTGGGCACGTCGTCGACCTCGTCGCTGTCATCGACGGGCGCGGCCTGTTCAGCGATGTCGCCGTCGCTGTCGCTGGGAAACAACTCCGTCATAGCCACCCTCCCCTGGTCGGTCTACAGCAGGCCCACCCAGGTTACCCGGACCCGACGACTACAAACTTACTCACGAGTCAGCTACCGTCGTTTTATGAGCGCCCAGCACTACGAGGCCGTCATCGTCGGCGCCGGTTTCGGCGGGATCGGTGCGGCCATCCAGCTCAACCGTCTCGGCTACCGTGACCTGCTCATCGTCGACCGGGAGGATGACCTCGGCGGCACCTGGCACGTCAACCACTACCCCGGGTTGGCCGTCGACATCCCGTCGACCACCTACTCCTACTGGTTCGAGCCCAACCCCTATTGGTCGCGGTTGTTCGCCCCCGGCGAGGAGCTCAAACGCTACGCCGAGCACGTCGCCGACAAGTACGACGTGCGCAGCTACATGCGGTTTCGCACCACCGTGGAGAGTGCCCGCTGGGATGAGGAGTCCGGCCACTGGCAGGTCACCGTCAACGACGGCGACGTGATCACCGCGCAGTTCCTCATCACCGCCACCGGGTTCCTGTCGCAACCCAACACACCCGACATCCCCGGCATCACCGGGTTTTCCGGCAAAACGGTGCACACCACCGCCTGGGATGACGACTACGACTTCACCGGCCGCCGCGTCGGCTTGATCGGCACCGGCGCCACTGCGGTGCAGTTGATTCCGGAGCTCGCGGACCGCGTCGCCGACCTCACGGTCTATCAGCGCACCCCGATCTGGGTGGTGCCGAAACTGGACTTCCCGATCCCGCCGCTGCTGCAGCGGCTGTTCGCCGCGGTACCGCCTATCCATCGCACGTTCCGGTTCGTCACCGACACATTGTTCGAGTTGATGATGGTGACCGGGGTGTTGCGCTACACAGCATTCCGTCGTCTCAACATCGCCGCCACCGACCTGGCGAAGATGCACCGATTCGCCTCGGTGCGCGACAAGGAGCTGCGCGACAAGCTCACGCCCGACTATGACTTCGGCTGCAAACGCCCCACCTACTCCAACGACTACTACCGCACCTTCACCCGCGATCACGTGCACCTGCAGACCGCCGGGATCGAGCGGATCGAACCCGACGGGATCGTGGCGGCCGACGGCACCAAAACCGAGATCGACACTCTGGTGTTGGCCACCGGGTTCGACTTGTGGGAGGCCAACTTCCCGGCTATCGAGGTGATCGGACGCCAGGGCCGCAATCTCGGGAAGTGGTGGCGGGAGAACCGGTTCCAGGCCTATCAGGGGGTGTCGATTCCGTACTTCCCGAATTTCCTCAGCCTGGCGAGCCCGTTCGCGTTCTCCGGTCTGTCGTTCTTCAACACGATGGAATACCAGATGCGGCACATGGACCGGCTCTTCTCTGAGCTGCAGGACCGCAACGCCGACGTCTTCGAGGTCACCGAGGAGGCCAACACCCGATTCCTCGACCGGATGACCGCTTTGTTGGACAAGTCGGTGTTCTACGCCGGGGATTGCGCCACCAGCCGTTCCTACTACTTCAACAACGCCGGGGAGGCCACGTTGCTGCGGCCGACCTCGACCGCCAACGCGGTGCGGGAGGGCTCGACGTTCCCGTTGTCGGACTACACGTTCTCCTAACGGGCGCCGAAGCGGCGGGCACACGCCGGCAGCAGACTGCCGAGCACGACGGCGTTGGGCACCATGGTGGTCAGCCCGGTCATCAGGTGGGGTTTGCCGCCGCGGGTCACCCACAGCCGCGCCTGCCCGGTCAACTCGATCGGGTCCATGTTGTTGAAGTAGGGGTTGACGTCCACGGTGTAGAAATCCGACCAGGCCGCCTGGTGGGTGCGCAGCGTCCGGGCGGTCATCCCGTCACGGTGCAGGCTCAGATATGCCCAGCCGTCTTTGACGGTGAACTGCTCACCGCGGTGCAGCGTGGCCAGAATCCGTTCGGTGATGCGGGGTTCGATCATCCGCCGTGAGATCTCCACCAGCCCGGAGAACGCCACCCGCTTCTCGTCGTTGTCGAAGTACCCGGGCCAGTTCATCGCCAGGGTGGTCACGGTGCCGTGAACGTCGGTGACGCTGAACGCCCGCTCCACTCGGGGCCGCGGGGCGTAGTAGGGGGTGCCGAACGACATGTAGGTGCGACTCCAGTAGGCAACCTCGGCGATGTCGTCGAGGGCGATCCAGGTGTTCTCCAGTCGCAGGGCGCTCTCGGTGAGCAGGATCAGCCACCGGCCCCCGTCCCAGTACTGGGTGAGGTAGCGGCGGTCGGCGCCCGGATACCACGGCATGACCGGTAACACTAATTCGTCGCGAGACACCGCCACCGCACCGAGTCGGTCACACGGGCAAAAACGCGTCGGCGCCCACCCGGACGAGCCGGTTAGGATCCCGAAGTGAGTGTTCCCGCAGAGGTCCGGCGCCACCGCGGCATGCGCATCTACTCGCTGATCTTCGGGGTGCTTTTTGTCCTCGCGATCCTGGTGTGCGCGGTTGTCGCCGCTGCCCATGGCAGCGCCCTGCTCGCGGTCCTGTTGGCCGGGCTCGCGGCCTTCTGGGCGTGCGTCGTCATCCTGGGGTGGCGAGGCCCGAAGATGCCGGGGCGGTGGTCCGCGGACGCCTCCGGGACCTCCTTGCGCCCCAACCGGACGATGCACCGCCTCGGCGTCGGGATGCTAGCGGGATTGGTGCTGGAGTTCGCGGGGGCTCTCGTGCTGGTCTTCGCCCGCCCGCAGGAGTTGGCGTTCATCCTGTCCGACGATCAGATGGACGGTTTGAACGCCAGCGGGAAGTACATCGTGTTGCTCAGTTTGGGCGCTGCCGGCATATTTCTGGCGTTCGTGATGGTGCAGATGGCCCTGCGGTCCGGGTACTACCTGCAGTTCACCCCCGAGGAGTTCATCTTCGCCAACACCAGTCGGATCAAACGGGGACGGTGGGACGACGTGCGCCAGATCCTCGATGTGAAGACCACGCGGGTGATCGACCCGGATCGACCGCCCGAGTCTTACCAGGTCATGGCGTCCTCGGCGCTGTTTCCGATCAACATGGTGATGGCCGACGGGACCAGCCTGTTCGTGCCCACCATCAACGGCTACGGCGTCGAGAGCCACCGACTGCGCGAATGGGTGCGCTTCTACTGGCGTCATCCCCGTCTGCGCGGTGAGTTGGTCGACGACCGTGGTCTGCAACGTCTGCGCGACGGCCGTTTCGACGCCCCGGCCGAACCGGTCCGCCCGAGCGCCCAACCGGTCACCAAACGCACACCGACACCGCGGTGGCGGGTCGCGAACTTCGGGATGTCGCGCTCGACGTTCAGCGGGATCGTGCAACTGCTTTCTCTCGCCCTCTGCTTCACGATCGTGGAGGTCACTACGACCGTACTGGCATTCAAATACGGCGAATATCTGACCGGGGTGATGTTGGTGTGCCTCAACATCGCCGTGGTGGCGGGTCTGCTGGCGTGGTGGCTGCGCTCGCACACCTCGCCGCGCGCCACCGTCGATCACACCGGAACCACCCTGTGGCCCGACCCACGGCTGGAGGCCGCGATCTTCATCGGGCTCCTCGCGACGATGCTGACGGCCGCGCTGTTCGGAATGATCTTCGCAACCGACGACCCCGACGGCTATCGGATCCTGTTGCCCGATTGGCCTCCGGCGGTGGGGATCGCGATCTTGGTGCTGGTGGTGCCGCCGACGTTGGCGTATCTGGTGGCGGCACTGCTGCGGGGCGGCACGAGCCGGATCCGAATCACCGCAGAGGGTTTCGAGTTCGCCAACGTCATCGGGTCGGCGTCGGGGTCCTGGCAGGAGGTTGTCGGGATCACCGACTCGATGCCGAATCAGCCCCGTTTTCTATGGAAGCCGCTGGGGGTGACGATGATCGACGGCACCCACCGGGTCCTCGGGGCTCCGGGGAAATACACCCCGCACACCGCGGTGCTGCTGGGCTGTCTCCGCTTCTACTGGCAGAACCCTTACGCCCGAAGCGAACTCACCGACCAGCGGGCAGCGCAGCGGCTGCGTGCCGCCGCCGCGGCTCCGGCACACGGCAACTGACGCCTACACCGGGGATGTTCCGGGCAGCCGCAGCACCAGGCGGGTGCCCCCGAGCGGGCTCTCCTCCAGCGCGGCGGCCCCGCCGTGCAACTCGGCCTGCTGGGCCACCAGCGCCAAGCCCAGCCCGGACCCGGAGCGTGACGCGGTGGAGCCGCGGGAGAACCGTTCGAAGACCACTTCGCGTTCCCCTTCGGGGATCCCGGTGCCGTTGTCGTCGATGGTGATCTCCACACCGGCGGCCGAGGACGTCGCGTCCAACTGGATCTCGGTGGCATGGCCGTGTTTGATCGCGTTGGCGATCGCGTTGTCGATCACCAGGAGCAGACCCGCCGGCAGCCCGAGCATCAGCACCGCGTTGGCCGGCACCAGCGTGATCCGCACGTCGGGGAAGTTGCGCATCGCGTCGTGGGCGGCACGGTCGAGCAACTCGGTGATGTCCAGCGGCACATAGTCTTCGTCGGTGGTCAGCTCACCTTGAGCCAGCCGTTCCAGGGCGGCCAGGGTGGCTTCGATGCGGCTCTGGGTGCGCATCACGTCGCGCACCATCTCTTTGCGCTGCTCGATCGGCAGGTCCAGGGTGGCCAGCACCTCCATGTTGGTGCGCATCGCGGTCAGCGGGGTGCGCAGCTCATGGGAGGCGACGGCGGCGAAGTCGCGCGCCGATTCCAGTGCGGCTCTGGTGCGTTGCTGAGCGGTGCCGATCCGGTCGAGCATGCCCTCGACGGCCTCGGCGATCTCCACGGCTTCGCGCACCCCGCGCACCTGCAGCTGGTCGGGCTGGGACTGGGCGCTGATCATCCGTGCCTGCTGAGCGAGAAGCCGGAACGGGTTGATCATGATCGTCCACATCACCCAGGTGACGATCACCGTTCCCACCAGCACTCCACCGCAGATGCCGAGCACCCGCAGATGCAGCTGATGGATCCGCTTCTCGGTGGCAGCCACCGGCGCTCCGACGGCGATCGAGGCCTGCCCGGCTGCGAAGGTACGAACCCGGTACTCGACGCCGTTGATGGTGGCGTTGTTGTAGCCGTTGTCGAAGCGCGGCAACACCACATCGGCCGGCACCGACACCGTCACCCCGCCGATGCGGGCGGTGCGCACCATCGAGCCGTCCGGCGGCGGCAGGTCGGCGTCGTCGTTCTGGCCGCTGCGCAGCAGCGACGAGATGTCCCCGAGGCTGCTCACCGAGTCCAGACGGCGGTCCAGCTGGTTGTACTGGTCATTGCTGACCCCGACCCACACCCAGGCGCCGAGCAGGATCACCAGCAGCACCACCGACAGCGCGGCGACCACGACGATGACGCGCAGCGACAGCACCGCCTGCATCGGCCGCAGCCAACGGCTCATGGCGTGGACTGCAGGTGGCGAACCCGGTCGGCGAACTCGGCGACGCCGTTGCGCCCGGACACGTTCTGCGAGTAGTACCCGACCGCGTAGCCGACCCCACCGCCGAGGATGCCGAGGGCCTGCTTGTTGATGTTGTCGATCGTGTCGCCCTCTTTGTGGTAGTTCGGGTCGTAGGGCTTGCCGGCCTTGCCGCCCCACATCTCGGCCTGTTCGACGGTCATCTCCCCTTCGGCGCCGGAGAACAGTCCGCCCGAGGGGATTCCGGCCTTGGTGAACGCGTCGTAGTCCGAGCGGCCGTCGAAGGTGGCGTCGTCGGCGGACTTGCCCTCCTGCTCCAGGTAGTCCACCAGCAGCCGCTCGATTCCCGGGGAGCCCTCGGGAACGATGGGCCGCCCCCGTTTGTCCAGGGGCAGCGACTGGTCGCCGTCGTAGGTCAGGTAGGCCGCGTTCGGGGAGGCCAACATGTCGAAGTTGAGGTAGAGCGCGATGTCCTTGAGCTCGTCGTAGGACAGCGACTCCACGTATTTGGTGGAGCCGATCAGCCCGAGTTCCTCCGCGCCCCAGAACGCGAACCGCACCGCGTTGTTGACCTCGGGGTTGTCGCCGAGTTGCACCGCGGTCTCCAGCGCGGCGGCTACCCCGGAGCCGTTGTCGTTGATGCCGGGGCCCTCGGGCACCGAGTCGAGGTGCGCCCCGACCATCACCACGTTCTCGATGGAGCCGGTCTCGGTTTGGGCGATCACGTTGCGCGAGTGGATGTTTTTGGTCTCGGCCTTGAGTTTGACGGTGGCGTCGCCGTGGTGCTCGCGCAGTTTCGCCCCCTGCGCCTTGGTGATGGAGACCACCGGCAGTTTCACGTCGGCGTCGGGGCCGAGGGTGCCGCCCATCTTCTCCTCGTCGACGTTGTCGGCGACGATCAGCGCCTTGGCGCCCCTGGCCGCGGCGGCGGCCTCCTTCTCCGAGAACGGGCACGAGCCGCGGTCGACGAGCACCACCGCGCCGTCGACCGGGAGCCCGTCGTAGTCCTCGGGCGTGCAGCCCGGGGTGTCGTCACCCGGTTTGGCGACCACCAGCGGCCCGGTCACCCCGTCACCGTCGGCCGCCTTGGAGAACTCCAGGGCCCGCACCTCCATCTTGGTGGTGCCGGCGGTGAGCTCACCGGGCTCGGCGTCGAAGACCTTGGCGTCGAATTCGGGGGTCTGCACCTCGAATCCGTTCTCCTCGAGCACTTTCACCACATAGTCGACGCTGGCGTCGTAGCCGGGGGTGCCGACCGCGCGGGTGCCGTCGTTGTCGTCGGCGATGTCCTGCAGCTTCTGCAGATGCCCCATCATCGCCTCGGTGGTGACCTGGGCGCTGAGTTGGTTGGCGAAGTCTGCGGCGACCGGGCCGGCGTCGGAGAGTTCGGTGACCTGGTGGCACCCGCCGACCCCGAACACCGCAGCGGTGGCCAGCGCCAGCACGCCGGGCAGCATCTTCGACCTGTAATTCATCGTGCCCACGTTAGACGGTCGCCGGACCGGCGGCGCACACCATCACACCGTCATCGACGAGAGGACCTCGTCGATGAGCCGACTGCCCTCGTCGGTGACCCCCACCCCGCAGACCAGTGTCTCGATGACGACGTTGGTTTTGTCGGCCAGGGCGTGCGAGCAGGCCCAGCCTTCCCCGCCCTCCTCGAAGTTGAGCACGTGCAGCACGCCCTCGTTGACCTCGGCGGTGCCCAGCATCCACGATTCGCTCTCGTCGAGGCTGGAGAAATACCGGGTCAGCGGCTTGCCGGCGCAGTTCTTCCAGGTCTGGGTGGACTTGTCGACCAGGGCGGCGGCGTCCCCGGCGGAGGGGAACCCGGTGACGGTCGTCGCGACGATCGTGCCCTTGCGTTCCAGGCGCTCCCCGCGCATCGCGGTGAAACCGCTGCCGGTGTAGACGGTGCCCTCCGAGGTGTACTGGGTTCCCAGGCAGGAGCCGTCGGAGACCCGGTCGTCAGGCCGCAGGGAGCGGGCATCCGACCAGTCGTCTTTGACTTCGAGGTCGGTGAGCTGCAGGGTCGACTGCACCTGCGACACCGAGGGCAGCAGTCCTTTGAGGTCGGCGACCGGAATGGTCGCCTCGGGGCTGCTGGTGGTGGTCTCGGCGGCGTCGGAGCCGTCGGCGGTGTCGGTCTGCCCGGAGTCCGACCCCATCACCTTGACCGCGGCGAACACCAGGCCGACCACGACCAGCAGCGCCACCAGCACCCCGGCGACGGCCACCCAGGTCGGCAGCCCGCGCCGCGGCGGGGGCTGCCGACCTGGGT
>NZ_NCXO01000075.1 GCF_002104795.1 Mycolicibacillus koreensis
ACCGGTCTCGGCCGGTTGACCCCCATCGAATTCGAAGCAATCATGACCCCACCGGCCAGTCAGGCCGCGTGACCAAACTGTCACCTATTCGTGCAGCAGACCCGGGTGTCAGGTTCCTTCGTAGGTTGCCGGGCTGGATTGGGTGCAGTGGGAGTGGCGTCGTTTGGTGTTGTAGCGGGCCAGCCAGCGGAACACTTCGCGGCGGCAGGACGCCGCGTCGGGCCAGCAGGACCGGTCTTGCAGGATCTCGCGTTTGAGGGCTGCATTGAACGATTCGGCCAACGCGTTATCGGCACTTGACCCGACACCTCCCATCGACTGGATGACCCCCAAGTCACGGCAGAGCATCGCGAAATCATTTGAGGTGTACTGACTTCCGTGATCTGCATGAAATATCGCACCGGCCAGACTGCTCCGCAACGCGGCAGCGGCGTTGAGGGCATCGGCGACCAGTTCGGTGCGCATGTGATCGGCGATCGCCCACCCCGGTGACCCGCCGTGAACAGCAGTCGATCACCGTCGCCAGATACAGAGTCGACCCGGTCGCTAACGGCAGATAGGTGATGTCTCCGACGTAGCGGGTGTTGGCCTCCTCCGCGGTGAAATCCCGCTTGAGCAGATCGGGAACCTTCTGGTTGGCCGGATCCGGGACCGTGGTCTTGACCCGGCGTTTGCGCCGGTAGCCAGCGATCCCGGCACCGCGCATCACCCGGGCCACCCGCTGATGATTGACCCGCTCACCCGACGGTGCACCGTCGTTGAGTTCGGCGGTGATCCGCGGCGCACCGTAGGTGTTGTCCTGCTCGTGCACCGTGCGGATACGCTCCGCCAACTCCCGGTCAGCGCCCTGACGCGCGGCGCGGCCGTCGGCGCCGGCCAGCCAGGCTTAAAACGACGAACGCGCGATCTCGACGACCGCGCACAGCCACTTCACCTCGAAGGTGTCCCGGTGGTCGGCAACGAACTGGAAGCGGCTCACCAGTTCGTCTCCCCGGCGAAATATTTGGCCGCCGACCGCAGATGTCACGCTCGGTGGCCAGCTTGACCTTCTCCGCGCGCAACGCCTGGTTCTCGGCCCGTAGCCGGGACAGATCCTGCTCGGGGGCTGTGCATGCCCGCTGAGGCCGCATTCGCCCCTGCCGGCTTGCGGTGCCGGATCGCCACACCCTGGTCTTTGCATCAGCCGCTCAGCGTTGCGTCGTGAACGCCGAGGTCAGCAGCATCACCGTGATCGTCGCCCCTTCGGTGTCTCGGTACAGCGCAACCGCATCACGCTTGACCTCCTCGGAGTAATTTTTCCTTGCCATCGGATTGGATTATCTCGCTTCCCCCGGGAACATCCCAGGATTGAGCGTGTCCAACACACGAGGGTAAGGCCCGGCCACGACCCGATTCGGGCGCTTCCGGTCACCGCTCACCAACCGAATATGGCAACGCTGGCGCCCGGATTGCCGCCGCCGCGGTGCACGTTGGACCAGATCGCATTGAGCATCGTCATCGCGGTGTCGTGGGTGACCTTCCACTGTTCGCCCTGTTTCACCAACACGATCGGCCCCGCCGGTGTCCGCGGTCGGTGCGGGATGGACACCGTGGCGCCGGCGTAGTCGTTCGGCGCCGGCTGGATGTCGGTGACGATGAAGGTGAACGGGATGTAGTTGTGCGCGGCGAGTCGGGCCAGGTCCGGGTCTATCTTCGCGCCCTCCTCCGGGGTGAACCCGGGCTCGACCACGTCTGCCTTGGCCTGCCACGGCACGTTCGGGTCGGTGATGCGGTTCAGGTCTGCGACGATCTGATCCACGGTGGGCACCGGCGCGCCGGGGGGAGCAGGCAGGTTCGGATCGGCGTGCGCCCCCGGAGCGCAGACCATGCTGGCGAACAGCAGGGCCGCGCCGGCGAGCGTCTGCCACCGATGGGTTTTGCCGGACATCACTACATTTTAATACCTCGGGGTGGGGTACGCACTGTCAAACTGGGGCAGGCCCGGCATCCCACAGGATCTACGGGCATACGTCCGACGGCAGTTCCGGGGATGCGGCCCGGGGCAAGTCGAACAATCGGGTGCGACTGTGGGTTCTCGCTCTGCTTGTGGCCATGGGGCGCCGGTCGGCTCACCCGCGCCCGTGGCGTTCGGCGTAGCTAATTCTGGAAGGCTGAGCGTGTGAGCCACCGGGAAGGGGACAACCATGAGCGGCACCGCTGAGACGATCGCCGGGGTGACGATCCCCGATACCGCGTTGGTGCGGGACACCACCGAATTCATCCGCGACGCCGAGGACGATGTGCTGTTCCATCATTCGCGGCGGGTGTTCCTGTTCGGGGTGTTGCAGGGCCGCCGCCGCGGACTGGTTGCGGACCCCGAACTGCTCTACGTCGCCGCCATGTTCCACGACCTCGGGCTGACCGACCGCTACCGGGACTCGACCCTGCGTTTCGAGGTCGACGGCGCCAACGCGGCACGCGACTTCCTGGTGGAACGCGGGGTCGACGAGGTCGATGTCGGCAAGGTCTGGTTGGGCATCGCGTTGCACACCACCCCCGGGGTCCCGCAGTTCCTCGACCCGGAGGTGGCGTTGGTGACCGCGGGCGTCGAGACCGACGTCCTCGGCTTCGGTCGCGACGACCTGACCGCCGAGGCCCTCGAGGCGGTGACCGCGGCGCATCCGCGCCCGGATTTCAAGCGCCGCATCCTGCACGCCTTCACCAACGGGGTCAAACACCGACCGGCCAGCACGTTCGGCACCGTCAACGCCGATGTCCTCGATCACTACGACCCGTCGTTCGTCCGCGACGATTTCGTCGAGATCATCTTGGGCAACGGCTGGCCCGACTAGTGGCCCGGGGGCGCCGGTCGTTTCGACCCGCCCCTCCTAGCTGTCGCGGTACCGCAGGTGTGCCCCGGTGCGGTGGATGGGCACCTTCTCACCCGGATGGATGTGTTTTTTGAACGGCATCACCTCATAGGTGGTGGTGGCCGAGGTCTTGCCTTTCTTGGCCACCCCGACGATGCGCCCCTCCAGGTCGTGGGCCGACCGGTAGTTGAAGTAGACGGGGTCTTTGACCTTGAAGTCCCGTTCGCTGTTGCTGGCCGCCATGGGATCGGTCCTTTCCAAACGTGTGCGTTGTTCACCGATTGTGGGCACAACGCCCTGTCGTATCCCTGTCGGATTCACCGAAATGGTGGACCATCAAACGCAGGGGTGTGTGCCAAGCCGGTTCTGTGGATGCATCGACGATGCCGTAGGGCCGGATTAATTTTCACGATTCGCCTGTTGTCGGGGTCAATGCAACATCGACAGGTGCGGGAGAGGTGTGGATGTGAACATTGACGGGTGTGTCGCAGCGGTAGCCGGTGCCGAGACGTTGGAACAGGCCTGCGAGCGACTCACCGCAGCCGGATTCCAGGCCGCGGTGCACGACGAGCAACTCGTCGTCGACGACGGTGCGGCGACGGTGCAGGCCGACGGCGGCACCAATCAGATCGGCCACGAGTTCTTCCTGTGGAGCATCGACGGGCAAGACGGCGAATGGAGCCGCTGCGTGGCGCGCGGTCCGCACGGTAGTTGCCCGCCGATCCGCTGACCGAACCGCCGCCGGGCGCGCTGCGCTCACAGCGAAAATAGCTCTCACCAGGCAATTTGATGCAGGGTGGGCTAGGTTGGGGCTATGGCCGAAGAGACGATCCACAAAGAAGCCGAAGAGACGATCCACAAAGAAGAACGCCTGACTACCCGCGCGGACGTGGCGGCCGAGCTGCGCCGCCTCGCCGACGAGCTGGAATCGGCGGGGACCATCAGCTACGGCAGGGCGGGCCGCCTCGCGGTGCCCGAGCAGATCGAGCGGGAGTTCGAGATCGAACGCGAAGACCGGGGCTCCAGCGTCGAGTACGAAGTCGAGATCGAACTGAAGTGGTACGCCCCGAAAGAGCAGTGAACCGAGGCCGGACGTGCGGCGGAGCACCCAAACGCGCCAGTAGGCTTTCATTACGGGTGCCCGCGATGCGCGCCCCGTCGACAGCAGTGGGAGAAGGCAGTAAGAGAAGGAGGTGCGCCGTGGCCGCGCGCGACCAGGTGCTGATCAGTGTCGATGAGGTGGCGCGCCGGATCCAGGCCGGGGATCCGATCACGGTCCTCGACGTGCGATGGCGCCTCGATGAGCCCGACGGGCGGGCGGCGTATCTGGCCGGGCACCTGCCCGGCGCGGTGTACGTCTCGCTGGAAGACGAACTGAGCGACCACACCGTCACCGGCCGGGGCCGGCATCCGCTGCCGGCGGGATCGAGCGTGCAAGCCGCCGCGCGCCGCTGGGGGGTGAGCGCCGATCATCTGGTGGTCGCCTACGACGACTGGAACCGGGTCGGATCCGGTCGCGCCTGGTGGGTGCTGACCGCGGCCGGGCTGACCAACGTGCGCATTCTCGACGGCGGGCTGGCCGCCTGGCGCGCCGCCGGCAATGCGGTGGACACCGGTGCGGTCGACCCGCAGCCGGGCGATGTGACCCTGGAATACGAAGATCTGTACGCCGGGGCGCTACCCACCCTCAATGCCGACCAGGTCGCCGAAGGGGCGGCGACGCTGCTCGATGCCCGCCCGCCCGAGCGTTACCGCGGGGACAACGAACCCGCCGACGCGGTGGCCGGACACATCCCCAGCGCCAAGAACCTGCCCTGCACAGCGGTGCTCGCCGACGACGGCACCTTCCTCGACGACGATGCGTTGGGGCGTCTGCTCGCCGACCGGAACGTCGAGGCGGGCGACGCGCTGGGCGCCTACTGCGGATCGGGGATCAGCGCAACGGTCCCGGTGGCCGCCTTGGCGGTGCTGGGGCGGCGTGCGGCGCTGTTTCCCGGATCGTGGTCGGAGTGGAGCGCCGACCCCAAGCGTGTCGTCGTCCGCGGCGGCGAATAATCGCCCTTCGCAGTCGGCCCCCGACGAAAGAGGTGAGGACCGTTGAGTAAAACGGTAGTCGTCCTCGGGGCGGGAACAGCGGGTCGTGCTGCGGCAGAACGGCTCCGTGCCGTGTTGTCGCCAGCGGACCGCGTCGTGATGATCGACCGCACGTTCTCGGGAAGTCTCGGCTTGTCCGCGCTGCGGGTGCTTGGCGGTTGGCGCCGGCCCGAAGACGTGACGGCAACGCTGAAACAGACTGCCCTGCTTGGGGTGTCACTGCAAACCGGTGAGGTCGCCGCCGTGGATACCGCGGCCGCGACGGTGTCCTACCGCGCCGGGGACGCTGAGCACAGTCTCGCTTACGATGCGCTGCTCATCGCGCTGGGCGCCGAACTCGACACCGCGGCGCTACCCGGCTTGGATGCCGCGATCTCCGCCGGGCGCGCCGCCCAGTTCTACACCCCCGACGGTGCGGATGCGCTGCGGCGCAGCGTCGAACAGTTCACCGCCGGGCGCATCGTGGTGGTGATTCCACCGCCGCCGTTCAAATGCCCGCCCGCCCCCTACGAGGCGGCATTTCTGCTCGCCGATCAACTCGGCGAAAGGCTCACGGGCTCTGCGGTGCGGCTAGACGTCATCACCGCCGAGCCGTATCCCATTCCGGTCGTCGGCCCCGACGTCGGTGCCGGAGTCACCGAGTTGCTGTCGGCGCGCGGCATCGGTTTCCATCCGGGACGCAGCATCACCGGCATCGGGCCCGATGGCGCGACGGTCACGTTCGCCGACGGTGGCCGCGAGCACGCCGATCTGCTGGCCGTGGTGCCCCCGCACGCCTGCGCGGCGGCCCAGATCGTGCCCGATCTGGTCAACGCCGACGGGTGGATCCCGGTTGCGCCGGACACCTTGGCCGCCAAGGCTCCCGGTGTGTGGGCGGTCGGCGACAACACCGCAGTGACCCTGGCCAACGGCAAGCCCCTGCCGAAAGCGGGGGTGTTCGCCGAGGGGCAGGCGCTGGTGGCCGCCGACCAGATCGCCCGTCAACTCGGCTACGACGCACCCGAGGGCGTCTACACCGGCGACGGCGGCTGCCTGCTGGTCGTCGGCGGGGGACGGGCGGCCAAGATCGCCGGCCGGTTCCTGGCCGATGCCGGCCCGCAGGTCTCGCTGTTCCCACCGACCGCAAAGTTCCACGCCGAGAAAGAACAACTGGAGCGCGACTGGTTGGCCCGCTGGCGCTGACCGGACTCAGTGGCGGTGCGGCGCGAGCAGCACCTCCTGGCCGCTACGCGGTGGTTGCTCGAGCCAGCGCAGGGTCTCTCGGTGGGATTCGGCGATCAGTGCAGCCCCCTGGGAGAAATCGATCGGGGAGATGCGCACGGGACACAGCGGCGGCACCACCCGTAGCGTCACGGTGTCCTCATAACGTTTGATGTCGGCGGCCAACCGCTGGTTGATCGCCAGTGTCAACGCGTGCAACGCCATGGCGATCACCCCGCGCGGTGCGGCGGCAAGATCGCAGGCGTAGCCGGTGGGCAAGACGTACACGATGTCGGCGCCCAGGGCGATCGCGTGTGAGATCGGGGTGTTGTTGACGACACCACCGTCCATCAACTCCCGGCCCGCGATGCGGACCGGGGGCAGCACGGCGGGGATCGCCGAGCTCGCGCAGATCGCCGCTACGGCATCGCCTGAGGAAAGGAGCACATCGTGGCCGGAGAGCACGTCGGTGGCCACGACATGGAGTGCAATCGGGGCATCCTCCAGCCGGGTGAACTGCAGATGGTCGGTCAGAAGGCGGCGTATCCCGCTGGCGGGCACCAGATTGGGTCGCCGTCCCAGAAACCCCAGCAGGCCGAGCAGCGGGCGGGTGGGAAAGACCTCCTGACGCGACAGCGATCGCCACAGCCGGGCCAATTCCTCGATCCCGACGGGATCGGGCTGTGAGGCGATCCAGCCGCCGTTGATCGCGCCCACCGAGGTGCCGACGATGAGGTCCGGAGCGATCGCGTTCTCTGCCAGCGCCGCCAGCATGCCGACCTGGATCGCCCCCAGACTCGCCCCACCGGAGAGCACGAACGCCGTCGTCATCGTTGCGGCCGTGCACTTCCGGCAAGCATCTGACGAACACCGTCACGGATCGCGGCCTGCGCGGCGACATCGCACTCGTTGTAGCGCAAGCACCATCGGCGTGCTTCGGCCGCCTCGGGTCCGTCACCGCGCGCCACATCGATCATGTACTGGGATGCCTCACCGCCGGCGTTCTCGACGTCCCAAAAGAAGCCGAAGATCGCGGCGACGTCCTTGATCGACAGGCTGGTACGGCAGAAGAACACGCTCGCGAACCACTTCATCAGGTCAACGGTGACGCCGTCGAGAACGCGCTGCACCGCCGGGAATCGCTTGGTGAGACTGATCTCCGGGTGATTCCAGTGGAAGATCCGTAGGCTGCGGCCGAGTCGGTCGGCGGTCTCGCACAGGGCATCGATCCGCGCAGCGAACTGCTCGGCCAGGGCAGCCTCGGCGTCGTCATCGAGTGGGTAGAACGAGACGATCGGCTCATAGCGCGCGGTGCCGTCGTCGTGGCAGTCGCGGATCCGCAGGCCCCACTGGTAAATCCGCTGATCGAGATCCCACTCGATGTCGAAGTCGATCTCGATGTCGGCCTGCGGGACCTCGGGTGTTTGCGCGCCGTCGAGTTCCAGGTCGACGCCGGCGACCGTCATCCGGGCACGACGGATGACGTTCTCCAGGCGCTGCGCCGGTGCCAGACCGGTCGGGGAATGTTCGCAGAAACCGGCGCTGTGCGTGGCGGGGTCGGCGGCGGCGAGTTCGTCGATGCTCAACGCCGTGCCGTCGCCGCACTGGGTGTAGAGGTATCGCCATTGACGGACGGTTAGCAGCCCGGTCTCGGTGGCGAATGACGCGTCGGTGGGTCCGGCCACCTCAGTGCAGTGGTCGAACCATTCGCACGTCGCGCATTCGGTGATGTGATACGGACGCACTATCTCCTCTCCGGAGCGGGCGGCGGCCGCAACGGCGACCCGGAAGCCGAACTCGTGGTCGTAGCGCTGCAACGCCGAGCGCTTTGTGACGTGCGTCGGAGATGAGCGCGAATAGGTGGCCACATCGGCGATGTCGAGGTCATACCAGGTGATCGCGTGGGTGCACCCGAGCAGCGCGGTCATGTCCGAGGTGCCGATGATTCCGCCCAGCAGTGGGCCGGCGTGAAAACCCAACTCCTGCAGCATTCGGGTGTAGTGGGCCAGCTGCATCACATCCTTCTGCCAGCTGGTGGCCCTATTGCTGTATCCGGACTGCGGCACGGTGACGTCGGGTGCGGTGAGAGCCGAGACGAGCACGTGCGCCGACGGGCGCGGATTGGCGGGTTTGGCGGGTTTGGCTGAGGCTCGCAGCGTCCGGTGGTTCTTGACGTCCACCGGCAGATAGCCCTCGCCGTGGCGAACCAGAACATCGGGGGCGCCGGACCGGCTGTTGATCTCGGGAAGCCTCCCGCCGATGATGACGTCCGCGCCGTCACCAATCGCCTCCAGGGTTCGCTGCGTCCCCCGGTCCCAGTCCTCGCCGGTCGCCGCGATGGTCAGATCTGCCACTGCGCCACCCGAAGCCGTGGCGCTGTCCCGGATTTCGTCGAATATCGCCGATTCGAACAGCCGTCCGGCATCGATGCGGGCCTGCACCTCCGGGGAGATCGGGAGCGCCACCCGTGGCCCGGGGGCGAACTCGTTGTGGACGCGGCGGGCACATCGTTGGGCGGGGTAGGAACCCAGCACCGGCAAGTCGGAGGGCCCGGACCGTCGCGGCATCGCCGACCTCCTCTCGCCGAGCCGAACACTACTCCGCCGGTCGGACAACACGGCCGGATCCGATCATCCATCCGCGGCCGTGGGAGACAATGGCGCGATGATGATTGGCAAGTCGATCGTTCTGTTCGCGGTTGCGGCACTGCTGGAGATCGGCGGCGCTTGGCTGGTCTGGCAGGGGGTGCGCGAACAGCGCGGATGGCTGGCGATCGGGCTCGGGGTGATGGCTTTGGGTGCCTACGGTTTCGTCGCCACCCTGCAACCCGACGCCCACTTCGGTCGGATACTCGCCGCCTACGGCGGCGTGTTCGTCGCCGGCTCACTGGCGTGGGGGATGGCCGTCGACGGGTTCCGGCCGGACCGTTGGGATGTCGCCGGGGCACTGCTGTGTCTGGCCGGGGTCGCGGTCATCATGTACGCGCCTCGGCCGGTGTGAAGCGCGGGAGCATGCGCTGATGAGCGAGGATGACCGGGCGCGCTGGGATGCCCGCTACACCGACCGCGACGCCCCCACCGCGGCCTCAGTCGGCCCTCCACCGGTCTTCGCCCCCTACAGCGGGGTATTCCCGATGTCGGGTCGGGCGCTGGAGCTGGCCTGCGGCGTGGGAGGCGCCTCAGTGTGGCTGGCCCGGCGCGGACTGGACGTCTGGGGGATGGATGTCTCTGCGGTGGCGATCGAGCAGGCGCGGGCGCTGGCTGGGCGCAGTGGGGTCGCGCACCGCTGCCGCTTCGACGTCGTCGACCTCGACGACGGCCTGCCGGCAGGGCCGGCGGTCTCAGTGGTGCTGTGTCACCGCTTCGTTGATCGGCGGCTCGACGCCGCGATCCTCGACCGGTTGGCACCCGGTGGGCTGCTGGCGATCGCCGCACTCAGCGTGGTCGGGGCCCCCGGTGCGGGACGCTATCGCGCGGCGCCCGGCGAGCTGTCGGCCGCGTTCGCGTCGCTGCAGATCATCGCATCCGGGGAAGGGTGCGGCGAGGCCTGGCTGGTGGGCAGGAAAATGGCAGAGAAATGACAGAAGTAATTGGGTAATTCGACGTCGTTCGTGTAGCGGGAGCGACTCATTATTGTTATCGTTCAGCGATTGATGGTGCGCTGCCGACAATTGGGGCCGACCGGATTCACTGTGGTCTATAGCGTGATGACCGGCGAGAACGCCGTGGCTGTGGGCTTTGGAGACGGTGAAATGTTGGTCAGATCATTTTTGCTTTCCGACGTGATGACCGCCACATAATTTGATTGTCGACATAGTGGTCTTGTTAATGTTCCACCCCGTGTTCGTTCTGGCTTCGATTATGTCGTTGATCAACCAGGTTTCGGGGACGCCGTATGTCGTCGGCGGGGATTCCCCGGCCGGTACCGATTGCTCCGGACTGGTGTCGTGGGTCGCCAACACCGCCACCGGGCGGCCGGCCTTCGGGGACCGGTTCCACACCGCCAACGAGGAGGCGGCGCTGCTGGAACGCGGCTTCCAGTACGGAACCGCACCCAACGCCCTGGTGATCGGCTGGAACGCCAACCACACCGCGGCCACCCTGCCCGACGGCACCGCAGTGTCCAGCGGTGAGGGCGGAGGCGTGCAGATCGGCGGTGCGGGGGCCTATCAGCCGCAGTTCACCCACCACATGTTCTTGCCGATGGAGATCGAGCCGCCCCCGCCGCCCCCGGAGATGGCG
>NZ_NCXO01000076.1 GCF_002104795.1 Mycolicibacillus koreensis
CACTCCGACCGCAACAACTTGTACAACAAATCGGTACTGATGTTGCCCGAACCCACAATGGCAACCGACGCCTTCTGCGGCATTGTCCTCTCCCTACTTCTCGAAACTCAGATGAACCGAGCCGAGCCCGGTGAAATCGGCGACGAACTCGTCGCCGGGCCGGACGTCGATCGCCCGGGTGGCCGTGCCCGGCAACACGATGTCGCCGGCGCGCAGCCGCACCCCGAAACTCTCCACCTTGCGCGCCAGCCAGGCGACCGCGGTGACCGGGTTACCCAGCACCGCGTCGCTGCGCCCGGTGGCCACCACCTCGCCGTTGCGGGTCAGCGACGCGTCGATGGCGGTGATGTCGATATCGCCGGGGGCCACCCGCCCGGCGCCGAGCACCCAGCCCGCCGAGGAGGCGTTGTCGGCGATGGTGTCGCAGAGTTTGATCTGCCAGTTCTCGATCCGCGAGTCGATGAGCTCGATCGCGGGCACGAACGCCTCGGTGCCGGCCAGCACGTCGTCCTCGGTGCAGTCCGCGCCGGGCAGGTCGGCGGCCAGGATGAAGCCCACCTCCACCTCCACCCGCGGGAACAGGTACTTCGCGGTGGCCACCGGGGTGTCCTCGAAGACCGCCATGTCGTCGAGCAGGTGCCCGTAGTCGGGTTCGTCCACACCCATCATCTGCTGCATCGCCGCGCTGGACAGGCCCACCTTGTGGCCGACCACCCGCGCTCCGGCGGCGACCCGATCGGCGATGTTGAGCAGCTGGATCTGGTAGGCGTCGACCACGTCCATGTCGGGGTGAGCGTCGGTCAGCGGCGCGATCGGCACCCCGGACCGCTCGGCGGTGGCCAGGTCGGCCGCGAGCTGGCGGCGGGTCGCATCGGCGAGCATCGTCGAGAATTCCCCTCGTCATCGGTCCGGGTCGGTCGGGGCCGGTCCGCCTCGAGTAGCGGTCGGCCAGCCCAATTCTATAACGTGTTCTACATGACCAGTCAGGAGTACGACGTCGTCGTGGTCGGAAGCGGTGGTGCCGGCATGGTTGCCGCCCTGACCGCGGCTCACCAGGGCCTTTCCGCGATCGTCATCGAGAAGGCACCCCATTTCGGCGGTTCGACCGCCCGATCCGGTGGCGGAGTGTGGATTCCGAACAACGAGGTGCTCAAGCGCCGCGGCATCTCCGACACCCCCGAGGCGGCCCGCACCTACCTGCACGGCATCGTCGGCGACGTGGTGCCCGCCGAGATGATCGACACCTATCTGGACCGCGGCCCGGAGATGCTGTCGTTCGTGCTGAAGCACTCGCCGTTGAAGATGTGCTGGGTGCCCGGCTACTCCGACTACTACCCGGAGGAGCCCGGCGGCCGGGCCGGTGGGCGCTCCATCGAGCCGAAGCCGTTCAACGCCCGCAAGCTCGGCGCCGACGAGAAGGGCCTGGAGCCCGCGTACGGCAAGGTGCCGCTGAACGTGGTCGTCATGCAGCAGGACTATGTGCGGCTCAACCAGCTCAAACGGCACCCGCGCGGGGTGCTGCGCAGCCTGAAGGTGGGCGCGCGGACCGTGTGGGCCAAGTCCACCGGCAAGAACCTGGTCGGGATGGGCCGGGCGCTGATCGCGCCGCTGCGCATCGGGCTGCAGCGCGCCGGGGTGCCGGTGCGGCTGAACACCGCGCTGACCGACCTGTTCGTCGCCGACGACGGCGTCGTCGCCGGGGTGTACGTGCGCGACACCACCGTCGAGGGCGGCGAGCCCGAACTGATCCGCGCGCGCCGCGGGGTGATCCTGGCCTGCGGCGGCTTCGAGCACAACGAGCAGATGCGGGTGAAATACCAGCGCGCCCCGATCACCACCGACTGGACCGTCGGCGCGAAAGCCAACACCGGGGACGGCATCCTGGCCGGGGAGAAGCTCGGCGCGGCGCTGGACATCATGGCCGACGCCTGGTGGGGGCCGACCGTGCCGCTCGACGACGCGCCGTGGTTCGCGCTCTCGGAGCGCAACTCGCCGGGGTCGATCATCGTCAACATGGCCGGTAAGCGGTTCATGAACGAGTCGATGCCCTACGTGGAGGCGGTGCACCACATGTACGGCGGCACCTACGGGCAGGGCCCCGGGCCGGGTGAGAACATCCCCGCCTGGCTGATCTTCGACCAGCGCTACCGCGACAACTACATCTTCGCCGGGCTCAACCCGGGCCAGCGGCTGCCCCGCAAGTGGGTGGAGTCCGGGGTGATCGTCTCCGCCGACACCGTCGAGGGCCTCGCCGAGCAGACCGGCCTGCCCGCCGCGGAGTTGGCCGCCACCATCGACCGGTTCAACGGGTTCGCCCGCACCGGCGTCGACGAGGACTTCGGCCGCGGCAAGAGTGCCTACGACCGCTACTACGGGGACCCCACCAACAAGCCGAACCCCAACCTCGGCGAGATCGGCCACGCGCCCTACTACGCGGCGAAGATGGTCCCCGGCGATCTCGGCACCAAGGGCGGGATCCGCATCGACGTGCACGGCCGTGCACTGCGCGACGACAACAGTGTGATCCCCGGCCTGTACGCGGCCGGCAATGTCAGCGCCCCGGTGATGGGACACACCTATCCCGGCCCGGGCGGCACGATCGGGCCGGCGATGACGTTCGGCTACCTGGCGGCGCTGCACCTGGCCGGATCCCCGACAGAAAGGGCCTGACATGCCGATCGACCTCGACGCTGCACTCGGTGCGGAGTTCGGGAGCACCGAGTTCTCCTGGAGCGCCACCAACGTCCAGCTCTACAACCTCGCCCTGGGCGCCGGGGCCGACCCGATGGACCCCCGCGAGTTGAGCTACGTCGTCGACGGGAGCCCGCAGGTGCTGCCGACGTTCGGGTGCGTGGCCGCGTCGTTCAACGATGTGGCACCGCCGACGGTGAGCTGGCCGGGCATCGAGATCGACCTGGCCAAGATCCTGCACGCCTCGGAGAAGGTGAGCGTGCCCGCACCGCTGCCGGCGTCGGGATCGGCCCGCGCGCAGAGCCGCATCGCCGGGGTGTGGGACAAGGGCAAGGCCGCGGTGGTGGATCTGGAGACCACCGTCACCGCCACCGACGGGACGGTGCTGTGGACCCAGCAGCGGTCGATCTTCGCCCGCGGTGAGGGCGGTTTCGGCGGTGAGCGCGGCCCGTCGGGCCCGGGCGGCCCGCCGGATCGCGCCCCCGATCACCAGGTCGACATCCCGGTGCTGCCGCAGCAGGCGCTGCTGTACCGGCTGTGCGGGGACCGCAACCCGCTGCACTCCGATCCCGCCTTCGCCGCCGCCGCCGGGTTCGACCAGCCGATCCTGCACGGCCTGTGCACCTACGGCATGACCTGCAAGGCGATCGTCGACACCGCACTGGACGGCGACGCCGGCGCGGTGGGCAGCTTCGGCGCCCGTTTCGCCGGGGTGGTGTTCCCCGGTGAGACGCTGCGTGCCTCCATCTGGTCGGAGGCCGACCGGCTGCTGGCCACGGTCACCGCTCCGGCCCGCGAGGACGCCGTGGTGCTCTCCGGGGTGGAGCTGGTGCGCAGCTGAGCCCTCCGGGGCTCTCCAGGGCTCTCCGGGGCTCTCCGGCGCGCTCCAGGGCTCTCCGGGGCTCGCCGGGGCTCGCCGGCGCTGCGAGTGTGAAGCTAGGTTCACGCTCGGGCGCCAGCGTGAAGCTAGGTTCACGCTCGGCGGGCCAGGGCGGAGCGCACCCGGTGGACGATCTCGGGTTCCCGGTCCCCGGCGAGCACCCGGATCACGATCCAGCCGCACCGCTGCAGACGTTCGTGCCGTTGGGTGTCCCAGCGGTAGCGGCGCCGGTCGGTGCGGTGCTGCTCCCCGTCGTACTCCGCGGCGACCTTCAACTCGGGCCAGCCCATGTCGAGCACCGCGAAGGGTTTCCAGTAGCCGTCGTAGACCGGGATCTGCGTCTGCGGGCGGGGCAGTCCGGCCTGGATCAAGATGACGCGCAGCCAGCTTTCCTTCGGCGACTCGGCTCCGGCGTCGACGAGTGACAGCGACGCCCGGGCGCGGGCGATGCCGCGTCGGCCGGCGGACCGGCGCAGGATCTGCTGCACGTCGACGTCGTTGACCTTCACCGCGCGTACCAGCGCATCCAACCCGGCCACCGCCTCGACCGTCGGATACCAACAGCCCAGGTCGACGGCGGTGCGGGCCGCGGTGGTGACCGGGAGCCCACCGAGCTCCTCGACCTCGTCGGGGTCGAGCACGTCGCCGTGGACCAGCAGGCCCGGCAGCCGATGCCGGTTGTTGTGGAGCAGTTCTGCCGGCCGCTCAGCGGAGACCCACTCGCTGCCGTGCAGCGCGGCTGCCGAGAAGCCGGCAACCACCCCGCGGCGCCGCGACCACAGCCAGGCTGCCCGAGCCCGGTCGATCGCGGTGATCGCCATCCCGTTGGGCAGGTATACGTCGCGGTAGAGCCGGGTGTGCCCGGTGGCGAGCTGCGCCTTGGTCAGTTGTCCCGATGCCAGCGCCGCACTGCCCAAAAATGGCTCGGCCATGGCGGCAGCGTGCCAGCCGGCGGCGGAATCGTCACTTCACTGGGGCGGATCGATTCACCCCGCCCGCCGAGCGTGAAGCCAGGTTCACGGTGGAGCCCGAGCGTGAACCTAGCTTCACGCTCGGCGCGGTGAAGGCTCGGCGCGGGGTGGGCTCAGCCGAGGATCAGCCCGGAGGTCGGCACCCCGGTGCCGGCGGTGACCAGCACGTGCTCGACGCCGTCGACCTGGTTGACCGAGGTGCCGCGCAGTTGGCGCACCGCCTCGGAGATGCCGTTCATGCCGTGCACGTAGGCCTCGCCGAGTTGTCCGCCGTGGGTGTTGATCGGCAGGCGGCCGCCGAGTTCGATCGCACCGTCGGCGATGAAGTCCTTGGCCTCACCCTTGCCGCAGAACCCCAGCTCCTCCAACTGGATCAGCGTGTACGGGGTGAAGTGGTCGTAAAGCACCGCCGTTGCGATGTCGGCGGGCGAAAGACCCGACTGCGCCCACAGTTGCCGGCCGACCAGGCCCATCTCCGGGAGGCCGAGTTCGTCACGGTAGTAGGAGTACATGGTGAACTGGTCGGCCCCGGAACCCTGCGCGGCCGCCTCGATGACCGCCGGACGGTGTCTCAGGTCCTTGGCCCGCTCGGCGGAGGTGATCACGATCGCCACCCCGCCGTCGGTCTCCTGGCAGCAGTCCAAAAGCCGCAGCGGATCGGCGATCATCCGCGAGTTCTGGTGATCCTCGATCGTGATCGGCTTGCCGTAGAAGTGCGCCTTCGGGTTGGTGGCGGCGTGTTTGCGGTCGGCGACCGACACAGCACCGAAATCGGCACTGGTGGCGCCGTATTCGTGCATGTAGCGGCGGGCGACCATCGCCACCGACGCCGCCGGGGTGGACAGCCCGTGCGGATACGACCAGCTGTACTCCACGCCGCGGGAGTCGGCGTTGACGGTCAGCCCGGTCATCACCTGGCCGAACCGGAACTCCGAGCGTTCATTAAAAGCTCGGTACGCCACGACGACGTCAGCCACGCCGGTGGCGACCGCCATCGCGGCCTGCTGCACGGTGGCCGCGGCGGCTCCGCCGCCGTAGCCGATCTGGGAGAAGAAGCTCAACTCCCCCACCCCGGTGGCCCGCGCGACGGCGGTCTCCAGGTTGGAGTCCATGGTGAAGGTGACCAGGCCGTCGACGTCGGCCGGTGTCAGTCCCGCGTCGTCGAGGGCGTCGAGCACCGCCTCGGTGGCCAGTCGCAGCTCGCTGCGGCCGGAGGCCTTGGAGAAGTCGGTGGCGCCGATCCCGGCGATCGCGGCCTTACCGGATAGCACTACACACCTCCGAGGGTCAGGGTCGCCGTCGCCACCACATGATCGCCGAGACTGTTGGCCCCCACCACTTCCACCGTGATCAGCCCGTCCTCGACGGCGGTCACCTCGCCGGTGAACGTCACCGTGTCGTAGGCGTACCAGGGCACCCCGAGGCGCAGACCGATGGAACGGATCACCGCCCGCGGTCCCGCCCAGTCGGTGAGGTAGCGCTGCACCAGGCCGGTGTCGGTGAGGATGTTGACGAAGATGTCCTTCGATCCCTTGGCCTGCGCCGAGTCCCGGTCGTGGTGCACGTCCTGGTAGTCGCGCGTGGCGATCGCGGTGGAGACGATGAACGTCGGATCACCGTGGATCTTCAACTCCGGCAGCGTGGTTCCCACCGCGACGTCGGCGGCGTCGACCCCGGTCACGGGACCGGCTCCCACGCGTAGAGCGTCCAGGCGGGGCTCGCCTCGGCGTCCTCCCCGGCGGGGAAGTCGATAAAGGTTGCCTGCACGGGCATTCCGATCTCCACCTTCTCGGCGTCGACGCCGCGCAACTCGCCCAGCATCCGCACGCCCTCGTCGAGTTCCACCAGGGCGATGACGAACGGCAGGCGCCGCCCCGGCACCTTCGGTGCGTGATGGACCACGTAGCTGAACACGGTGCCGGTGCCCTTGGCCACCACGTAGTCGACCGGCGCGTCCTTGTCCGCCCAGACCGCCGGCACCGGCGGGTGCTGCAGGCTGCCGTCGGGACGGCGCTGGATGCGCAGTTCGTGGGCGGCGACGCCGTCCCAGAAGTACCGGCTGTCCCGCGACGACGACGGGCGCATCAGCTTGTCCGGATCGAGGTCCTCGGGCACCGCGGTGGCGGGCGCAGCCGCCTCCTTGGCACGCGGGATGAACTTCAGGATCCGCCAGTCCATGTCGGCGACGGATTCCTCGCCGACCCACCAGCGGATCTTCTGGTTGATGAAGTAACCCTCGCCCAGGCCGGTCTGCTTGGGCCCGACGACATCGGTGATCTCAGCGGTGACGCTGACTTCTTCACCGGGACGCAGATAGCGGTGGTAGGTCTGCTCGCAGTTGGTGGCCACCACCCCGACATAGCCTGCGCCGTCGAATAACTCGATGATCTTGCCCAACGGGTCGTCGTCGGGGCGAACACCGCCGAGGCCCATCATCGTCCACACCTGGATCATCGCCGGCGGGGCGACGACCCCGGGATGACCGGCCGCCTCGGCGGCGTCAGCGTCGACGTAAATCGGGTTGGCGTCGCCGATGGCATCAACCCAGTGGTGAATCATCGGCTGGTTCACCGGATCCCGGCCGGCTCGCGGTGCGCTGCGGCCGGTGGCCAGCAGCTTGTCGATTCCTGTCTGCAGGTCGTTGCTCATCGCGGCACCCTCGGAACCTTCAGGCCGGCGGAGGCGATCATCTCGCGCATCACCTCGTTGACACCACCGCCGAAGGTGATCACGAGGTTGCGCTTCGTCTGCACGTCCAGCCATTCCAACAGCTCGCCGGTCGCCGGATCGGCCGGGTTGCCGTATCCGCCGACGATCTCCTCAGCCAGGCGTCCCGCGTACTGGATACGCTCGGTGCCAAACACTTTCGTCGCTGCCGCATCGGCGACGTCGATGACGTCCCCGGCGGCCGCGACCTGCCAGTTGAGCAGTTCGTTGATGCGGAACATCGCGCGGATCTCAGCGAGGCCGCGGCGCACCGCGTCATGGCTGATCGGGGTGACACCGTCGCTGCCGGGCTGGTTCGCCCACGCGTGCACGCGGTCGTAGATCGCCCCGAACCGGCCGGCCGGCCCCAACATGACACGTTCGTTGTTGAGCTGGGTGGTGATCAGCTTCCATCCGCCGTTCTCCTCGCCGACGAGCATGTCGGCCGGCACCCGCACATCGGTGTAGTAGGTGGCGTTGGTGTGGTGCGCGCCGTCGGACAGGATCATCGGGGTGAACGAATAACCCGGGTCCTTGGTGTCGACGATGAAGATCGAGATGCCTTTGTGTTTCACCGCGGTCGGGTCGGTACGTGCCGCCAGCCAGATGTAGTCGGCGTCATGGGCTCCGGTGGTGAACACCTTCTGGCCGTTGATGACGTAGTGGTCGCCGTCGCGGACCGCGGTGGTGCGCAACGACGCCAGGTCGGTGCCGGCCTCCGGCTCGGAGTAGCCGATCGCGAAGTGCACCTCGCCGGCGAGGATCGCGGGAAGGAACTTCTTCTTCTGCTCGTCGGTGCCGTAGACCTGCAGGGTCGGGCCGACGGTCTGCAGGGTCACCGCGGGCAGCGGGATGTCGGCGCGCTGCGCCTCGTTGACGAAGATCTGCTGCTCGATCGGGCCGAAACCCAGGCCGCCGAACTCGGTGGGCCAGCCGACCCCGAGCTTGCCGTCGGAACCCATCCGGCGGATCACGTCGCGGTAGGCCGAGTTGTGCCGGTCGACGGCCATCGCTTCGGCCTCGTCGGGCTTGATCAGCGTGGCGAAATACTGCCGCAGTTCGGCTTGCAGTTTGCGCTGCTCCGCAGTCAGGTCGATGAACATTACACTCCCACCAGGTCGAGACGGTACGACTTGCCACCGAGCAGACGGGCCAGATCCTTGATGGTCGAGTAGTACCGGTCCATCGGATAGTCGATGTCCATGCCCATCCCGCCGTGCAGATGATGGCAGATCTGCATCATCGGCGGCGCCTGCGACGTGATCCAGTATCCGAGCACGCCCAGATCGCTTTCGGTGAGCGCATCGTCGCCGAGGTCGCTGGCCAACCGCCACACCACCGAGGTGGCCGCCAGGGTGATAGTGCGCGAGACGATGTAGACCTCGGAGAGTTGCGCTGCCACCGTCTGGAACGTCGACAGCGGGCGACCGAATTGCTCACGGGTGCCGACGTAGTCGGCGGTCAGCCGTAGCGCGCCGGCGACCAGACCGGAGGAGAACGCCCCGATCATCGCCAGCGCCAACTGGTTGGCCCGGTGCACGCTCGCCCCGGCCAGCACGTCCTCATCGGCGACCGCGACGTCGGTGAACACGACCGTGTACTCGTCACTGTGGTTGGCGGTCGGGGTCTTGGTCAGCTGCACCCCGTCGGCCTTCGGGGACACCACCACCACACCGTTGTCGGTGGTGACCAGCATCCAGTTGGCCTCTTGGGCGTAGGGCACCCCGATCTTGGTGCCCGACAAGCGGTTACCGCTCAACGTGGTGGCGGGGTTCTCGGGCAGCGACGCGGCCGGCTCGTTGAGCGCGGCGGTCAGCACCGCACCGCCGGCGACACCGGCGAGGTAGCGGTCCTGCTGGGACGGCGAGGCCAGGTCGAGAAGCGGAACCAGGCCCAGGCCCAGGGTCGCCAATGCGGGGCTGACGGTGCCGTGCCGGCCGATCTCGGTCAGCGCGGTGGCCACCTCCAGCAGGCCCACACCGTCACCGTCGAGGCGTTCGGGCACGGCCAGCGCGGTGACGCCGCCGGAGACCAGTGCCTGCCAACGGTTGTCGCGGCTCAACACCGACGTGACCACGTCGGCGACGGCCTGTTGCTCCGGTTCGGGAGTGAAATCCACCCGTGTACTCCTTTGATGCTCACGGCCCCGCTGAGGCCTTCTCACGACGGTGTCGCGACCCGGTGTGCTGCGGTCGGGTCCTCGACGCTTTAGTGCGCCACCGGGCAGGTGCCGGTGTAGTCGACCTGCCAGTGTTTGATCCCGTTGAGCCAACCCGACCGTAGTCGCTCCGGTGTCGCCAGCGGCGTCAGGTCCGGGACGTGATCGGCGACCGCGTTGAAGATCAGGTTGATCGTCATGCGCGCCAGGTGTGTGCCGATGCAGTAGTGCGCGCCGGTGCCGCCGAACCCGACGTGCGGGTTGGGGTCGCGGGTGATGTCGAACGAGAA
>NZ_NCXO01000077.1 GCF_002104795.1 Mycolicibacillus koreensis
GGCCCACGATCAGTTCATTTCACCGTTCGCGGCGTGTCGCCCGGACTCCCCATCTCCCAGGTTCGTGGTGAAGAGCCGGCAATCGTCTCGCTAATCACCACGCGGGCACCTCCGGTAGATCGGCGATTACGGCACCCCTCTACACCGGTGGCGCATCCGGCCACCCCGGAGTGGCACCTGGACTCTTATCCACCGGTATCGCATCAGCCACACACCCCGGATCCATAAACGGATGCATCTTGAAGCTCGTCGTGTACCAATCCCCGAACACCGACACCAGCGGCGCCCGGCCCGGCCCCCGCTGATTCTTCGGCGGCGCCACCCCCACCCGCTGAAACACAAACGTCCGTTTGAAAATCGTGTAGTTCTTCGGAAACGTCCCGTTTAACGTGACGTTAGCTGCGTAGCACACCACCGCGGTCGCTGAACCATCCGGAACACTATCGAACTCGTGAACCCAATTCGTATGAAATCCGGTACTGATAAGACCAGTACCGGTAAACGGATAGCCACCACGATCTTCTGCTGCCTTCGCGAACCCCGGATACGACCCCTCCGCTTTGCCCCGGTTGAAATCGGCGATGTGGTCACCCTCAATATAGGCACGAATATACGTGCCCTCCGGACTCATCAAATCCACCGCCGGAGTCGACACCCAATGCTCAGAAAACCGCACATTCGACGGAACCCGATAACCCACCGGCGGCGCCACAGCAACGGGACTGGACTCCACATCCTCTGGCGCCGGAGAAGACATCCACGAGCACCCAGCGACGACTACCGCGGCGATCCCCCCGACGACCACCAGGCCACCTCGACGAAGATGCATCACCACTGTCCTTACCCGCCCGGCGAAGGCTGCGGAACCCTCGCCTGCGGCAGACCCGGCGGCCTCGACACGTCGCCCGGATCAGCCAACCCTGCATGGTTGATCATCGACTGCCGCGTCCAGCGCTCCCCACTCGTAGGTTCGGGCGTGATCATGCCACACCCACCGCCCCGAGAATGACCGGAATCGCACCGGTGAGGTGCGCAGCGCGTTTGCCACTCCCGTCGTCCGGTCACCGAATCCGGGCGAACCCCACGACACGACGCCCCGAATCCGGTAGCGGCGGGGCCACCATGTCGATCACCTGCCGGGCCTGGTCTTCCGCCGGGGTCTGCGGGTCGAGCACCTCGAGGTAGCGCTCGTGGGCGGCCAGCGCCGCCACCGCCACGTCGATGTAGTCGTCGACGACCTCGATGTGGGTCGGCTCAGGACTCTGCTGAAACAGCCACCGCGGTCGGTCGTCCAGCGCGTCGTAGGCGGCGGTCACCGCGGCGGCGAACTCGATGTGGTCGCGCTGGTTGGGCTGGCCCGGACCGAATTCAGGCCCGCCGTACCCGCAGAGCACCAGTTGCGGTGCGGTGTCGATGATCGTGGCACGGATGCGATCGCGCAGTTTCGCGGTGTCACGGATCGCGCTGTCGGGAAAATCCCAGAACGCCAGATCATCGACGCCGACCAGGGCCGCGGCACGGCGCTGCTCGGCCTCACGCAACGGTCCGGCGTCCTGCGGCGCCATCCCGGCGATCCCCGCTTCGCCGCGACAGGCCAACGCGTAGCGGACCTCGCGGCCGGCAGCGGTCCATTTGGCGACTGCGGCGGCCATTCCGTATTCGGCGTCGTCGGGGTGGGCCACCAGCACCAGGGCCCGCTGCCAGTCGTCGGGAAAGGGCTGCGGCTCAGACATCGGGTCAGGAACCTCCTTCGCGCAGCACACCGTGGACGACGATGTCGGTCGTGCGGTCCACCCAGGCGTCATCGAGATCGGCCTGCGGGTGCACCAGGACGCTGAGTAGGGTCGCACCCCCGATCACCTCGACCAGGCGGTCCGGATCCACCTCCGGGCGCACCACGCCCCGGTCGACGGCGTGGGCAAGCCACTCGCGCACCACCGCGAACAAGCCGGTGAACCGCGAGATCACCCGGTCGTGCAGGCCCGGGTCAGTGGCCATGTCGGCGGTCACCCCAGGCAGTGCGGCGCGTACCACCGGACTGGTGAACACGTCGCGCGTCGCGACGATCATCGCGCGCAGGTCGGTGACGATATCGCCGGTAGGAGCCTCCAGGGCGCTCGGCGCGGCGGGAAACGCCGCCTCGTGAGCCAACTCGGCCTTGTTCGACCACCGTCGGTACAGCGCGCTCTTGGTGGTCCCGGCCCGCTCGGCCACCGCGGCCAGGGTGAGGTTGGAATAGCCGTTCTCCACAAGCAGGTCCGCGGTCGCCTGCAAGATGGCGGCATCGATACGAGGATCACGGGGCCGGCCCACGCCCGAGGGCTTGTCAACCGACGCGGTGTCTGGTTTCATAAATCGCTACCGATCGTATCGTAATTATTGCGGGTACTGCACACGGAGGTCCGGCTATGCCGAACAAACCGACCATCGAGACCGACATCGCCCGGGTCCAGCGCTCCAGTCGCGACGTTACCGCCATTCCCGAGGTCATGGCGCACTGGTTGTCCCAGGTCATGTCCGCGGGTGTCACCCCGCAGGTCAGCGTGGAGAGCGGCGTCGATGCCAACGGGATGTCCTCGGAGACGTTGATCCTGTCCGGACGCTGGTCGCAGGACGGCACCGAGGTGCAGCAGCGCTGGGTGGCGCGGGTCGCACCGGCCGACGCCGACGTGCCGGTGTTCAGGACCTACCGGCTGGATCACCAGTTCGCGGCGATGCGCCGGATCGCCGAGTTGACCGATGTGCCCGTGCCGCAGGTGCGCTGGCTCGAGCCGTCCGGCACCGTGCTGGGACGGCCGTTTTTCCTCATGGACCTCGTCGACGGCCAGGTGCCCCCCGACGTCATGCCCTACACCTTCGGCGGCAACTGGCTGGCCGACGCCACCGCCGAGCAACAGCGCACCCTGGCCGACAGCACCGTCGATGTGCTGGCCCGCCTACACGCGATCGCCGACCCGGTCGAGAACTTCGCGTTCCTCGGTGGCGACCACAGCGGCGAGACCACGCTGCGGCGCCATTTCGCGTGGGTGCGCGACTGGTATGAGTTCGCCGCCGCCGACACCGGCCCGGTGGGGCTGCTGGAGCGGTGTTTTTCCTGGCTGGAGGATCACTGGCCGCACCAGCAGGCAGCCCGCGATCCGGTGCTGTGTTGGGGGGACGCCCGGATCGGCAATGTCCTCTACCGTGATTTCACCCCCGCGGCCGTGCTGGACTGGGAGATGATGACCCTGGGTCCGCGCGAGTTGGACGTGGCGTGGCTGATCTTCGCGCACAAGGTGTTTCAGGAGATCGCTACGCTGGCCGACCTGCCGGGACTTCCCGAAATGCTCACCGAGGCCGATGTGCGGTCCCGATACGAGCAGTCATCGGGGGTCGAGATCGGCGATCTTTCCTGGTTTTACGTCTATGCCGGGCTGATGTGGGCGATCGTGTTCATGCGCACCGGGTCACGCCGTGTCCACTTCGGCGAGATGGAGGCCCCCGATGATCCCGAATCACTGTTCTACCACGGTAATCTGCTCAAACGTCTGATGGGAGAAGACCCGCGATGATCGGCCCGATCGACGAGTACCCGGTCCACCAGCTGCCCCAGCCGATTGCGTGGCCGGGCACGTCGGACCGCAACTTCTATGACCGCTCGTATCTGAACGCCCACGACCGGACCGGCGACGTCTTCGTGATCACCGGGATGGGTTACTACCCCAACCTCGGCGTCAAGGATGCGTTCTTCCTGGTGCGTCGCGGCGACACCCAGACCGCGGTGCACCTGTCGGACACCATCGACGCCGACCTGCTCAACCCGCACGTCGGCGCCTACCGCATCGAAATCAGCGATCCGCTGCGCTCACTGCGGGTGGTGTTGGAGGAGACCGAGGGCATCGCCGCCGACCTGACCTGGCGGGGCCTGTTCGACGTCGTCCAGGAACAACCCCACGTCCTGCGCACCGGCAACCGCGTCACCCTCGATGCGCAGCGGTTCGCCCAGTTGGGTTCCTGGAGTGGCACCTTGGTGGTCGACGGCGAGGAGATCACGGTGGACCCGAAGACCTGGATCGGGTCGCGGGATCGTTCCTGGGGGATCCGGCCGGTCGGTGAGCCCGAACCCGCCGGCGCGCCGGCCGATCCGCCGTTCGAGGGCATGTGGTGGCTGTATCTGCCGGTGGCCTTCGAAGATTTCGCAATCGTGTTCATCGTCCAAGAGCAGCCCGACGGGTTTCGCACCCTCAACGACTGCACGAGGGTGTGGCGCGACGGCCGCGTCGAACAGTTGGGCTGGCCGCGGGTGACCACCACCTATCGCTCCGGCACCCGGATCCCGACCGGCGCGGTCATCGAGGCCACCCGAGCCGACGGAACACCGGTGCATATCGAGGTGGAATCCAAACTGGCGGTGCCGATCCACGTCGGCGGCGGCTACGGGGGTGACCCGGATTGGCTACACGGCATGTGGCGCGGGGCGGGATTCACCGAGCGGCTCACCTACGACATGACCGATCCGGCGATCGTGGCGCGTACCGGATTCGGGGTGATCGACCATGTGGGGCACGCCCTCTGCCGCGATGGCGACGGCCCGGCCGTTCAGGGGTGGGGTCTCTACGAGCACGGGGTGCTCGGGCGCCACGACCCGTCGGGGTTCACCGACTGGCTGACGATGGCCCCGTGACCGGTCACGAACTCGCTTCACGCGCCGCCGACCGACCGGCCACCGCCTCGATCAGGCCCCGCAGCTCCGCGTTGACCCGGTCGGGGTGCTCCAGAATCGAGCAGTGACCGCCAGGCAACTCCACCAGCTTGAACAGCTCCGGCACCTCGGCGGCGATGCGGCGTGACTGGCTGATCGGGGTCAACCGGTCGCGTTCGCTGCCGATCACCAGCGCCGGCACGCTCAAGTTGGCCAGGTTGAAGTAGCGCGCCCCCATCTCGTTGACCATCGCGCGGGCAGCGCCGCCACGTCCGGCCGGAGGGGTGTTTTCGAAGAGCTCGTAGATGAAATCGGCGATCGCTGGATCGGCCAGCGCTCCCACCGCCATCATCTCCACCATCGGACGGATCGGGGGGCTGAGCAGACCGTGAACCGGGAATCCACCGATCACCCGGATCAGGTTCGTCGCCGCCAGGGTGCGGGTCGGGGCGAACCGGCGGGGAAACGGCAGCAGGTCGATGTGGTTCACCAATTCGCCGGTGGTGGTGTTGATCAGCGCCACTGCGTCGGCGAAGCGTTGCACTCGCCGTGGATAGCGCTCCGCCCAGGCGTTGATGGTGATCCCGCCCATCGAATGTCCGGCGATCACCGCCCGCTCTCCGGGCGCCAGGGTCGCCTCGAGCACCGAATCCAGGTCGGCGGCGAGATGGTTGAGCGAGAATCCCCCGCGCTTGGGGATCCCGCTGCGTCCGTGACCGCGGTGATCGAAAGCGATCACCCGATAGTCACCGCACAGATCGGTAATCTGATACGCCCAGACCCGCAGGGCGCAGACGAAACCATGGGACAGCACAATCGGATAGCCGTCCGGCGGGCCGAACACCTCGGTGTGCAACCGTGTTCCGTCGGTAGCGCGAACGATGACCGGCCGGCCCCGCGGCATCACGTCCGGGGACCACACCGGTGCGGTCGATGGTTGAGCACTCATCGCAGCTCCCTTCGCCGCGGCGACGTTGCCGCCCGGCGAGTGTAACTGACTGACCAGCCAATTCCGGGGAGATTTGGGCACACCTGTGCAGAACTGCGAGGTCGAAGTGCCGCTCGCACGGGCCGACCTCTGGCTCATCGCCGCCTGGCGTTCACGTCGGTGCGACTGCGAGTCTTCTCAGTAACTTTTAACATTCATCTAATGGAATTAGGTTGGCGGGCAGGCACTCCGATGACAGCCGATCGACACACGGATCAGAATCGTCATTAACTTATCTCTTGTGCCGGTTCGCCAACTGTGCCATGCTGCACACACCAGCACGACCGTGATGCCGGTTACATCGACCGGTCGAGGTGCTAGAGGCAGCGGGAGAGAACGAGAAAATGCTCGGATTACTGGAACGGCTCGGCAAACTGCTCAGCTACCGGATGAGCATCGGGGAACTCATCGGCCTGGGGCTGATTCTGGGCACCCCGTACCTGATCATCGGGTTGATCTGGTCACTGACCCACACCGCACATCTGCAGCAAATGCAAGGAGTCGACCTGGTCGTTTCCTTCTTGGGGTCGATCGTGTCCTGGCCGGTGCTGCTGTTCTCCAACGTCTGCATGCAGTGACCATCACGGGTTTCGCGAAGTAAGAGGCATCGGTGATGACGACGTCGGACTCATCTCACATCCTCGCTGAGATCATCGAGGAACAACTAGCTGATCGGCCGGGTCTTCGCGGTGTGATCGACTGGGTGCGCCGCTACCTGATCAACCACCCGATCCAGTCTTTGGCCACCGGCGGCAGCCAAGTTGTCCTGGGGATTCGGGCATTGCAGTATCTGTTCCTGGATCTGTTCACCGGCCGTTTCCTGGTCCGCGAGTATCTCGAACAGACGGCGTTCGTGGCAGGAACCGCTTTTCTACCAACGGTTTTCGTCACCATCCCGGTCGGTGTCACCCTCTCGATCCAGTTCAGTGTTCTGGCCGGCCAAGTCGGTGCCTCCTCCCTCGCCGGCGCGGCCACCGGGCTGGTGATCATTCGCCAGGCCGCTCCCCTAGTGGCTGCGATGCTGCTGGCCGTCGCGGTCGGGTCCGCCGTCTGCGCCGACCTGGGATCGCGCACGATGCGTGAGGAGATCCAGGCGATGGAGGTCATGGGGGTCCAACCGGTACGCCGGCTGGTGGTGCCCCGACTGGCTGCGCTGATCACCGTTGGTGTGCTCCTCACCGGAATCACCTTCTTCGTCGGCTACATCGCCGGATACATCTTCAACGTCTTCTTGCAGAACGGCACGGCCGGCTCGTTCATCGCGACGTTCTCGTCGTTCTCCGACGTCGGCGACATGTGGCTGGCCCTGGTCAAAGCGATCGTCTTCGGGATCATCGTCGCCGTCGTGAGCTGTCAGAAGGGTCTGGACGCCCGTGGCGGCCCCGCCGGGGTGGCCAACGCCGTGAACGCGGCAGTGGTCGAATCCATCCTGCTCTTGATGTTCGTCAACGTGATGATGAGCCAGCTCTACGTGATCCTGTTCCCCCGGCAGGCGCTCTGACCATGGCGTCTCCCAGCACGTTGCGCCTGCGCGGCACGCGACCGGTCGTCGACTCGGCCGAATCCTTCGTGCGCGGGGTAGCGAAATCCGGTCACATGGTGCACTTCTTCGGCCGCACCGTGGCGTCCATCCCCACCATGTTCCGCCACTATCGACGCGAGATGATGCGCCTGCTCTCCGACATCGCTTGGGGCAACGGCTCGATCGTCGTCGGTGGCGGCACCATCGCTGTGGCGCTGGCGCTGGGCCTGATCGCCGGCGCTCTGGTCGCCGTCGAGGGCTACAGCATTCTGAGCTTGCTGGGTCTTGGGCCGGCCACCGGACTCATCTCGTCGTTCGCAACGACCCGCGAACTGGCCCCGATCATGGTCGGCATGGCCTTCATCGCCCAGGCCGGTTGCCGGTTCACCGCCCAACTCGGCGCCATGCGCATCAACGAAGAGATCGACTCGCTCGAGGCGATGGCGATCAAACCGATCCCGTTTTTGGTGACAACCCGGGCGGTGGCCTCGGTCATCGCGGTGGTCCCGCTGTTCCTGGTCGCGCTCGGCGTGGCCTACCTGGCGTGCCAGTTCTCCGTGGTTCTGGTCTCGGGTCAGTCCAACGGCTCCTACCTGCACTATTTTTCACTGTTCGTCAACGGCCGCGACGTCTTGTACTCGACATTCAAGGCCAGCGTGTTCGTGTTCATCTCCTCGACGATCCAGAGCTACTACGGCTTCGTCGCCGCCGGCGGTCCCGCCGGCGTGGGCACGGCCGCCGGGCGCGCGATGCGCACCAGCGTGACCGCGGTCGTGGTGGTCAACATGCTGTTGACGATGGCGCTGTGGGGCGTCGAGTCCGGCGCGAGGTTCGGCGGGTAACGATGGCGAACTGGTTCGACACCGATCCCCGCGGCGCCTCCAACCCGCGACTCTTCGTCCTCGGCGTCTGTTTCATCACCGTCGCCGTGGCGACGGCGATGCTGATGGTGGCCAAATCCCAGGGCAAGCTCGATGACCTGGTGCGCGTCGACATCGAACTGACCAATATCGGTGACGGCCTGCCACCGCGCTCCGACGTGAAGTTCCGCAACCTGCTGGTGGGGTCGGTCTCCGATGTCACGCCGTCGACCCACGGGCTACCCAACACCGTGCACGTGACCATCAAACCCGATTACGCACAATGGATCCCCGACACCGTGACCGCACGGGTGGTCCCGGCCAACCTGTTCGCCGTCTCCGCAGTCCAGTTGGTGGACAACGGCGAGGCGCCCGGACGTCTGCGCACCGGATCGGTGATTCGCGAAGACCAGTCCCTGCCGACGGTGATATTCCAGAATGTGCTCAACAAGCTGCGTCAACTCATCGGCCCGCTGGGGCGCAAGGCCGACGACCACAGCATCGGGGTCATCGCCGCCCTGGGGGCCGCCACCCACGGTCGCGGAAGAGAACTCACCGACACCGGCCACGACCTGAACGAAATCCTCATCCGGCTCAACGACGTCGTCGCCACCGACGACGCCGGGCCGACCACGCTGTCGGCATTGACCGATGCCGCGGCAGGGCTGCATCGCGTCTCCCCCGAACTCTTCGATGCCCTCGACCAGTCGATCCGACCGATGGCCACGATCACCGAGAAGGGCCAACAGCTGAGCAGCCTGCTGGCCGGCGGCTTGGGCACCTTCGACACCTTGGCGACGGCGCTGGAGAACCAGGCCGAGCGCATGATCACCATCAGCACCCAGTTGACTCCGCCGCTGGGTGTGATCGCCGATCACTCCGACGAGTTCCACGGAGTGTCGACCAAATTGCAGAACCTGGCGATACGGGTTTACGACATCGCCTGGGATCCGGAGACCAAGGTCCTCAAAGCGGGCAAGGCGGCGATCGCACTCACCCCGAGCCGCAGCTACGTGCGCGCAGACTGTCCCCGATACGGTGAGCTGGCCGGACCGAGTTGCGACACCGCACCCGAGACCCCGACCGCACCGGATCTGTTCCCGGCTCTGGAATCCCAAGGGGTACAGCCCACCCCCGGGGTGACGGAGAACCGTCCCAACGTGACCCCGCCCAGACACTCGATGCCCGGCGATCCGCAGGGCCCACCGGCCCTGCCACCCCCCGGTCCACCACCGG
>NZ_NCXO01000078.1 GCF_002104795.1 Mycolicibacillus koreensis
CTACGCTGACACCCGGACCGGCCAAGCCCTGGCCGGAATCCAATAGTCCGAGCCTCCACCGAACCCAGTGCGGTTCAGTTCCCGATGACAGCGTGCGTTGTTCACGGCAGGCTTGCGGAGACCCCTGGCAAGATGCCCACCGAAACCCTTGCCTGGGTTGGCCGTCTGCCCCGAGCTGACATGCCGTGGTCGGTAGCCGCCGAACACATCAGCGTCAGTGAGTCGCGTGTCGCGGTACTGGATCACGGGGTGGTTGTGCCTGAGTCGCCATATAAAGAGCGGTTTCGTGATGGGGCAATCATCTATCCTCTCGTGCTGACGTACGTAAAAGAAGGTCCGTCAGGACCATTTGGGGCAGGAGCTGGGCGACGTTCGGTGGTGTCGCTACGGAGTGTCCACGAGCCGTGGGCCGCGTGCGAGCCGCTCGCAGGAAATGTTGAGAGCAGGTTCGTTCGAAGGGTGTATCTCGGAGAGTCCGTGCTGCCCTTCCGTGTCATAGAACCGCGCGAAGCAGTGTTGCCTGTCACGGACAAGGGAATACTGACCTCAGACGAGATTGAATTTCACGACGGGCTATCCGCCTGGTGGTCCACTGCCGAAGAAAGTTGGGCTAAGTACAAGGCAAAATCTGAGTCGCGTCCATTCCTGGAGCGGCTCGATCACCACGGACAGCTTGCAGCGCAGTTCCCGATAGCACCCGTCCGCATCGCCTTCACAAAGACGGGCACCGTTCTGGCAGCGGCAATCATCCGAGAGCCCGATGCCATAATCGACCACAGCCTCTATTGGATGCCTGTGATGGTGGAAGCTGAGGCGCACTATTTGACTGCAATCCTCAATTCTGCTCCGCTGTTGTCTGAGGTCAAGCCATTGCAAGCTATAGGTCTATACGGCGCTCGGCACTTCGATAAGAATGTCTTTGCAGTCCCTTTCCCAACTTACGACAACAGGCAGTCTCTACACGTCGACCTCGCTACCTTGGGCAAGGAAGCTGAAGAGGCTGCTGCAACAGTCGACGTGAGCGGTGTACGCCGCTTCCAGGCGGCGCGGAGGTTGATTCGGGAACACCTGGCGGAAACCGGTATCGAAGCCAGGATCGTGGAAGCCGTCACCCAGTTATTGTTGGCTACGGCTTCGCAGGAGTGACCGAACGGGCGGCGGCGAGTGCCGCCGAGCTGGCGGGCGGATTGACGATGGGGGCGTCGTGCGGACCGTGTGCTAGGCGGCGGGAGGCTGGGTGGCGGTCCCACGGCGGGACCCGACCTAACCTCGCCGCCTAGGACGGTCACTACGGATATCGGCTAAGCCGCAGGTCGGCGGCATTTCATTTAAGTTTGTAGCCGATGGATGCGAAGATCATCCTCGTGACCTGCGGCTTTCCATTTAAGGTGAAACAGGACCTTCTCCTCAGCGAGTGAGGATGCAGGAAGGTCGGCAAACGAATCGGAGAAGTGCGTGCATAGTGGGACTCTGAGCCCTGACGAGTTCTCGGGCATGGTTCACCAGCTCATCGACCGCCCCACCGAGACCGAGTGGATCGAGTTCAAGCAGAACCTGGGCGATCCTAAAACGATCGGTACGCGGATTTCGGGTCTTGCCAACTCTGCTGCGCTGCATCAGCGCCCACGCGGATACCTCGTCTGGGGTATTGCAGATCAGCCCCACGACATCGTGGGAACGACCTTCGATCCCTACACGGCCAAAGCCAAGGGCAACGAAGACCTCATCCCCTGGTTGCACCGCGCTCTCGACCCTGCGCCCGAGATGACGCTGCACGTTGGGGAGATCGAGGGACGCCGTGTAGTGATTCTCGAAATCCAAGCAGCGAGCCACGCCCCCGTGCAGTTCATCGGTGAGGCGTACATCCGCGTCGGCACATACACCAAGAAGCTCAGTGAGCACCCGACCCTGCACCGCCAGCTCTGGCGAGCTCTCGATGCCACGCCCTACGAAGTCCAGTTGGCATCGGCACCGATGGACACCGGCTCGCTGATGCAAGCACTCGACTACGAGAGCTATTACGGCCTCCAAGGATCACAGGTGCCACCGACTGCCGATATCCTGGAGAACTTCCTCGCTGACAAACTCATCGAGGAAGCCGCGACGGCGAAGTTCAGCGTCACAAACCTAGGTGCGTTGCTATTCGCCAACGACCTCCGCCAGTTCCCATACATCGAACGCAAGGCAGCGAGGGTCATCAAGTACCAGGGACTCACGAAAGCCATTGCCGAACGCGAGGTTGAGGGTCGAAGGGGCTACGCGAGTGGATTCCAAGGGCTCGTCGGCTTCGTTAATGACCTACTCCCCCGCACGGAGCGTATAGACGAGGCGCTCCGCGACGAGGTGCATGCGTATCCGCAGTTAGCGGTCCGTGAGCTGATAGCCAATGCGCTCGCCCACCAAGACCTATCGGTGACGGGCAGTGGACCCCTCATCGAAATTTACGACAACCGTCTGGAAGTCACCAACCCTGGTGAACCACTCATTTCTCCACAAATGTTCATTAACGCGCCCCCGCGATCACGGAACGAGAAGCTCGCCACCATGCTGCGGCGCTGCAAGATTTGCGAGGAACGCGGCAGCGGGTGGGACAGGATCGGCTTCGCCATCGAATATCACCAGCTCCCTGCTCCTGATGTTCGGGTCATCGCAAACCACACGGTAGTTACGGTGCATGGTCCGAAATCGGTACGAGACATGACACCGGAGGAACGCCTGAGAGCCGTCTACCTACATGCGTGCCTGCGAATGGTGAGCAGGGAGCAGCTCACGAACAAGTCTCTGCGCGAACGGTTTCGCATGTCGGAGGCGCATACGTCGACCGTCTCGACGTACATCCGCGATGCGTTGGATGCAAAGCTAATCGTCCCCGATGACCCGAACGCAAGTCGCAGGCACATGCGCTATGTCCCGTACTGGGCGAAAGAAACCGAAGAGACCATCTGACCATCCTCCGCGCTCACTCTCTCTATCCTCCGACGCCAGCGCGTAGCACCCGAGAATTCCGTAGCTGGGCACGGGGCGGAGGTCGGGTGTACCCGAGGACTCTCGACGCGCCGAGCCTGGCCCGCGAGGTGGGTAGGGGACATCGACAGGGTGGGTCGCGGGCAATTCGGGCAACTTTTCAAAACCTATCTATAGGCCGATTTTTTCCCTCTATCACCGCTGGTCGGGCATGAGACACGAAAAAATCCCTAAAGAGCAACTTTTGAAAAGTTGCCCGAATTGCCCGCTTTGTGTGACTTGAGTCGATTTATGAGGTTCACGTGACGAATGATGCGCGTGATGTTTCAGCCCCTCACAACTACTCGGCGGGAAGGGCCTCATCGAGACGAGTAGGAGCCGGGCGGACGACGACCAGCGCTAGGAGCTCCCGAAGCCGAGATTCAACTACCTCCGAGTCGCTCTGGACATGAACCACCACGCCGTCGTCCCCCAACAACTCGCCGACGAGCCCTGGAGGAAGGTCTTGTACCCGAGCCAGGTCGTCTAGCCTTTGAGCCAAGGTCGCCACGCCCGCCGCCGCCACGACCGCCGCTGATTGGGCTTGCCGCCACGCCTCGACGGCTCGCCCGTCGCGACGATGAACGAGGTCGTCGATGCTCATACCGAGCATGTCGGCGGCAGCCACCAATTCGCTTGCTTTGAGCCCTCGTTTGCCCAGCTCGACGCGAGAGTACGCCGACGGATCGAGCCCCAAAGCGTCTGCGAGCTGTTTGGCGGTCATCTGCCGAGATTCTCGGGATTGCCGCAGGTAGCGACCGATTTCCTCGTCATGCACGCCCTCAGCCTACGGCGATGATGAGAAAATCTCCAGTCAATCAGTGGACACAATCACATCACATCTGCTACGTTGTGGATACGTCCAGATAAATACAGGCGATTATCACCAGGAGGAGCGATGACCAGCGTGATGCCGAGCCCGACGGCGCTGCGCCCGCGACAGGCAGCGCAGTACGTGGGCCTGTCCGAGGCGTCGCTCGCGAGGAAACGATTCCGAGGCGAAGGTCCTGCCTACGTGAAGCGGGGCAGGTTGGTGTACTACCCGATCTCGTGCCTCGACGCCTGGATGTGCGGTGAGGAGCTCGGCGAGACCCTCTCCGCCAACGGATAACCCCCAGACAGCAGTAGAGACGGAACCCCGCGACCAAACGAAGATTCCGTCTCCACCATTGAGAAAGGTGTCGGATGTCCGACAACCCCACTGTAACACCAGACCCAGGGACTACCGACCGTGACGACACGGGGGACGTTCAGTCCCTCCCTGGACAGCCCCTCCTCGATGACGACCGCGAGCGTCTGACTCAGGAGTGTGGTCTCACCGAGGAGTTCTTCGACGAGCACCCCGACCTGGTGCGGTCGGTTCGCTCCTCCGACGATCTGGTGGTCAACGGTGAGACCCCGTGGTCTCACCTGAAATCCGAACCGTGCGGCGTGATCTTCGTGTGGACCGACCTCGACGGACACCCGCAGTTCCAGTACCGACCTGACACTCCCGCCCCAGGCGAGGGGAAATATCAGTTCCTCAAAGGGGCCGTGCCCACCTACGGTGTGATCCGTCAGGGCTCCGAGGAGGGCAAGCTCCTTCTCGTCGAGGGACACAAGAAGTCGATGACCGCAGCGTCACTGTCCGCCGAGGTCGGTGACACCGACACCTGGATCGTCGGGCTCCCGAGTTGCACGTCCTGGTCGGAGGGTGAATGGTCTCCGAGCCTCGACCTGGTGTCGCTGGCTGATGACCGCGACATGATCATCTGTATGGACGCCGACGCGGCGCACAACCGCGCGGTCTATGACGGCGCGGCCTACCTCGCCGAGGCGCTGTCCAACTCTAAGACAACTCGATTCATGCGAGTTCCTGGCGGAGGGAAGTCGGGACTGGACGACGTTTTCGCCGCCCTGCCGCCCGAGCGCCGCGCCGCTTCGTGGGTCCGCCTCCTGGATCGCACCCAGGAGAACAAGAAGCCTGCCGACCGCCGCCCCGAGCAGAAGAAGGGCAAGGGTGGGAACGGCCTGACCCCCGAGCAGATCGAGGAGGGTCGGCGCAAAGCCGCCGAGCGTGCCGCCGCCGCGTTCGCCGCTGAGGAAGCGTCGGACCTCTCCGCCCTGGATCGGATGAGGCGCATCGAGAGTGACCCCATCGACCCGTCTCCGTGGTGTGATCCCGAGTCGGGCTCGGTCCTCCCGTCGGACGTGTCGGTTGCCATCGTCGGCGGTGTGCGACCTGTCCATGTCGACGCAGCGGGCGAAATCCGTGTCTACTCCTCGGGGTATTTCCAGCGAGGCGATGCGGTGCTCCAAGCCGAGGTTCGCAGATACCTCGGGAACAAAATGTCCTCAACTGTCCTGGCGACCGTCAAGGAGCACATCCGCGCGTTGTGCCAGGAGTATGACCTGATCCTGCCCGCCACTCCGAGCAGCTCGCTCCTGCCAGTCGAGAACGGGATGCTCGATGCCGTGACGGGGCGTCTCTTCCCCCACGACCCGAAATACAAGTCGCTCTACAAACTCCACATCAAATGGAACCCCAAAGCCACCTGCCCCACCTACGAGCGGTGGCTGGAGTCGAGCATCGGGCCACACCAGATCGAGGTTTTCGAGGAGTCGATGTGCCAGATCGTCTGCCCGACAAGCGTGCCCGACCACGTGCCGTTCCTGTTCGGTAAGTCGCGGTCGGGAAAGTCGACGGCTACCAAGCTCGTCCGCTGGCTGCTCGACGGTCGGCAGTGCAACCCAGGGTCGAGCATCGTCGCCGCCGTTACCCTCCAACAGCTCTCGGACCACAAACACGCCTCAGCCGAACTGTACGGAAAGGCGGCGTGCATCGCTGGCGACATGTCGGCCAAACACATCAACGATCTTGCGCCCTTCAAGCAAGTCACAGGCGACGATCCGATCCAGTCGGACAAGAAGTTTGGTCAGATGTTCGCATTCGTGAACCGCGCGCAGTTCTACATCACCGCCAACCAGCTTCCGACGGTTCGGGTCGACGACGCCGAGCCGTATCTGAACCGCATCCGACCCATCGCATTTCCAAAGTCGTTCGCGGGTCGGGAGGACAAGACGTTGGACGACAAGCTCTACAAGGAGCTTGAGGGGATTTTCGCCCGCTGGGTGCGGGCGTACCAGTCTCACGTCACTCGTGACCGTCGGTGGTTACAGATTCACCCCGCCGTCTACGGACACTTCGCCGCCGACACGGACAGGGTTGGTGGTTTCGTCCACAACTGCTGCACCACCGTGAGTGATACGAAAACTGTTCTCCCCCTCCCACCTCGTCAGGTCGTCACGGTCGAGGGTGACAGTCGAGGAAAATGGCCCATCAACGCCTGCGCGACGCTCACCGAGCTCCACAGCGCCTTTTTGAAACGGGTTGAATTCGAGCGGGGATCGGAGATGCAGCTCTCGACGTTCCGCAAGGCGCTGGAGAACGTACCCGGAGTTCTGTTGGATCAGAGGAACCGAACCCGAGACCGTGTGTCGAACCTCGTCATCAAACCTCAGGTCGACTGGACAAGTCAGCAGGACGTTGGCTCGTTGGCCTCCATCCTGTTTGACGAGCCCGAGGACGACGAGCAGGACGAGACCCCCGAGCCCCTCGTGTCGGTGCCCGCCCCAGCCACCTCGACCTCCGACGGCGAGGAAGCACCCCGACGGTTCTCGACTCCCGCGCCACCCCGACCCACCGTAAAAGCGTCCGGCCGATATACCCCCCGCAAGGGCCTTCCCAAGCGGCAGGGAGGCACTCGATGAGTTCCTTCCTCCGTGCCGAGTTCACTGACATCGACCCCACCTGGAGCCTCGACGACACCGACCTCTGTCTCCGAATCCTGGAGTCAACCGTCAATCCCAACACCTCAATCCGAGCCCTCCGCGACCACTGGGGCGACCACGACCGCGACCCGATCACCGCCGCCGCGTTCTACCTGTCGTCACGCTTCCCCGTGACCACAACCGTCGAGTCCGTCCCGCAGACCACGCCCGTCGAGGTTCTCCGCCCCTGGATCGACGACGCAGCGGGTCGTCCTCTCGACGACCTCGAAACCACCATCGTTTGCGTGCTCGCGGGCTTCACGATCCGTCACCTTGACGGCACCCCGACGGTCGACATCCCACCTTTTCTGATTGAGTCCGAGCGCGCCCGCCGAGCGGGCTGGAGGACGCCGTTTGGAAACCCCGAGTCGTACTGGCCGACTCGACCTCGGATCACTCAACAGAAGGTTGACGAGGTGCTCGTTGACATGTCCGACCTCTCGACGGGTGGTGTGATGAACCTTGCTCCCTCCCATTTTCTCCACCGCCGACGGGAGCTCGAATCGGTCTCCGTGGAGCGGATTCGGGAACTCGTGGACTGTCTGATCACCAGGCTTCCCGCCGTCACCGAGATCACCGACCAGGACTCGGTGAAAGACCACCACGTCTCCGAGTGGGTGACCATGCGCCATCCCGAAATCGGGCACGTCGGAGTCGGGGAGTTGGTCATCGCGGCTGCGGTCGCGGGGTACCAGATCGCCGTCTGTGACTCGGGCGCGAGAACACACGACGACCTCTATATCGGGGTACCGAACCTGTTCGTTGATCTGTACGAGCATGCCTCGTCGGTTCATGTCCGAGCGCCAGCGAGGAGCGCAGCATGACCTACTACGCCGACTACTCCAGTCCCAGCTTCACTCCGTACCGACCGATTGTCTGGCTTTCCCTCGACCGTGACACCCACCGACTCTCGGTGACCCCCGAGGGTTACATCCCCGAGCTGACGAACTACATGAAAACCGACCTGCCGCGCTTCTCCCGCTACTGGCGACCTAACCCTGGACGGCGGTCCTCGGGGTCGTGGCTCGTCTCGGTCGGCTACGCCGCCGAGGCGGTCTCTGCCGTCCGCCGCATGTCGGTCGATGTCCGTCGTGGGTCGGGTTTCGCCGACCTGATGGAAGTCGTCGAGACAGCCACGAGGACGGGTGCTGCGTAGTGGGACGTGACGGTCGGGGAGGGCGGAGATGACGGACGGAACGATCAGGATGGAACCCATGAGCAAGCTGACGAAGGCCCAGCGCCAGGAGGCGGAGCTCCAGGAGATGTGGTACCGCGCCGCCTTCGAGACGATGCGGCGGAACCGCCGACGCATCATCCTGTGGTTGGTGGCCGCGACCGCGCTCTCGGTCATCGGCAACGTCGGGAAGGCCGCGCTCACCCTCCCGCCTGGACCTACCCAGTGGCTCGGGATCGGCTGGGCGGCGGTTCCCCCAGTCCTGCTGATGTTGGCCGTCGAGGCTCTGCCGACCCTGGAGCAGATGCAGGGAGCGGAGCAGGACCGCGCGGTGAAAACCATCACCTGGGGGATCGTGGCCGCAGCGTTCGGGTGGAGTGCCCATGAGTTGTACTCGTTCACCGTGATGGTCGGAGTGCTGCCGCAGCTCGCCGTCCTCGCCCCCGTCACCATCGACCTGTCCATCCTCGCCGCGACGCGCGGACTCGTGAAAACCGCACCCGCGTGGGCGCGGATGAAGGCGGGGGTTGCGGCGACCGCACCGCCAACTGCCGCGCAGCCCGCATCGGTCAGCGCCGCGACCCGCGACGGGCGGAGCGCGATTACCAGGCGAAACGCGGAAACCGCGACCGCGAAACGTGAGCCTGAACCGCGAATCGCAGCTCCGACCGCGACCGCGAACCGCGACGGGACCCCGCGAACCGCAGACGCGACCGCGACCGTTCCCGCGACCGCGACGCCTGAACTCCGCGACCTTGCGGAGCAGGTCCACGCGGCGCGGGTAGCTCGGAAGCTCGACGCGGACGACATCGCGCTCATCCTCGCCGCCGACGCCGACGGGGCTGCCCTGAACCGTATTGCCTCGGATCACGGCGTCCACCGCGACGTGGTTGCCAAGGTCTTGGGGGCTGCCCGCCAGCTCGACCATCCCGACCAGTCCCGAGCCCTCGCCGCCGTCTGATCCCCGTTTCCAGACCCACCACACCGACCCGCACGGGCGGGTGACGGGCTGAGGTTTTCGGGGTCGGTGGGGCCGTTCTCTGATCCGTGCGACTCGGAGAGGGCTACCCCCGTACACCCCGAAAGCACATCCTTACCTCGGGGTTTACGGGTACTCCAGCCGCCTCGTCGAGGTCGGTCGGAAATTGTTCGACCTTACGGGCGACCTTCAGGGCGGATTCCGTCCCGTCTTCTACTCGGTTTCTGGTCGGTCTTCCGCCTGGTCGTTCTGGAGGCCGACGGACTCCGTAAGGCCGACCAGAACCCCACCGTCAGGTAACCCCGCACACCCCAACCC
>NZ_NCXO01000079.1 GCF_002104795.1 Mycolicibacillus koreensis
GGCCCCGGTGCCGCCGCCCGGGCCGGAACCCCCGCCGCCGCCACCGTGACCGGGGCGCCAGCCACCGGCGACCGGGTGGACCGGGTGTCGCCGCGCGCGTTGGCGGCCGACCGGCGCAGCCTGACCGACCGGGACTGCCCCAGCCGCACCGATCACCTCGGCTCGGCGGTCGCCGAGGTGATCGGCGGGCCGGTGGGCCGGCACGCGCTGATCGGCCGCACCCGGTTCTTCACCCCGGTGCGGGTGATGTTCGTGGTGGCGCTGGTGTTTTTGGCGCTGGGCTGGTCGACCAAGGCGCCGTGCCTGCAGAGCACCGGCACCGGCGCCGGCGACCAGCGGGTCGCCAACTGGGACAACCAGCGCGCCTACTACCAGCTGTGCTACTCCGACACCGTGCCGCTCTACGGCGCCGAACTGCTCAACCAGGGCAAGTTCCCGTACAAGTCCAGTTGGGTGGAGACCAACGCCCACGGCATGCCGCAGACCCGCTACGACGGGGCACCGGCGGTGCGCCACATGGAGTACCCGGTGCTCACCGGCGTCTACCAGTACGTGGCGATGACGCTGGCCAAGACCTACACCGCGGCGAGCAAGGTGATCGCGTTGCCGGTGGTCGCCGAAGTGGTGGTGTTCTTCGACGTGGTGGCGTTCGGGTTGGCGCTGGCCTGGTTGATCACGCTGTGGGCGTCGGCCGGGTTGGCGGGCCGGCGGATCTGGGACGCGATGCTGATCGGGGCGTCACCGCTGGTGATCTTCCAGATCTTCACCAACTTCGACGCGCTGGCCACCGCGTTCGCGATGGCCGGGCTGCTGGCCTGGGCGCGGCGGCGTCCCACCCTGGCCGGGGTGCTGATCGGGCTGGGGGTGGCCGCCAAGCTGTACCCGCTGCTGCTGCTCGGGCCGCTGGCGGTGTTGGCGCTGCGCACCGGGCGGGGCCGGGAGGTGGTCCAGACGATCACCGCGGCAGTGGCCGGCTGGCTGCTGGTGAACCTGCCGGTGATGGTGCTGTTCCCGCGCGGGTGGTCGGAGTTCTTCCGGCTGAACTCCCGCCGCGACGCCGACATGGATTCGCTGTACAACGTCGTGAAGTCGTTCACCGGCTGGTCGGGATTCGACCCCGGGCTCGGCTTCTGGGAGCCGCCGGCGGTGCTCAACGGCGTGGTGGCCGCCGCGTTCGCGCTGTGCTGCGCGGGGATCGGCTACGTCGCGCTCACCGCACCGGTCCGCCCCCGCGTCGCCCAGCTGGCGTTCCTGCTGGTGGCAGCGTTTCTGCTGACCAACAAGGTGTGGAGCCCGCAGTTCTCGCTGTGGCTGGTGCCGCTGGCGGTGCTGGCGCTGCCGCACCGGCGGATCCTGCTGGCGTGGATGACCGTCGACGCACTGGTCTGGGTGCCGCGGATGTACTACCTGTTCGGGGCGGAGAACCGGGGCCTGCCCGAACAGTGGTTCACCGCCACCGTGGCGGTGCGCGACCTGGCGGTGGTCGCCCTGTGTGTGCTGGTGGTGCGCCAGATCTACCGGCCCGCCGAGGATCTGGTGCGCTGGGACGGCCGGGTCGACGACCCGGCCGGCGGTGTGTTCGACCGCGCCGCCGACGCCCCGCCGGGATGGCTGCCCACCTGGCTGCGTCCGCCCGCCCTTCGGCGCGAGGTGACCGACACGGATCTGACCAGCGGGACCCGATTGTCGGCGGTGTCGCGTTAGGGTGAGCACGCAGGCGCCGACCAGGGCGGTTGCCACGGCTCGGCTTGCGGATTGGTCGTTACGAGGACGGGAGAATAGCGACATGCGCCGTCGAATGGCCGCACTGATCAGTGCGGGACTCTGCCTGGTGACCGCCGCGTGCGGCGGGGCCGGAGACACCGACGACAGCGAACCGACGACGACGAGCACCACCACCAGCACGGCCCGCCCGCTGGCCGAGGGGGCGCTGGATGATCTGCTGCTCGACACCGAGCAGATCAACGCGATCATGGGGGCCGAGGAGATGGCGGTGACCCGCAATCGGGTCGCGATGTCCGACGACGCCGACACGATGGAACCCCGCGAATGCCTCGCCGTCGACGGCGCGGCGCAGGCCCAGGTCTACGCCGACAGCGGGTTCGCCGCGGTGCGGGACCTGACGTTCGCCGAGAGCGACAACTTCGAGCACTACGCCCAGGAGTCGGTGGTGATGTTCACCGGCGCCAAGCAGTCCAAGGCGTTCTTCGAGGCGTCGACCAAACAGTGGCCGGAGTGCCGCGAGTACATCCACACCCAGAGCGGCACCGAGTGGACGCCGGGGCCGATCACCACCGACAACGGGGTGATGAGCCTGATCACCATCCAGCAGAACGGCCCCCCGGAGGGCTGGGCCTGCGGGCGGGCGCTGGCGGTGCGCAACAACATCATCATCGACGTCAACACCTGCAGCGCCAAGCCGGGGGAGTCGGCCACCAAGATCGCCACCCAGATCGCCGACAAGGTGCGGGTCACCTAGACGGGCGGCGATTTCGCTGGTCGGGACCGGCTGCGGTAGCCTGATGCGCGTTGCCGACGCAGGCGACCCTCCTGCCGCGGGGATTCCCGTGGCCGCACACGACCAGAGGAGGTGATGAGGTTCCCATGCGTCCGTACGAAATCATGGTCATCCTGGACCCCACCCTTGATGAGCGCACCGTAGCCCCGTCGCTGGAGACGTTCCTCAACGTCATCCGCAAAGACGGCGGCACCGTGGAGAAGGTGGACATCTGGGGCCGGCGTCGGCTGGCCTACGAGATCGCCAAGCACGCCGAGGGCATCTACGCCGTCATCGACGTCACCGCGCAGCCGGCCACCGTGTCCGAGCTGGACCGCCAGCTGGGGCTCAACGAATCGGTGCTGCGCACCAAGGTGATGCGCGCCGACAAGCACTGATTCGGCTAAGCGACGTGGCCCAGGCGGTGCCGGTGCCTATCCTGATCAGATCCTGTCCTGATCAGATCCCGGTCGCCGTCCCGCCGGAACCGGTCGGACCCGCGCCGGGGTCCGCTCGGTGCTCGCACAACCCGCCCATTCCAGGAGGATTCTCATGGCAGCTGGTGACACCAACCTCACCATCGTCGGCAACCTGACCGCCGACCCCGACCTGCGGTTCACCCCGTCGGGCGCGGCGGTGGCGAACTTCACCGTCGCCTCCACCCCCCGCATCTTCGACCGTCAGACCGGGGAGTGGAAGGACGGCGAGGCGCTGTTCATGCGGTGCAGCATCTGGCGGGAAGCGGCCGAGAACGTGGCCGAGACCCTCACCCGGGGCGCCCGGGTGATCGTCACCGGTCGGCTCAAGCAGCGCTCGTTCGAGACCCGTGAGGGCGAGAAGCGCACCGTCATCGAACTCGACGTCGACGAGATCGGCCCGTCGCTGCGCTACGCCACCGCCAAGGTCACCAAGGTCAGCCGCGGCGGCGGCCCCCGCGGCGGCGGTGCCGCAGCGAGCTCGGCGGGCGCACCCCCGGCCGAGGACCCGTGGGGCAGCGCCCCGGCGTCGGGCTCCTTCGGCGGCGGCGACGACGAACCCCCCTTCTAACCGGCCCGGCGCCCCGGCGCCGAGCCCCCGTACGAGAGAACGAAAGAGATAGATCCATGGCTAAGTCCAACAAGCGGCGGCCCGCCCCCGAGAAGCCGGTCAAGACCCGCAAGTGCGCGTTCTGCGCCAAAAAGGGGCAGGAGATCGACTACAAGGACACCGCGCTGCTGCGCACGTTCATCAGCGAGCGGGGCAAGATCCGCGCACGCCGGGTGACCGGCAACTGTGTCCAGCACCAGCGCGACATTGCGATCGCGGTGAAGAACGCCCGCGAGGTGGCGCTGCTGCCGTTCACCTCCTCGACGCGGTAAGCCGCGCCACCGGAACGGAAAGTACACATCATGAAGCTGATTTTGACCGCCGAAGTGGACCACCTCGGGGTGGCCGGCGACACCGTTGAGGTCAAGGACGGCTACGGCCGCAACTTCCTGCTGCCGCGCGGGCTGGCGATCCCGGCCACCCGCGGCGCCCAGAAGCAGGCCGACGAGATCCGTCGGGCCCGCGAGGCCAAGCAGGTCCGCGACCGCGAGCACGCCGACGAGCTCAAGGCGGCGCTGAGCGACCTGGGCACGATCGCGCTGCCGGCGAAGACCACCGCCGGCTCCGGCAAGCTGTTCGGGTCGGTGACCGCCGCCGACATCGTCCAGGCGATCAAGAAGGCCGGCGGCCCGCACCTGGAGAAGCGCATCCTGCGGATGCCCGAGGGCCACATCAAGTCGGTCGGCCAGCACATCGTCGGGGTGCTGCTGCACCCGGAGGTCGACGTCGACGTCACCATCGACGTCGTTGGCCAGGACTAGTCGGTCAGGACTAGTCGGCCAGGACTGGTCGGTCGCGACGGGTGTCCTGGGCCCGCGGTTAGCCGACAAGACACAGCCCGCCTGTAACGCCCCGGTGGCAAGCCTGTGTGCTTGCCCCGGGGCGTTGCCGCGCCTGGGCCGCGCCTGGGTCCCGGGCCGGGCGTTCGCAGCAAACACGCGCGCCGGGTCGCAAGCTCAGCTAACCTAATTGGCTGTTTACCCAGGGCTTTCCCGCCGGTCACGCAACACGCCCGAAGGCGTCATTTTCGCGACACGCCGAGGCGATTGTCATCCACAGTGCACAACCCCGCACCAGCGGCTCTGAACTGCGCAGATGTGAAACAGGTAAGCAGTCTTACACAGGTTATCCCCAACCGGTTAACACCCCGGGGCGGCTCTATCCACAGGCGGTCCACAACTCCATCAACAAGCTCGTTTGGGGACCGCGTCAGCAACCTCTACTCTCAAGGCGGCCCACGGTCGGTCCGGGTCGGACGACCGGGGTTGTCGGGGGGCTGTCGTAGGGCTGTCGTAGCGTGCGGGCCACCGGAAACGGGGAAGGGAGTGTGGCGGCGGTATGGCCGTTGTCGATGACCTCGGGGCGTCGGGAGGCTCCTCGCGTGGCCCGGCTGAGGGGCCGCCGCCCAACGAGGATTTCGGGCGCCAACCGCCGCAGGACCTCACCGCCGAACAGTCGGTGCTCGGCGGGATGCTGCTGTCCAAGGACGCCGTCGCCGACGTCCTCGAGCGGCTGCGCCCCGGCGACTTCTACCGCCCGGCGCACCAGAACATCTACGACGCGATCCTCGACCTCTACGGCCGCGGCGAACCGGCCGACGCGGTCACCGTCGCCGCCGAGCTGGATCGGCGCGGCCTGCTGCGCCGGGTCGGCGGCGCCCCGTACCTGCACACGCTGATCTCCACGGTGCCCACCGCCGCCAACGCCGGCTACTACGCCGGGATCGTCGCGGAGAAGGCGCTGCTGCGCCGGCTGGTGGAGGCCGGCACCCGGGTGGTGCAGTACGGCTACGCCGGCGCGGACGGGGCCGATGTCGCCGAGGTCGTCGACCGGGCGCAGGCGGAGATCTACGAGGTCACCGAGCAGCGCTCCGCGGAGGACTTCGTCCCCCTGGAGGAGCTGCTGCAGCCCACCATGGACGAGATCGACGCGATCGCCTCCAGCGGGGGACTCGCCCGCGGGGTGCCCACCGGGTTCACCGACTTCGACGAGGTGACCAACGGGCTGCACGCCGGTCAGATGATCATCGTCGCCGCGCGTCCCGGGATGGGGAAGGCGCTGTCGCTGAACACGCCGCTGCCCACGCCGACCGGCTGGACCACGATGGGGCAGGTGGCCGTCGGGGAGCACCTGCTCGACGCCGACGGACGCCCGACGCGGGTAGTGGCGGCCACCGACGTGATGGTCGACCGGCCCTGTTTCGAAGTCGAATTCTCCGACGGATCGGTGATCGTCGCCGACGCCGAACACCAGTGGCCCACAGCTCGGGGGGTGGTGACCACCGCCGCGTTGCGTGGCGGCACCGACTACCTGGCCCCGCCGTCACCGCCCGGGGACACCGGGGGGCACGCGGTCAAGGTCGAGACGGTCGGCCGCGTTGAGACCGTCCCGGTGCGTTGCGTACAGGTCGACAACGCCGCCCGGCTGTATCTGGCCGGTCCCGGCATGGTGCCCACCCACAACTCCACCCTCGGCCTGGATTTCATGCGATCCTGTTCGATCAAGAACCGGATGGCCAGCGTCATCTTCTCGCTGGAGATGAGCAAATCCGAGATCGTGATGCGCCTGCTGTCCGCGGAGGCCAAGATCAAGCTGGCCGACATGCGGTCCGGTCGGATGAGCGACGACGACTGGACCCGGTTGGCGCGGCGGATGAGCGAGATCAGCGAGGCGCCGCTGTACATCGACGACTCGCCGAACCTGACCATGATGGAGATCCGCGCCAAGGCCCGTCGGCTGAGCCAGAAGGCCGATCTGCGGCTGGTGGTGGTCGACTACCTGCAGCTGATGACCTCGGGGAAGAAGTTCGAATCCCGCCAGGTGGAGGTCTCGGAGTTCTCCCGAAACCTCAAGCTGTTGGCCAAGGAGCTGGAGATCCCGGTGATCGCGATCAGCCAGCTCAACCGCGGGCCCGAGCAGCGCACCGACAAAAAGCCCATGCTGGCCGACCTACGCGAGTCGGGCTGTCTGACCGCGTCCACTCGGGTTCTGCGCGCCGACACCGGGGCCGAGGTGACACTGGGTGAGTTGCTGCGCACCGGGGAGCGCCCCCTGGTGTGGTCGCTCAACGAGGACCGCCGGATGGTGCCGCGCCGCATGACCAACGTGTTTCCCAGCGGACACCGGGAAGTGTTCACGCTGCGACTGGCGTCGGGGCGCGAGGTGGAGGCGACGGCCAACCACCCGTTCCTGACGATCGACGGATGGGTCGCATTGGGCGACCTGACGGTCGGCGACAGGGTGGCGGTGCCACGCCGGGTGCCCGAACCGGTCCAGACCGAGCGCCGCGCCGACGCGGAAGTCATCCTGCTGGCACACATGATCGGAGACGGTTCCTGTGTGCGTCATCAGCCGATCCGCTACGCCTCGGTCGATGAGCAGAACCTGACGGCGGTGCGTGCGGCGGCCACGCACTTCGGGGTCACCGCGGTGCGCGACGACTACCCGGCGGCGCGGGTCACCACCCTACGGCTGCCGGCGCCCTACCGCTTGACCCACGGTCGACGCAACCCGATCGCAGAGTGGCTGGACACGCTTGGCCTCTTCGGACTGCGCAGTCACGAAAAATTCGTGCCCGACGAGGTTTTCAGCCTTCCCCACGATCAGGTGGTGCTGTTCCTTCGCCATCTGTGGTCCACCGACGGTTCGGTGCGCTGGGATGGGCGCTCAGGTGGGGCGAGAATCTACTACGCATCGACCAGTCGACGTCTGATCGATGGTGTGGCCAGCCTGTTGTTGCGGATGGGAGTGCTGAGCCGGATCAAAAGGGTGCGCAAGGCCGGCTACCGTGATGGTTGGCATCTGTACATCTACGGTGCGGAGAACCAGGTGCGGTTCCTCCACAACGTCGGCGCACACGGCGCCAAGGCGGCTGCAGCGCAGGAGATCCTGACAAACCTGCACGATGTCGTACGCAACCCGAATTTGGACACCGTGCCGAAAGAGGTGTGGGAGAAGGTCCGGGGGCTTCTGCAAGAACGAGGCATGAGTCACCGTGCGTTCGCTGCGGCGATGAACACTCAGTTCTGCGGATCGACCCTGTGGAAGCACGCGCCGAGCCGTGACCGCCTGCACCGGGTCGCTGCGGTTCTTGAGGACCATGATTTGCACGGGTACGCAACCGATGCGGTTTTCTGGGACTCCATCGTGGAGATCACCAGCATCGGCTACCACGACGTGTTCGACGGCACCGTGGAGGAGACTCACAACTTCGTCGCACAAGGAATTTCGGTGCACAATTCCCTGGAGCAGGACGCCGACATGGTGGTCCTGCTACACCGCCCGGACGCCTTCGACCGCGACGATCCGCGGGTGGGGGAGGCCGACCTGATTCTGGCCAAGCACCGCAACGGGCCGACGTCGACGATTTCTGTTGCCCACCAACTGCATTTGTCGCGATTCACCAACATGGCGCGGTAGGGGAGTGCTTTTGTAGGTTCTCGCGCCGCGTGTCATTTTCTCAGCGGCGGTGTCATGTCGTTGCCATATTTCTCAGAGGCGTGTCATGCGAGTTGACGCATATTTCAGAGCGAGAGGCGGAGCGGCTTGGGTGGTCGCAGAGGTGACGCGCCTGTGGACCGACGAAATATTGGCGGGCTCCCTTCAATAAACGGGTGGGTTTCCCATACAGCTATGCGGCCGATTAGTCCTGTGATGGACATCGAATGTCGGTGCGTGACGCTATCGTCGAGGCCGTGCTGAAGGGACTAGACCATGCCATCAGACGACTCGACCAGCGGGTCGTCCGAGATGCCGAGGTTGCGTCCACCAGAGTGGTGTACGAGTCGGGACCTGATCTTGGTGACCGGCGTGTCGTAGCCAAATGATTGAAGG
>NZ_NCXO01000007.1 GCF_002104795.1 Mycolicibacillus koreensis
GTCCACCACCGGGGCCCGTCGAGAGCCCCCCGCCGGTCGAGGCACCCGCCCCACCGCCGCTGGCCGCCGAGGTGCATCCGCAGTCGGCAATCATCGGCGGCAACGTCGGTGTGGTCGGAAGCGCCGTGGAGAAGAACCAGATCGCCCGCATCGCCGGCCGCAGCGATACCAGCACAGTGCTGCTGTTGGGACCACTGCTGCGCGGCAGCACGGTGCAGATCAGTCCGGTCACAGAGGAGGGCCGATGAGGACCCGTCGTATGCCGTTGGTCGGGCTGGCACTGTTCACCACGTTCGCGCTGCTCGTCACATGGATGGTGTACAACACGCTGCGCCGCGAGATCAACGGCCCCACGTACTTCTACTCGGCGGTGTTCACCGACGTATCGGGGATGGCGCCCGGCGACGACGTACGCGTGGCGGGCGTTCGCGTCGGGCGGGTCGACAAGATCGCACTCGACGGGACATCGGCGCGAGTGTTCTTCCGAGTGCTGCGCAGCCAGCCGCTCTACACCAACACGGTGGCGTCGGTGACCTACCAGAACATCATCGGTCAGCGCTACCTCGGGTTAGCCCAGGGGTTGGCTCAAGACACCGGTGACGACCACCGCCGGTTGCCGGACCGCGGGGAGATACCCGTCGGACGAACGAACCCGTCGTTGGATATCTCCTACATGCTCAACGGGTTCGAACCGCTGTTCGCCGTACTCGATCCCGACCAGGTGGACAATCTGAGCAACGCGACCGTGTTGGCACTGCAGGGAAACCAGAGCTCGATGCTGACGTTGATCACGCAAACCTCCGCGCTGGCCGAGATGTTCGCCGGGCCGGATGAGGTGCTGAGCACCCTGATCGCCAACCTCGATCGGCTGATGTCTGATTTGGCGAAGCAGAACCCCAATATCGAGACAATGATCCAGCAGTCACGCGACGCCATGGTGACGTTGGCCGATCACCGCGACGACCTCCTCGCCTCCGTCGGATCGATCAACGCGACGATGGCCCGCTTGGCGACGATCGTCGACAACGTCGCGCCTGACCTGCAGGAGTTTGTCGAGCGCCAGCCGGGTCTGCTGAACTACGGGATTCACGACGGGCGTGAACGATTCGCCTACATGGCGGCCAATCTGCCGTTCGTGCTGCAGGGGATGGCTCGGGTCAGCCAGGGCGGCAGCTATGCCGACGTGTACGCCTGCGAATTGGACTTTGGGCTCTGGCAAGGGCTGTTCCACTGGTTCCGCGCATTCGTGGGGGCGGCGACACCGAGTCCCGGCAGTGAACATTGGCATACGGCGGCGTGCAGGTGAGGATTATGCCCAAATTCAGCAAGCGTCCGCTCGAGTCGTTCAGCCGGCCGTGGATCGGAGTGTTCGCGATTATCACGATCGTCGCGGTTCTCGTCGGACTCGTGTCCTACGCCGGCCTGGGAGTCGGCAAGACCCGGTACAGGGGGAATTTCGCGCAGGCGGCGCAGATCCACTCCGGCGACGCGGTGACGATCGCCGGGATCAAGGTCGGTCAGATCGAGAACGTCGCACTCGCCGGCGATCACGTCATCGTCGGCTTCTACCTCGATAACGGCATCGCCCTCGGAGCCGACACTCGCGCGGCCATCAAACTGACCACGATTCTGGGGTCGCGGTACCTCGAGTTGTCGCCGGCCGGTGAGGGGCCCCTCGATGATCGGACGATCCCGCTGTCCAACACCGACGTTCCCTACGATCTGCAGCGGACTCTGGCCGGCGCAACCAGCACCTTCGGACCGGTAGACGCGGAGAGGTTCGTCGATTCCATCGAACTACTCAACGCCAACCTCGGTGGCGTTCCCGAGGAGCTTCCCGGTGCGCTGACCAATCTGCAGTCGATGTCAGACATCCTCGCCGACCGCCGAAGCCAGCTGGGAAGTCTGCTGACCAATACCGAGGCAGTGACCACCATGTTGCGCACCCAACGCGCCAATATCGGTGCCCTGGTGCTGCAGGGACGTTCGGTCCTGCGCGAGATCGCCACCCGCCGTGCCGCTGTTCAGCAGCTCTTCGACAGCGCCACCACCCTGGTCGACCGGGCCAAGACGATCCTCGATGACGAACCGGCCATCGATCAAATGATCAAAGACTTCAACGAATTCATGCGCATGACCGCCGACCACGACGAACTGTTGACCAGCTTCCTGCAGTCGGCCCCGGTGGCGGTGCGCAACTTCGCCAACGTGACCGGCAGCGGTAATGCCGCCGATGTCTTCCTGCCCGCCGGGATCTTCGTGGACTCCTGGATGTGCGCGCTCAGCGGCCGGGCCCAGCAGTTCAACCTTGTCGAGTACTTCAAGGACTGCCAATGAGGCGACAGATCAAGCTGATCATTCTCAGCGGTGCGATCCTGCTCGTGCTGGCCATCACCGGTATGGCAGCGGTCGGTCCGACTCTTCTGACGCGCATCCCCAGCGTCTCGCTGAACAAGGTCACCGTCACTGCGCAGTTCGCCGACGCCGTTGGGCTCTACTCCGGCAACGGAGTCTCGGTACTGGGCATGGAAGTGGGAAAGGTTCGCAGCATCACCCCCAAAGGCGGCTATGTGGAGGTGAAGCTGGCGATAGACCCCGGCGTCGACATCCCCGCCGATGTTGAGGCGGTGACGGTGTCGACCTCGGTGCTCACCGACCGGCACGTCGAGTTGACACCGCCCTACAGCGGTGGGCCGAGGTTGAAAGACGGCGACATCATCGGCGTGAACAACACACGCACCCCGGTCGAGTTCGAACGCACCCTGGCGATGATGCACAAGCTCGGTAGTGCCTTGCACGCCGACGAGAACAATCAGGGTCCACTCGGTGAGTTCGTCGAACTCGGTTCACAGATCACCCTGGCAAACGGAACCGACATCAAAGACACACTCGCCAGGCTGTCCAAGGCGCTGGAGGTCGGCTCCGACAAGGGCGCCCAATCGAAGAAGAACATCCAGGCCATCATCACCAACGTCGCTGAACTCAGCAAAGCCGCGTCCGACAACGACGCGGCTCTACGCGAATTCGGCTCCTACGTCCACGCTCTGGGCGACGTGCTCGCCGCCGAAAACCTCGGCGCCGGGCTGACGGGCGCGAAGATCAATCAACTTCTCGCCGAGACTTCGCGTCTGCTGGAGGGCAACCAGGAGCGACTCAAGGGCTCATTCAGCGATGTGCGCGGCATAGCCGACGTCCTCACCGACAACCAGCGCGATCTGGCCGAGCTCCTCGACGTCGGACCGCTGTTCGTCGACAACTTCTACAACATCATCGACAAGGAAGCGGGCAGCCTGCGCGCTCACCTCTTGGTCAGCAAGACCCTGTTCAACAGCCAGTTCGGCAAGGAGATCTGCAACCTTATGGGTTTGCGGCAATTGGCTTGTGCCACTGGGACGATGACAGATTACGGGCCGGATTTCGGGTTGGGCACCATGGTCGATCTGATGCAGGACGGGATCGGAGAGGGCCCATGAGACGTCCACTGGCCGGTCTGCGTCTTCTGCGCAACGTCATCGCCGTCGCATCAACGGCGGTCCTTGCCGGGTGCGGCCTCGACCTGGAAAGCGTGGCGCTCCCTGCCCCCGGTGGCGGCGGTACGTTCTACACGCTCAACGCGGTGTTCTCCGATGCGCTGAACCTGCCTACCAAAGCGAAAGTGCGGCTGTACGGAGCACAGATCGGGGAGGTCTCCGAGATTCGCGCCGAGGAGTTCACCGCCCACATCGCCATGCACATCCGATCGGACGTACCGCTGTATGAAGGCAGCACCGCGGAGTTGCGGGCGGCGACCCCCCTCGGCGATGTGTTCGTCCAGATCCGGCCCGATCCGAATCGCGGCGAGGACGCCGAGTTGCTGCGCGACGGCGAAACCTTACCGTTGGACGCCACCGCCAACGCTCCGACCATCGAAGAGCTTCTCGGATCGATGGCGCTGCTCGTCAACGGCGGGACGGTGCGATACCTGGTGTCGATGCTCAACGGCGCGGGAGACGCCGTCGGCGGGCGGGGTTCCAAGGTCGCCACCCTCATCGAGCAGACCGACACGCTGCTGTCCCGGATGAGTGCGCGCTCGGAACAGTTGGATGCCTCCCTGCAGAACTCGGCGGATCTGGCCGCGGCGATGTCGGAGCGCCAATCCACGTTCGACGAGGCGCTCACCGGCCTGGCGCCGGCACTCAACGTCATCTCCGACAACACCGACGCCCTGATCGATCTGATCAATACCGGGGCTCGGATCACCGCTCAACTCGCACGGTTCCCCTCGCTGCAGGGAACCGACACCCGCAGTATCAGCCAGGACATCAACACCCTCGCCGGGGTGCTCAATGAGATCACCGTCGATCCGGAGTTGTCGCTGACCCCGTTCAACCGGTTCCTCGGGATCTTGATGAAGACGTTCAACGGTACCGCGGCGCACCTGCACGGTGAGATTGCCAAACTCACCCTCGCCCCCTGGCCGGACAAGAACTACCCCGGCGATCCCGAGTTCCACTGGTCGGACGGGACCGACTGGCACCTGATGATCGGGGCTTTCCGCTACGAGTGGAACATGCTGCTGTCTCACATCTACGGGCCGCAACGATGAGGCCGTTCCTGGACCTGGTGGACCAGCTCTGCCGGCTCGCCATCGTCATCGTCCGCCGCGGCCATCAGCGGCGCATCCTGCTGTCGGTGCTCGGGCTGATGCTCACCACCGTCATCGCGGGCGCCTATGTCACGATCTTCGGAGTCGGGATCAACCCGACTCAAAAAACGATCACGGTGCGGGTCCTACTCGACGAGTCCGGTGGTTTGTTGGCCAACCAGGATGTGACCCTGCGTGGCATTCCCGTCGGCCGCGTCGAGGCGGTGCGCCTGACCGCCACCGGTGCCGAGGCGGTGGTGGCCATCCGGGCCGACACCCCGATTCCCCGCGATACCGACGTGCGTGTCTCCGGACTGTCAGTGGCCGGCGAGCAGTATCTCGATTTCCGCCCCACGCACCAGGACGGGCCGTATCTGACCAACGGCTCATTGGTCGGCAGCGAACAAACCAGTGTCCCGGTGTCTCTGCCGCAGATCATCGATGACAGCCGTGGTGCCCTTGCTCAAATCGATGCGGACAAACTCACTGCCGTCTTCGGGGAACTGCGCGTCGGTCCCGACGGCCCCCGGAAGCTGTCGGCGATTCTGGACGGGACCGTGCTGCTGACCTCGACACTGGAGGGGGTGCTTCCGGAGACGATCAGCATGCTCCAAGACGTCCGGCCCTCGTTCACGCTGCTGTCCGACGTCTCCCCCGGTCTGGGCGAGACGGGCATGGACCTACAGAACATTCTCAGCGGAGTCAACAAGATGGACAACGGCTTCCGCGAGCTCGTCGACCTCGGCGGCACCGAACTCGAACAGGTCGATTCCTTCATCGCCGACAACCGCGAGAACGTCTACGCCCTGCTGGGCAACCTGACTACGCTGTCTCAGCTGCTCTACCTTCGCGTTCCTGCACTGGAGAACCTGTGGCGCCCCGATCACGAGTCGCTGGTGGACCGGCTCTCCAGCACCGTGCACGACGGCGGCATCTGGGTCCTCGCCGACCTGTACCCGAAGTACCGCTGCGACTACAACCTGCCCCGCCAGCCACCATCGGCGGCCGATTTCTCCGCGCCCTACCGCTACACCTACTGCGACAACGACGATCCGTCGGTGCTGATTCGGGGCGCCCGCAACGCACCCCGCCCACCCGATGATGACACCGCCGGGCCGCCCCCGGACCACGATCCCTACGAAACCCTGCCCCCACCACCGGTGTACCCGCCCTACACCCTGGACACCCCGTACGGAGGCCCGTCCATGCCCGCGTGGGTCCCCAACTGAGCGAAAGAAGGGTATGCACATGTCGACCATCAACAATGTCTTCGACCGCGTCGATGAACTCCCGGTGAAGAGCGACTCCGACGCCGCCAGCAGCGAATCCGAGTCTAGCACCGGTGACGAGACGGACGTCGACGAGAGCGCTGCTGCCGAGACCGACACCGCCGCGCAGGAGCCGCCCGCGCCTCGGCGCGGTTGGCGTGGTTGGCGCGGTCGCATGGTGGTAGCAGTCGCTGTCGTCGGGGGTGCAGCCGCGGTCGCGACGATCGGCTACCTGGGATGGCGTCTGCATCAGGTCACCGCCGTCGACGCCGCACAGCAGGCCGCTCTCGCCGCGGCCACCGACTACGCAGTCACGTTGACCACTCTCGACGCCAACTCAATCGACGAGAACTACACCCGAGCTCTCGACGGGGCGACCGGAGAATTCAAGGAGGCGTACAGCCTCGGCTCGGCGCAATTGCGTCAGACCCTGATCGACAACCACGCCGCGGGCAACGGCGTGGTCGTCGATGCCGCGGTGAAGAGCGCGACGACCACCCACGCCGAGGTGTTGCTGTTCGTCGATCAGTCGATCACCAACGCGGTGCGCACCGAACCGCGGATCGACCGCAACCGCATTCAGATGACCATGGAACTCGTTGACGGCCGGTGGTTGGCGAGCGAAGTCGAGTTGACATGAGCGCGTGGAGAAGAGGCCGAGCATGACCGCAGTCGTAGACCACTCCACCGACGAGGAGACCGAGACGGAGCCACTGGACGCCGCACCGTCGTCACGCCGGCGGGTCGGGTTGCCCCGTCGGGCCCGGAAGTGGCTCGTCGGGGCCGGCGCCGCCGTGTTCGTCGTCGGCGCAGGCTTTCAGAGTTGGCTGCTGATCGACCAGCATCGCGATCGCGCTGCCGGCCGGGCAGCTCTGTTCGCCGCGGAGAGCTACGCGGTGACCCTGACCACCGCCGACCCCGCGAGCATCGACGATCAGATCCACGCCGTCGTCGACGGGTCGACCGGGGATTTCCGCGACCGGTACACCAAGAACAGCGCGGATCTGCGCGCGATGCTGCTCGCCAGCAAGGTGAGCACCACAGGCAGCGTCGTCGACTCCGCGGTCAAGTCAGCCGATTCGCGCCACGCCACCGTGCTGCTGCTGGTACGCCAATCCTTCACCACACCGGCCATGGAAGACGAGCCGGTCGGCGCCTCAACCGACGTCACCGGAATGACGATGCTGCTGGACCACGTCGACGGGAGGTGGCTGGTCAGCGAGATCCGTGCCACCGCAGGGGGTATAACGCCATGAGAGCCCTCGCATCCGCGGCCGTCGCCGCGCTCGCGGTCGTGGCCGCCCCATTGGTCACCGCACCGCGGGCTGGTGCCGCCGCCGATCAGTTCTGTGCTGAGTTGCACGCCGATTGGGATGGTCAGCACTGCACCACGGTGCTGACGTCGCCGCGGCAGGCGCAACGTGTCATCTCCGTTGACCTTCCGGGCGCGCTGCTCGATGATCCGACCGCTGGCCCGGTGGTCCGCGATTTCTACCGGCAGCTGATGGACGGGTGGCGAAGCTCCGGTACCGACTCACTACGCGATACCCGCGCCTACGCCTATTACGAGCTGCACGCGGGGCCGGGGCCGGTGCAGTCCCTGGTCGTTCACGAAGTACTCGAACCCCATGGCATGCAGCCGAATAACGCCTTCCGAACGTTTGTGTTCGACATGCAGCGCGGGACCCGGCTGACATTGCCCGATGTGTTCAAACACGGCGTCGACCCGGCAGCGGTCATCCCGTCGGTCGGGGCCCCCGAGCTCACCGCCGCGCTCGACAACGCTGCTCCCCCACACGCTCCCAACACCTATCCGTTCACCCTCGCCGAGTTCACTCCCGGCCCGAACGGACCCGGATACTCCGGCAACTATCGCACCTTCGCGTTGACGCCCGAGCACCTCGTCCTGTTCATGCCCGGCACCCCGCTGCTGCGTGAGGACCCCCAGCCACCAGACCGTTTTGTGTGGTCCATGGACGGTGGCGCGGCGATCGCCCGGATACCCCTGTCATCACTTGCCGACGCGCTACGGCCCGAATACGGCGGCCATTGACGAGTCCTCGACCACCTGCCCGTTCCTCACCCACATCACCGAAGGAGCACGATCACCATGACCCACCGCCGCAGCACCACGGTCCGCGCCGCGGGCCTGTTCCTCGTCGGGACAGGTGCCGCTCATTTCTTCAGACCCGACACGTTCGAATCCCTCCTTCGCCCGGCCTTCCCCGTGAATACCCGCTGGCACGTCTATGTCAATGGCGTGAAGGAGACCCTGTTGGGCCTGGGCATGGTGGTGGCACGCACGCGTCGCGTCGCCCTTGCCGCAGTGGTGGTCCACCTGGTCAGGTTGGCCCGCAACGTCAACCGTCACAGCGATCGCCGCGTCGAACTCGATGTGGATTGGCGAGGCAGAGAGTTTCTTGACGAGGAAGGTTTGGTCACGGTGTATCCGATCGAGGAGTTCTCCGCCGGCCCCACGAATACCGCGCCGATCCCGCGGGAGTCGCTGCGATGATGCTGCTGGTACGCCTCATCGACCTGCTCGTACGCGCGGTCCGCTACCTGGGAACTCCCGAGGCCCGGTTCCTGCGCGCCGGCCTGGTCGTGGTGATCATCGGCGGTGCGTTGATCGGCGCCGCCGGACTGTTCTGGCTGCTGGCGCAACTCCCGACGCTGTTCGCCGGAGCGCCTGCGCTTCAACTCTGATCACCGACGTCGAAAGGACCGCAATGTCACCGAATCACCGTCAACAGGAGAGCCCGACACCGACCATGCTGACCACAGCCGAGACCCGCATCCAAATCGGTACCTACACACCTCGGTGGGACAACGAGGTCATCGACATGGCCGATGCCCTCGATTTCTGGTCGGCGGCTGCGGCCGCGGCCAATGTCACCATGCAGATGAGCCTGCCCGGGGTGGGTTATGGCGTCGCCGAGAGCCGCGTCGAATCCGGCGCTCTCATGGAGCACCCGTGGAAGCGGCTCCGTACGACCGCCCAGTATCTCGCGGTGGTGATCCTGGGCACCGACGAGGAACGTGCCGCCTACCGTGACGCGATCAACGTCGCGCACCGCATGGTCCGCTCCACCGCGGACAGCCCGGTGAAATACAACGCGTTCGACCGCGATCTGCAGCTCTGGGTAGCGGCCTGCCTCTACGTCTTCTACGAGGACACCTACCAATTGCTGCGGGGCCGGCTCACCGAGGAGCAGGCCGAGAGCCTCTATCAACACGGCAAGCTGCTCGGCACGACCCTGCAGGTCACCGACGATCAATGGCCGGCAACGCGCCCGGAATTCGACGAGTACTGGAACGCGACCTGTGAACGCCTCGAGATGGACGACTTCGTTCGCGACTATCTGCTGCGGCTGATCAACCTCAAGATGATCAATCCGCTGTTCCGTCTGCTGTTCGCACCGCTGCTGCGGTTCTTGACGATCGGGTTTCTCGCGCCACGGTTTCGGGAGATCCTCGGAGTGCAGTGGTCGCCGACCGAACAGCGGCAATTCGAGAATCTGTTTCTGTTCGTCTCCTTCGTCAACCGTTTCATCCCGAAATTCCTCCGTACCTTCAGCTACAGCGTCTTGATGTCGGATCTTCGCCGCCGCCTCCGGCGTCACAAGTCGCTGATCTAGGCACGGCGATGACCGAAGCCGACCGATTGGGCCCCGACAGTCTGTTGTGGCGCTATCTCGGTGACCGCCGGTACCTTTTCATGCTGCCGCGCTCGGTGTGCCTGTTGATGCTGCACCCGAGCATCGCAGCCGGAATCACCCAACACGCCTTGATGCGTGACCACATCTGGCTGCACAAAAAACGCACGGTGACCCAGGCCGTCAACATCGCCTACACCCATCACGACATGGCGCCGCTGATCCGTTTCTCCCACGACCACGTCAAAGGGGACACCGACCTCGGCACCAAATACCACGCGCTCAGCCCCGACATCTTCCACTTCCAGCACGCCGCCTATGTCGAGACCCTCATCACCATGGTCAACACCTTCATCCGGCCGCTGGATGCCGCCGAACACGAAGATCTCTACCAGGACTGCTGCTCCTGGTACCGACGCTACGGAATCTCGACACGGCCGATGCCCGGCACCTGGGGCGACTTCCTCGAGTACTTCGACGAACGCTGCCGCAGTGACCTGTCGGCCGGCCCGCACTTCGAGCGCTACCGCAGTGAGATCTTCGCGCCGTCGGACTGGACGATGCGTCATGTGCCGCGCCGGGCGATCCGGGCCATGCAGCACCCGCGGGCCCAGGAGCTCCTGGGACTCGAGGTGAGCGCGGCCGATCGTCGGTCGCTGCGACGGTTCACCCGTACAGCACGACTGTCGGCGACGCTGCCGCGCCATCACTGGAACGCCAAGGCCCGCACGGTCCTGCGGGCGGGAAACCATGGCATACCGGCGCACCACGCTGGAGGTTTGCCCGAGCCACCTTGATACGGGTTATGTTTGAAAACGGTCGGGGACTTCGCGAGTTTTCGGCGGTGTACGACCCGGCTAAGTGAGGCATTTCGTGACGGCACGACAGACACCAGCAGCGACGCGTAGCGTCCGGCGTCGGCCCAAGGACCGGAAAGCACAAATCGCGCGCGAGGCCGCCGAGGCGTTCAGCGCACTCGGCTACCACGCGGTGAGCGTGGAAGCCATCGCCGCCCGCGTCGGGGTGTCTGCGCCGGCCGTCTATCGGCACTACACCAGCAAATACGATCTGTTCCGTGGAGCGGTGCTGGCGCTGAGCCAACAACTCGTCGACGCCACCGCCACCGTCGACGCAGCCGACGAAGATCCGCACACCCGCCTCGAACAGATGGCGCGGGCGACGGTCGACGTCGCGTTACGCAATCGCGCGTCCGGCGGGCTGTATCGGTGGCAGACCCGCTACCTGCAGGATCCGGACGCGGCCCAATTGACCGCGCAGCTGCGGCTGGTCAACCACCGTATCCAGCGCCCGATCGCCGCGCTGCGGCCGACTTTGACCTCCGCACAGCAGTGGATGCTGTCGTCAGGGCTGCTCAGCGTGGCCGGCAGCATCGTCGACCACCACCTGCGCGCCCCCGACGACACCATCCGGGCGATCCTGACCGGCGGGATCAACGCCCTGGTCTCAGCCCCGCTGCCGGATCCCGGCGCCGTGTGGGAGCGTCGCGCGGGCTGGCGCATCTTCGCCGCCGACGCCGGAACTTACGAGGCGCTGCTGCACGCGGCGATGCGGCTCTTCGCGCACCGCGGCTACGCCGAAACCAGCATGGCGCAGATCGCTGAAGCGGTGGAGCTTCCGGTCTCGGGAATCTACCGCTATTTCTCGGGCAAATCGGAGATCCTGGCGACCGCGATGCGTCGCGCCGCCGACCGACTCTCCGCCGAACTCGCCCGAGTTCAGGGCCCGCGCACCGCGCCACGGGAGACGCTGACACGACTGGTGGATGCCTACGTGACGACCTCGTTCGCCAACCCAGAACTCGCGTCGGTGTATTACAGCGAACGGGTCAGCCTCACCCCCAACGATCAGATGCTCCTGCGCAGCGTGCAGCGCTCCACTGTCGGCTCTTGGGTGGAGTTACTGATCGCCGCACGACCCGAACTCGACGCGACCGCCGCGCGGTTCCTCATCCACGCCGCCATGGTCCTCGTCGTAGATCTCGGCCGACTGGTGCACTACGACCGGATGGCCGAAGGGGACGGCGACTGCGGCGACCCTCTCAGTTATCCGCAGGCCTGCGTCCAGACGCTGATGGAGGCCGTGCTCTTCGACACCGACGTGGCCGATGCAGCGCCCTCCGGCGCGGGGACCGGGTCTGCCTCAACGGGCTAGCGCGGACAGGAAAATGGCCCCCGGGTGATCACCTGGGGGCCATTTCCACTAGTAGCGGGGACAGGATTCGAACCTGCGACCTCTGGGTTATGAGCCCAGCGAGCTACCGAGCTGCTCCACCCCGCGTCGGGCATCCATAGGCTACCGAACCGGTGCCGACACCACCAAATCGCGCTGCGACCAGCGCTGTGGCCGTGTGGATACCGGCCATCCGCCTACTTGGTGTCCTCGAACTTGGTCATCGCGTCGTCGAGGCGCTGCAGCGCCTCCCCGTACCCGGCGAAGTCACCCTTGGTCTGTGCCTCGCGGACCGCGTCGATGGCCTTGTCGATCTCGCGCAGCGCCGCGGCCTTCTCCGCCGACAGCCCCGGGGTGGCCTCGGGCACCTCGGCGGCCGGCACCGACTCCGAGGGCTCTTCGCCGGGGCCGCTCTGCGGCGGGCTGGGCGGCGCGCCGGCGTCCGTCGGGGCGATGCCGGTGGCGGTGGCGTCAGCGCCCTTGCCGAACAGCTCGGTCAGCGCGTCACGCACCGTCGGTCCGTAGCCGATCTTGTCGTTGTACATCATCGCCACCCGGATCAACCGCGGATACGACGACGCCGCATCGGAGGATCCCGGTGAGGCATAGACCGGTTCGACGTAGAGCAACCCGCCGTCGGCCAGCGGCAGGGTCAGCAGGTTGCCCCACCGGATCCGGTTCTGGTTGTCCCGGCCGATCACACCGAGGTCCTGGCTGACCGCGGTGTCGGTGGTGATCGCGTTGTTGGCCAGCTTCGGCCCGTTGACCTGACCCGGGATGGTCAACACGGTCAGTTTGCCGTAGGTGTCGGGGTCCGAACTCGCCGAGATGTAGGCGGCCAGGTAGTCGCGTTTGAACCGGTTCATCGCGCTGGTCAACTGGAACGACGCCGCACCGTTCTTCTTGGCAAGGTCTTTGGCGACGATGTAGTAGGGCGGCTGGAAGCTGCTCGCGGTCGGGTTGGGGTCCAGCGGCACATCCCAGAAGTCGGACGTGGAGAAGAACGTCACCGGATCGTTGACGTGGTATTTGGCCAGCAGCATCCGCTGGACCTTGAACAGGTCCTCCGGGTAGCGCAGGTGCTCCGCGAGCTGCGGGCTGATCTCACTCTTGGGCTTGACCGTGCCGGGGAACACCTGCATCCACGACTTCAGCACCGGGTCGTCCTCGTCCTGGGCATAGAGGGTCACGGTGCCGTCGTAGGCGTCGACGGTGGCCTTGACCGAGTTGCGGATGTAGGAGACCTGTTTGTCCAGCGCCAGCCGGTTGAACGCCACCTCGGTGGAGTCCGCGGTCGCCGAGGACAGGGTGGTCAGCTCCGAGTACGGGTAGTTGTCCAACGTGGTGTAGCCGTCGACGATCCACACCATGCGCTTGTCGACGATCGCCGGGTACACCGTGGAGTCGGTGGTCAGCCACGGCGCCACCGACTCGACCCGCTTCGCCGGGTCCCGGTTGAACAGCAGTTTGCTCTGTGGACCGATCACCGAGGAGAACAAGAAGTTGCGTTCGGCGAATTTTGCGGCGAACACGCTGCGCGCCAACCAGTTACCGATCGGCACCCCGCCACTTCCGGCGTAGGTGTAGTTCTTGGTCTCGGTGTTGGTCTCGTAGTCGTATTCCCTATCGGGCCCGTTGCTGCCGACGATGGCGTAGTCGGCCGGGGTGTCGGCGATCACCGGGCCGTAGTAGATGCGCGGTTGGTCCAGCTGGGCGGGCCCGTCGGAGACCACGGAGCCGTTGGCGCCGACCACGTTGGCCAGGAATTCGGGGTAACCGCCGTTTTGGTTGGGGTCGTTGGCGATTCCACGCACCGTGTTCGCCGGTGAGGCGATGAACCCGTTGCCGTGGGTGTAGACGCTGTGCCGGTTGATCCAGTCGCGCTGGTTGTCGATGAGTCGATCGGGGTTGAGTTCGCGAGCGGCGACGACATAGTCGCGCAGGTGCCCGTCCTTGTCGTGGTAGCGGTCGATGGCCAGCTGATCGGAGAAGTAGTAGAAGTTCTTGCCCTGCTGGAACTGGGTGAACGCCGGGGAGACGATGGTCGGATCCAGCAGCCGGATATTCGAGGTGGTGGCCTGATCGGCGGCGACCTGTTTGGCCGTCGCCGGGGCGTTACCCGGGTAATCCTCGTAGGTGACCACGTCGCTGGTGAGGCCGTAGGCGTTGCGGGTCGCCGCGATGCTTCGGCTGATGTATTCGCTCTCCTTCTGCGCCGCATTGGGTTTGACACTGATCTGTTCGACCAACATCGGCCAGACCGCGCCGACGATCAGTGACGACAACAGCAGCAGAACAAGCCCGATCGCCGGGATACGCAGATCACGCAACACGATCGCGGAGAACACCGCCGCCGCACAGATCACCGCGATCGCCAACAGGATCAACTTCGCCGGCAGCACCGCGTTGATGTCGGTGTAGCCGGCACCGGTGAACGGTTTGCCCGCTCGCGAATGTGACAACAGCTCGTAGCGGTCCAGCCAGTAGGCGAACGCCTTGAGCAGCACCAGCACCCCGACCAGGCTGACCAGCTGGATGCGGGCGGGCCGACTCAGCGCCCCGGCCCGGCCGGTCAGACGCACTCCGCCGAACACGTAGTGGGCGGCCAGATTGGCCAGAAACGCCAGGAATACCGCCACCAGCACGAAGCTGAGCACCAGCCGGTAGAACGGCAGTGAGAACGCGTAGAACCCGAGGTCCTTGCCGAACTCCGGGTCGGCGATGCCGAAGCTGTGGCCGTGCAGGAACAGTTGCACCACGGCCCAGTAGCTCTGTCCGATCGCCCCGGCGAGCAGCCCCACGAACGCCGGCACGCCGATACCGATCAGGTGCAGCCGTGACATCACGATGGTGCGGTAGCGCTCCACGGGGTCGTCGGGGCCGTTGCTGGGCACGAAGACCGGTCGGCTGCGGTAGGCCAACACCAGCCCCGCGTAGATGATCCCGGCCACCAGCAGCGCCACCGCCAAAAACACCACCAGGCGGGTCACCAGCACGGTGGTGAACACCGATCGGTAGCCCAGTTCTCCAAACCACAACCAGTCGACGTACCCGTCGATCAACCGCGGTCCGATCAGCAGCAGTGCGACCACCACCAGCCCGATCGCGATCAACACCCGGCTGCGCCTGTTCAGCTTCGGCATTCTCGCCGCGGGCCGCATACCCACGTTGCTACGCTCCCTGCTCGTTTAACGGATCGTCACAACTGTACGCATCGCGGTGGGCGGCGGCGCGGCGGCGACTAACACAACGGTGGTTCACCGCCGTCGCGCAACACGTGCAGGGCCTCGACGGTCTGGTCGAGGGTCTCGACTTTGACCAACGTCAACCCGTGCGGTTCCGAGCGCGCCTCGTAGCAGTTGTCGACCGGCACCAGGAACACTTTGGCGCCGGCCTCACGCGCCGCGAGCATCTTGTGGGTGATCCCACCGATCGGCCCGATCTCCCCGTCGGCGTCGATGGTGCCGGTGCCGGCGATGAATTTCTGGCCCGCCAGCCGACCGTCGGTGAGCTTGTCGATCACCGCGAGACTGAACATCAGACCCGCCGACGGCCCACCGATGTTGGCCAGGTGGAAATCGACGACGAACGGTGCCCACGGCGCATCCTGCACCAGCACGCCCAGCGCCCCCGAGTCGCGTTCGGGGTGCTCGCCGAGGGTGATCCGCGCGATCCCCGGCGGGGCCTGTTTGCGGCGGTAGTCGACGACGATTTCCTGGCCGGGGCGGGTCTTGTCCATGAACGCGCTGAACGCGGCGACATCGGCGACCATCACCCCGTTGACCGCGTCGATGGCGTCGCCGGCCTGCAGCTGTCCCGCCGACGGGCCGGGGTCGTTGACCGCGGCGACGGTGACCGCCGCCGGATAGTCCAGATGCGCCAGGGCGGCGTATTCGGCGCTGGCCTCGGATCGTTTGAAGTCCGCGCTGTTCTCGTCGTCGATCTCTTCGCGGGACTTCCCCGGCGGGTAGTAGAGGTCGCGGGGCATCAGCTGCTGGCGCCCGGAGACCCACAGCGCCAACGCCTCCCCCAGCGTCAACCCGTCCCGCTGGGCGACGGTGGTCATGTTCAGGTGCCCGGTGGTCGGATGGGTCTCGGCCCCGATGACCTGCACGACCTGCTTGCCGTCGACGTGCCCGAGGGTGTCGTAGGTCGGTCCGGGCCCCAGCGCCACGAACGGAACCGTCACCACCGCGAGCAAAACACCGAAGACCACAACCGGGACCAGCGCCACCATCAGCGTCAGAATCCGCCTGTTCACGCCGCTTACCCTAAACGCAGCGGGGGTGGGGGCCGTTCACTCAGGGCGCAGCGCGCCCCGCGCGCCGGGTCGACACGGGTCGGTACCGTTGGGGTATGGCTGACCTGCCTTTCGGCTTTTCCTCCTCCGGCGAGGACCCCGACCGTGACCGTGACAAGGGTGATCGCGGCGGCAATTCGGGGTCCGGTTCGTCAGATCCGTTCGGCCTCGGGGGTGATTTCACCGAGTTCAACGTCGGCGACCTGGGCCAGATATTCACCCGGCTGGGCCAGATGTTCTCCGGTGCCGGCCCGGCGATGACCGGCGGCGGTGCCGGCCCGGTCAACTACGAGCTGGCCCGCAAGTTGGCCGCCGACTCGATCGGGTTCGTCGCCCCGGTGTCCGCGGCCACCACCGCGGCGGTCACCGATGCGGTGCATCTGGCCGAGACCTGGCTCGACGGCGCCACCTCCCTGCCCGCCGGCACCACCCGCACCGCGGCGTGGACGGCCACCGACTGGCTCGACAACACACTGGCCACCTGGCGGCGTCTGTGTGACCCGATGGCCGAGCAGATCTCCACGGTCTGGGCCTCGGCCCTGCCCGAGGAGGCCAAGACCATGGCCGGTCCGCTGCTGTCGATGATGTCGCAGATGGGCGGGATGGCGTTCGGTTCCCAGCTCGGCCAGGCCCTGGGCCGGCTGTCACGGGAAGTGCTGACCTCCACCGACATCGGGCTGCCGCTGGGCCCCAAGGGGGTGGCCGCACTGCTGCCGGAGGCGATCGAGGCGCTGTCGGAGGGCCTGGAGCAGCCCCGCGGGGAGATCATGACGTTCCTCGCGGCCCGTGAAGCCGCCCACCACCGGTTGTTCTCCCATGTGCCGTGGCTCTCCAGCCAACTGCTCAGCTCGGTGGAGGCCTATGCGCGGGGCATGAAGATCGACATGACCGGCATCGAGGAGATGGCCCAGGGGCTCAACCCGGCGATGCTGACCGACCCGGAGGCGCTGGAGCGGCTGCTCACCGAGGGGATGTTCGAACCGAAGGCCACCCCGGAGCAGACCCAGGCCCTCGAGCGACTGGAGACCCTGCTGGCGTTGATCGAGGGCTGGGTGCAAACGGTGGTCACCGACGCTCTCGGCGAACGCCTTCCGGCCACTGCCGCGCTCAGCGAGACGCTGCGGCGCCGCCGCGCCACCGGCGGTCCCGCCGAACAGACCTTCGCCACCCTGGTCGGGTTGGAGCTGCGGCCCCGCAAGCTGCGCGAGGCCGCCGACCTGTGGGCGCGGCTGACCGCCGCCGTCGGTGTCGACGCCCGCGACGGCATCTGGCAGCACCCCGACCTGCTTCCCGACGCCGCCGATCTCGACGAACCGGCCGGGTTCATCGACTCCGTCCTCGGTGGGGACACCAGCGGCATCGACGAGGCGATCGCAGAGTTCGAGAAGGACGCGGCGTTCGAGAAGGACCAGCGCCGCGACGACGGGCCGACCGAACCGCCTGTGGATCGCTGAACACGCCGCGGCGCCGATCGTGGCAGGGTCACGATCATGGCCCGTTGGTATGTGCTCAACCCGGCGATGCCGGTGCTGCTGCGCCCCGACGACACCGTGCAATTGGGCTGGGACCCGCGCCGGGCGGTGCGGATCACCCCACCCCCCGATATGAGTGCGGCGGCGCTGGCGTCGCTGCTGCGATCGATGCAGGCACGGATGAGCGCGGTCGCGGTGCACCGGCGGGCCCGCGCCGACGGCCTGGTGGAGCCCGCGGCGCTCACCGAGCTGCTCACCGACCTGGTCACCGCCGGGCTGGCGCGCGTGGAGACATCGCCACGGTCCTCGCCGTCCCGGTGCCCGTCGATCCGGGTGCACGGGCGGGGCCCGCTGTCGGATCTGCTGGCGTCGTCGCTGCGCGGCTGCGACGCCCACGTCGAGCACAGCCACCAACCGCACGCCCGGGTCGCCGGGGCCGACCTGGTGGTCCTCGCCGACACCCTGGTGGTCGACCCGCGGTTGCTGCGCGCGTTACACGCCGCGCGGGTGGCGCACCTGGCGGTGCGGGTGCGCGACGGCGTCGGGCTGATCGGCCCGCTGGTGATCCCCGGCGTCACCCACTGCCTGACCTGCGCCGATCTGCACCGTGGCGATCGGGACCCGGCCTGGCCGGCCCTGGCCGCACAGCTGCGCGAGACCGTCGGCTCCGCGGACCCGGCCACGGTGCTGGCCACGGGGGCACTGGCGCTGGCCGAGGTGAACCGGGTGGTGGCCGCGGTGCGCGGCACGGCGATCGACCCCGCCCCGCCGCCGACGTGGAACGCCACCGTGGAGTTCGACGTGGCCGCCGGGACGCTGCTCACCCGACGCTGGCAACGCCACCCCCGGTGCCGGTGCTGGCCGGGCGTCGCCGGCGTTGTTGCACCATCGGTGCGCACATCCGTCGCCCATGGGGGATGATGGTGAGGTGACGGAGATCAAACGCGGCCGTGCCGCACGCAATGCCCGGCTGGCGTCGCTGCCCGTCGGGTTCGCCGGCCGCGCCGCTCTCGGGCTCGGCAAACGGATGGCGGGCAAGTCGAAAGACGAGGTCACCGCCGAGATGATGGAGAAGGCGGCCGACCAGCTGTTCACCGTGCTCGGTGAGCTCAAGGGCGGGGCGATGAAGGTCGGCCAGGCCCTGTCGGTGATGGAGGCCGCGATCCCCGAGCAGTTCGGCGAGCCCTACCGGGAGGCGCTGACCAAACTGCAGAAGGACGCCCCACCGCTGGCCGCCGACAAGGTGCACCGGGTGCTCGACGGCCAGCTGGGCACCAAATGGCGGGAACGGTTCTCCTCCTTCGATGACACCCCCATCGCCTCGGCCAGCATCGGTCAGGTCCACAAGGCCGTGTGGAGCGACGGCCGCGCCGTCGCGGTCAAGATCCAGTACCCCGGCGCCGACGAGGCGCTGCGCGCCGACCTGAAGACCATTCGGCGGCTCACCGGCGTGTTCAAGCAGTTGGCCCCCGGGGTCGATGTCCAGGGTGTCGTCGACGAGCTGATCGAACGCACCGAGATGGAGCTGGACTACCGGCTCGAAGCCGACAACCAGCGGGTCTTCGCCAAGGCCTATGCCGGCCACCCGCACTTCCTCATCCCGAACGTGGTGGCCAGCGCCCCCAAGGTCGTCATCCAGGAGTGGATCGAGGGCGTCGGCATGGCCGAGATCATCCGCAACGGCACCGTCGAACAACGGGATCTGATGGGTACCCGGCTGGCCGAGTTCACCTGGGACGCGGCGCGGCGGCTGGAGTTGATCCACGGCGACGCCCACCCGGGCAACTTCATGCTGCTGCCCGACGACCGGATGGGCGTGATCGATTTCGGCGCGGTGGCGCCGATGCCCGGCGGGTTCCCCCCGGAACTGGGTGCGGCCGTGCGCTACGCCCGCGACGACGACTACGACAACGTCATCGCCGTGATGCGCCAGGGCGGCTTCATCCAGAAGGGCCAGGAGGTCTCGGTGCGCGAGATCGACGAGATGCTGCGCCAGTACGTCGAACCGGTCGAGGTGGAGGTGTTCCACTACACCCGCAAGTGGCTGATGCGGATGGCCGGTAAGCAGTTGGAACGCCCGGTCGAGCAGCTCAAGATGGCGCGTCAGCTCGACCTGCCGCCGAAGCTGGCGATGCCGATGCGGGTGCTGGGCTCGACGACGGCGATCATGTGTCAGCTCGACGCGCACGTCCCGATCAGGCGGCTCTCCGAGGAACTGGTGCCGGGCTTCACCGATCCCGACGTCGAAAAGGATGTCGAGAAGGTCGGCCCGACGGCCTGACCGCGCTCACGCGGCGGCCGGCTCCTTGCGGGGCCGGCCCCGGGGCCGCTTGCGCGCGACGATGCGCCCGCGGTGGAAGATCTCCCCGCCCCAGACACCCCACGGCTCACCGCGGTCCAACGCCGCGGTCAGGCAGGCGCGCCGCAGCGGGCAACCGGTGCACAGTTGTTTGGCCCGGTCCAGGTCGGCGGGGTCGTCGGCGAACCACAGGTCGGGGTCGCCCGAGTGGCACGGCAGCGTCGGGCGCGGTGGCGACGCGACGGTGGGAGTCGACATGGGATGCTCACCTGCTTCCTGATCGGGTGACGGTGCTGGTCACGGGCGTTGGATCAGGGCCGACGGCGGGGAGCCGACAACAATGGCCACGGATCCGGGGGTCCGTGGCCAGGTGCCGAATGAGAACTATCTCAGTGGGGTGTCCCGGCCCGGACGCGCCGCGGCGGCGCGGTGGGCGGCGGCGGCGTGACGGGCGGCCGCAGCTACGGTGCGAGCGATCGCGCTGTTCATGGCCGCCTCCTCTCGTCATCGTGGGCCTGGTCGTGGGCGTGGTCGTGGGCCTGGTCGTGGGTCTGACACGGCACGCCTCGGCGGGACCGAACGAGGATATCCGGATCGCTCGGTCACCGGCAAATGATTTTTGACCTGCGGCGTCGGCGGTATGGCTAGCCGCGGTCGCGCACCATCGCCAGCACCGCGGCGCCGTACTGTTCGAGTTTGCGGGCCCCGATGCCGGGGATGGCGACCAGAGCGGCATCGTCGGTGGGCAACAACTCCGCGATCGCGATCAAGGTGTTGTCGGTGAACACCACGTAGGCGGGCACCTTCTGCTCTTTGGCGGTGTGCAGCCGCCACTCCTTGAGCTGACCCAGCAACTGCTCGTCGATGTCGGCGGCACAGGTCTCGCAGCGGCGCAGCATCACCGCCGTCGCCGTGGACAGCCGGGCGTTGCAGACCCGGCAGTGCGCCGGGGCGCCCCGGCTGCGGCGGGACCGCCGTGGGGTGTCCACGGCGGCCTGCGGGGCGATGCCGGTGAGGAACCGGGAGGGTTTCCGGCTGGCCCGCCCGCCGGGGGTGCGGGCCAGCGACCAGCTCAGTGCGAGGTGGATCCGCGCCCGGGTGACCCCGACGTAGAGCAGCCGACGTTCCTCCTCGACCGCCTCGCTGTCCGGCCCGTGGGCCAGCGCGTGACTGATCGGCAGGGTCCCGTCGGCCAGGCCCACCACGAACACCGCGTCCCACTCCAGGCCCTTGGCGGCGTGCAACGACGCCAGCGTCACCCCCTGCACCACCGGGGGGTGACGGGAGTCGGCCCGGTTGCGCAGCTCGCGCAGCAGACCGGGAAGGTCGAGTTCCGGGCGCGCGGCCACCTCGTCGTCAACGAGGTCGACCAGTGCCGACAGCGCCTCCCAGCGCTCCCGTGCCCGCACCCCGGTCGGGGCGGTCGCGGTCAGGCCCAGCGGTTCGAGCACGGTGCGCACCAGCGCGGGCAGCCCGGCAGACACCTCGTCGGCGATGTCGCGCTCGGCGGCGCGCTGCAGCGCCAGCACCGCCTGGCGGATCTCCTGGCGGGTGAAAAACCCTTCCCCGCCGCGCACCTGGTAGGTGATGGCGGCCTCGGTCAGCGCCTCCTCGTAGACCTCCGATTGGGCGTTGATCCGGTAGAGCACCGCGATCTCGGCGGGCTCCACGCCGGCCTCGATGAGTTTGCCGATCGCCGCGGCGGTGGCGGCGGCCTCGGCGACCTCGTCGGGATATTGGTGAAACGACGGCTCCGGTCCCGGCTCGCGCTGGCCGACCAGCTGCAGCCGGCTGCCGGCCACCCGGCCGCGAGCGGCGGCGATCACCCGATTGGCCAGCGACACCACCTGCGGGGTGGACCGGTAGTCACGTTCCAGCCGCACCAGTGCGGCCTCGGGGAACCGCCGGGTGAAGTCCAACAGGTAGCGCGGGGAGGCGCCGGTGAACGAGTAGATCGTCTGGTTGGCGTCGCCGACGACGGTGACGTCGTCGCGCTCCCCCAGCCAGGCCGTCAGCACCCGCTGCTGCAGCGGGGTGACGTCCTGGTATTCGTCGACGACGAAGCAGCGGTAACGACCGCGGAACTCCTCGGCCACCCCGGGATCGTTCTCGATGGCCGCAGCGGTGTGCAGCAGCAGGTCGTCGAAGTCGAGCAGGGCGACCTCGCCGCGGACCTTCGCCGTCTCGTAGCCGCTGTAAACCGCGGCGATCTTCTCCGCGTCCAGCGGGATGTCACGGCCGGCCGCGGCGACCGCCGCGCCGTACTGTTCGGGGCTGATCAGCGAGGCCTTCGCCCACTCGATCTCACCGGCCAGATCGCGCACGTCGTCGGTGGAGGGGTTGATCCCGGCCCGGTTGGCGGCCTGGGCGACCACGGAGAACTTGCGGTCCAGCAGCTGCCAGGGGGTGTCGCCGACCACCCGCGGCCAGAAGTAGCGCAGCTGGCGGCGGGCGGCGGCGTGAAACGTCAACGCCTGCACTCCGCCGACCCGGGTGTCGGTGGCCGCGGCGCCGTCCAGGGCCCGCAGCCGGGCACGCATCTCCCCGGCGGCGCGGGAGGTGAACGTCACCGCCAGCACCTGCCCGGCCGCTACGTGCCCGCCGGAGACGAGGTGGGCGATGCGGTGGGTGATGGTGCGGGTTTTCCCCGTGCCCGCGCCGGCGAGCACGCACACCGGGCCGCGCGGGGCCAGCACGGCGGCGCGCTGTTCCTCGTCGAGACCGGCGATCAGCGGGTCGGCGTTTCCCGGCATGTCCCCATCCTGACATCGACACCGGACAGCGCCGTGGCAGGGCGGCGCGCCGGGCGGTGAGAACGCGGCCGCCGTCAGCGGATAGGTTGGAGCCACTATGAGCTCCGCACCCGCCGAGACCGGCGCGTTCACCTTGTACTCCACTCCGTGGTGCCCGTACTGCCTGCGGCTGAAAACCATGTTGAAGGCCGCCGGCATCGCCTACACCGAGATCAACATCGAGAAGGATTCCGCCGCCGCGGAGTTCGTCGGCTCGGTCAACGACGGCAACCACACGGTGCCCACCCTGCGGTTCGCCGACGACTCGACGCTGACCAACCCCAGCGTCAAGGAGGTCAAGGCCAAGCTGGCCGAGCTCGGCTGACCTTTCTGGCGGGGGTTCAGCCCGCCGCCACCCACGATTCGATGATCTCGCGGGCGATCGAGATCGACGCGGGCAACAGCAGCGGCGACTCGGAGTTACTCGACCAATCCCCGGCATCGAGCGCGGCGGCGATGTGCTCGCGGGTGAACCAGGCCGCCTCGACGATCTCCCCGTCGGCGAAGACGAACTCCTGGCCGGGGTCGGCGACGGCGTGGAACCCCACCATCAGCGACCGCGGGAACGGCCACGGCTGGCTGCCCAGGTAGCGCACGTCGTGCACCCTCAGCCCGATCTCCTCACGAATCTCGCGCACCACGCAGCTCTCCAACGATTCACCGGCCTCGACGAACCCGGCCAGCAGCGAGAACAGCCGCGGCGGCCAGCCGGCTTGACGTGCCAGCACCGCCCGGCCGGCGTCGTCGTGCACGAGGCAGATCACCGCCGGGTCGATGCGGGGGAACTCCTCGTCGCCGGTGAGCGGGTTGACCCGCGCCCAGCCGGCCCGGGTGGCGCGGGTGGGGGTGCCGTCGACCGCGGAGAACTGGGCCCGCTCATGCCAGTTGAGCAGCGCGACGGCCGACGCCACCAGCTGCGCGCTGACATCGTCGAGATGGTGGCCGCCGCGGCGCAGGTCGAGCACGGTGGCGGGCTCGCCGGCCTCGTCGGGGGCGGCCAGCCGGTCGCGGATCGCCCAGACGTGGCGGCCACCGTCGATGCGGCCCAGGAACACCGCGTTGCGCGGCGGGGCGTCGGCGAGGTCGGCGGCCCGCTGCACCACCACGCGCCCGCCGTCGGTGACCAGCACCTGGTTGCGTCCGTCGATGCGCAGCAGCGCCGCCTGGGCCCAGCCGGCGACGGCGGCGTCGACGTCGGTGCGCAGCTGGTCGGAGCGATCCGCCCCGACCCGCGACAGCAGGGGCGTGTGTTGCAGCCGAAACTCCACGCGCGGGCCCTAACTGGCCGCGGTACGCACGTAGAGCAACCGGTCGCCGGCCTCGACGGTGTCGACCTCGGGGGCGTCGATGCGCAGCAACTGTCCGTCGCGCACCACCCCGAGCACGATGTCACGCAGATGCCGCGCGGACCCACCCACCTCGGTCTGGGCCACCTCCCGTTCGGCGATGGTCAGCCCGGTGTCCGGCGACAGCAGGTTCTCGATCATCTCCACCACCCGCGGGGTGGAGGTGGCGATGCCGAGCAGTCGCCCGGCGGTCTCGGAGGACACCACCACCGAGTCCGCACCGGACTGCTGCAGCAGGTGCTGGTTCTCGGCCTCCCGGATCGAGGCCACGATCTTGGCGTTGGGGGCGATCTCGCGGGCGGTGAGGGTGACCAGTGCGGCCGTGTCGTCACGGTTGGTGGCCACGATGATCGCCGCGGCGTGCTGGGCGCCGGCCAGCCGCAGCACGTCGGCCTTGGTGGCGTCGCCGAGTTGGGTGACCAGCCCGGCGTTCTCGGCGTGTGTGAGCGCGGACTCATCGGTGTCGACGACGACGATGTTGCCGGTCGGGACGTCGTCGCCGACCATGGCCACCACCGCGGTTTTACCCTTGGTCCCGTAGCCGACGACGATGGTGTGATTGCGCACTCGTTTCCTCCAACGCTGGATCTTCAACGCCTGCCGGGACCGTTCGGCGAGCACCTCGACGGTGGTGCCGACCAACACCACCAGGAACGCCACCCGCAGCGGGGTGATGATCAAGATGTTGGTCAGCCGGGCGTACTCGGTCACCGGGGTGACATCGCCGTACCCGGTGGTGGTCAGCGACACGGTCGCGAAATAGATGCAGTCCAAAAGGGTCATCGGCTCGCCGCGCACGTCGGTGTAGCCGTCGCGGGTCAAGTAGACGACGATGACCGCCGCCAGCATCGCCCCCATCGCGATGGTGATGCGGCGCATGATCGCGCGGGTCGGCGAGTCGCTCTCCGGGATCCGCAGCACCCCGACCAGCGCGTAGTCGGGCTGGGCGGTCAACGTCTCGTCGAGACCGCCCAGCCGGCGCAACTTCCCTCTGGCCATCGCACAATGTAACCACGTCGACCGGCGCCGGCCCGCCGGATCACCGGCCGGCGACCAACGCGGTCAACTCGGCCCGGTCGGGCACCGGCTCGGGGTACACGGTGACCCCGGAGCGCACATAGTGAAACGCGGTGCGCACCATTGCTTCCGGGGTGCCGCTGAGTGCCGCCCAGGCCAGCCGGTAGACACCGAGTTGCACGGCCGCGGCCTGCGCGCCCTCCCCGTCGGGTTGACCGCCGGTCTTCCAGTCCACCACGGTCGCACCGCCGTCGGATTCGGTGAACACCGCGTCGATGCGGCCCCGCACGATCGTCTCCCCCAAGACCAGCTCGAAGGGCACCTCCACCGCGATCGGTGTGCGCTGCGCCCACGGCGAGTCGAGGAACGCCTGCTGCAGCTGTTCTAGACATTCGTCGTCCTGCGCACCGTGGTCGCTGTCGGCCGCGCCGGGCAGGTCGGCCAGGTCGAAAAGACGATCGGCGCCGTAAAACCGTTGGATCCATTCGTGAAACGCGGTGCCGCGCAGCGCATGCGGGTCGGGGCGCACCGGAAGGCGCCGGCCACGTCGACGCGCCGCCGACGGGTCGGCGGCCAACTCCACCAACGAGCTCACCGACACCGCAACGCTCGCGTCCGGCGCAGCGGCGGGTTCGGCCTGCCTCTCGGCGAGCAGCGCGTCGACGTCGGCGGCCCATCCCTGCGGATCGTCGTCGTCATCGGATGTGTCGAGGCCGGCGGCGAGGGCCGCGGCCACCAGTTGCGCCCCCCGGTCCACATCGGCGCGGCGCTCCCCGGCCGGGTCGACCGGCCAGACGGCCTCGACCACGGCCTCACGCAGCGGGTTGGTCTCCCCCGCCGCCGGCGCCGGCGCCCAGCAGTCGACGGTGCCCACCGGGCTGCGGCCGTCACCGCCGCCGATGGTGGCGTGCAGTTCCTCGAGGAACCCCGAGGGCCCGCGCGGTTTGAGTCCGGTCGCGCCCCAGTGATGTCCGGAGACCAGCAGCGTGTCCTCCGACCGGGTGACCGCGACGTAGAGCAGTCGGCGTTCCTCGTCGATGCGCCGCTGGGCGAGCTGGGCGCGATGGGTGTTGATGCTGTCACCGAGCTGTTTGCGGTCGGTGATGCCGTCGGTGTCGAGCAACGGCACCCCGTGGGCGCTGAGCGAGGCCCGGTCCCCGCGCAGCGGCGGCGGCAGCTCCCCGGGATCGGTGAGCCAGGTGCTGCGTGAGGCGGTGGAGGGAAACACCCCGGCCACCAGGTGCGGCACCGCCACCACCTGCCACTCCAGCCCCTTGGCGGCGTGCACGGTGAGTACCTGGACCCGGTCGGGGGCCGGGGGTGGGGTCGCCGGCGGCAGTCCCTTCTCCACCACCGCCGCGGCGTCGAGGTAGGCCAGCAGGCCGGTCACGGTGGGCGCGGCGCCGCTGTCGGTGCCCCCGCCGGCCCGGGCGGCATAGCCGGCATAGGCGGCGACCACGTCGGCGAACGCGTCGAGTTGTTCGGTCCCGGACCCCGGCGCGGACACCGGGTGGGCGGCGCGGGCCTCGACGTCGGCCCCGGTGACCCGGCGCACCTCGGCGAGCAGATCCGGCAGCGGATGGTCGAGATGCCCGCGCAGCACGGCCAGTTCCTCACCGAGGGCGACCACGCGGCGATAGCCCGCCGGGGAGTAATCCGCGGGTGGTCCGGGGTCGGTGATGGCGTCGGCCAGGCAGGCGGTGTCGGTGTCGGGGCCCGCCTGGGCGGCCACCTCGACGGCGCGGGCCGGCGCCGGGGGCGGATCGGCCAGCGCCTGGGCGCGGCGCCACAACGCGGCCACATCGCGGGCGCCCAGCCGCCATCGCGGCCCGGTCAGCACCCGCAGGGCGGCCGCGCCCGCGGTCGGGTCGGCCACCAGCCGCAGCGTGGCCACCACGTCGGCGACCTCGGGCAGCGCCAGCAGACCGGCCAGCCCGACCACCTCGGCGGGCACGCCGCGCGCCCGCAACGCCTCGGCCATCGGGGCGGCATCGGCGTTGCGGCGCACCAGCACCGCCGCGCTCGGCGGCGCCGTACCGGCGGCCGCGGCCTGCGCGTAGCGACGCTGCAGGTGCTCGGCGACCCACTGCCGTTCAGCGACCACATCGGGCAGCAGAGCTGCGATCACCGTGCCCGGCGCCGCGTCGGGGGCCGGGCGCAGTTCGTGGACGGTCACCGAGCGGTCGCGGGCCGGCGCGGAGACCGCGTTGGCCACCGCCAGCGTCGACGGCGGGTTGCGCCAGCTGGTGGCCAGCTCCAGCGTCGGCGCGGGGGTGCCGTCCGCCCGGGGGAAATCGGTGGTGAACAGCGGCAGGTTGGTGGCCGAGGCGCCGCGCCAGCCGTAGATCGACTGGATCGGGTCACCGACCGCGGTCAGCGCCAGCGTGTCGTCGGCGCCGCCGCCGAACAGCGCCGACAGCGCGACCCGCTGGGCGTGACCGGTGTCCTGGTATTCGTCGAGCAGGACCACCCGGAAGGTGCGGCGCAGCTCCGCACCGATCTCGGGCAGGTCGGTGGCCAGCCGCGCCGCGGCCGCCATCTGCGTCCCGAAATCCATCACCGCCTCCGACCGCATTCGCGCGTTCACCGCGTCGATCAGCGGCACCAGGGCGCTGCGCTCGGTCTGGGCCGCCAGCAGCCGCATCAGCTCCTGGTTGGGTTCGGCCCGCTGGCGCGGCCCCGGGGGCAGGGTCAGCACCAGCTGTTCGAGATCGCGGTGGGTGTCGCGCAAGCCGGCGGTGTCGACCAGGTGCTCGGCGAGCTGATCGGCCAGGTGCAGCACCATCGTGGTGACCGCCTCGGGGGTTTTGCTCACCGCCAGCGCCCCCGGATAGCCGCACACCACGTCGTAGGCCAGCTGCCAGCGTTCGGTCGCGGCGAGCAGCCGGGTGTGCGGTTCGATTCCGGCGCGCATGCCGTGTTCGCGCAGCAGCCGGCCGGCGAACGCGTGGTAGGTGGCGACGGTGGGGCTGCCGCTCACCGCGTCAGGTCCGGAGACCATGGCGCGGGCGGCCAGGGCCGCCAGCCGGGCGCGGATACGGCGCAGCAGCTGGCCGGCGGCCTTGCGGGTGAAGGTCAGCCCCAGCACCTCGGCGGGGTCGGCGTAGCCGTTGGCGACCAGCCACACCACCCGCGCGGCCATGGTCTCGGTTTTCCCGGCTCCCGCTCCCGCGATCACCACCAGCGGCCCCGGCGGAGCGGCGATGATCGCGGCCTGCTCGGCGGTCGGTGGGTGCAGCCCCAGGGCGTCGGCCAGGTCGGCCGGGCTGTAGCGGGCGCTCACCGGACGTCCCGGTGGGCCGGGCAGGTCGACCGGATCGGGCAGTGATCGCAGCCGTCGTTGACCCGGGCGATGAACTGCGGTCCGGTGGTGGCCGCGGCGACCGCGCGGGCCCGCTCACGCCACTGCTGCGCCGCCTCGGGGGTCAACGGGTCCTGCTCCCGTTCGATGGGCCCGCCGGCTCCGGGTTTACCCAGGTAGACCAGGCGGGCACCGCCGGGCTCGGCGTCGGGGTCGACGTTCGGCGCCAGCAGCCCCGCACTGACCGCCAGCTGGTAGGCGGCCAACTGGGCGTGCTGCTGGGCCTGGTCCTTGCTGACCGGGCTGCGGCCGGTTTTCAGATCGACGATGACCGGCCGGCCCGCCTCGTCGCGTTCCACCCGGTCGATGCGGCCGCGCAGCCGGATGCCCGGCCCGGCGGCCGACGGTTCCTCCAGGAGCCCGTCGAGGTCGACCTCGACGCCGATTTCGGTGTAGCGGGCCCGGCTGTTGGCCCGCCATTGCAGGAACGCCGCCAACATCTCGCGGTGCCGGTCGAGTTCGTTGGCGGCGTACCACGCCGACCCGAACGGCAGCCGGGTCCAGGCCTGTTCCAGCTCGGCGTGCAGCGCCGCCTCCGTCCGGCCGGTCTCGGCGGCCAGGGCATGCAGCATCGACCCGATCGTCGAACGCAGTTCTCCGGTGTCGCGGTCCCGGCCGCCGTGCCGTTCGGCCAGCCAGCGCAGCGGACAGTCGGTGAGGATGCCCAGCGTCGACGGCGACAGCGTGACCGTGTGGCCCGCCCCGGCGGGCAGCAGCGGTTCGGTGGTGCTCAGCGGGGTCATCGCCGGCCAGGTCGCCGGGTCGGCACCGGGAACGTTGGCCCGCGCCAGCCGCGCCAGCTGGGTGGCTGCACGAGACCGGGCGGCGTCGTCGATCACGCCGGCCGGGGCGCAGACCAGCGCGCGCAACCGTCCCACCACCGCCGAGGCCGACAGCACGCGCGGTGCGCTCACCGGCCCGGCGTCGTCGGCGGCGGGGTCCTTTCCGCTGTCGGCGAGCTCGGTGAAAAACGGTGACGGCACGGCCGCGTCGTCTCCGCCGGCGCCGGCACCGTCGACGGCGGTCACCAACACCCGGCGGCGGGCCCGGCCCATCGCCGCGACCAGAAGGCGGCGCTCCTCGGCGACCAGCAGTGCCCGCACCGAGGCGTGCTCGGGGACCCCGTCGAGCACGTCGAGGAGCCGTTGGGTGCCCAGCACCCCGCCGCGCGGAACGGTGTTGGGCCACAAGCCGTCCTGCAGTCCCGCGACGACCACCAGATCCCATTCGTGGCCCAGCGCGGCGTGGGCGCTCACCAGGCGCACCGCCTCACCGCTGGGGCCGGTATCGGCGCCGGTGGGCAACCGCAGCGCCGCGACAAACTCGAGCAGGCCAGCCACGGTGGCCGCGCCGGTGCGGCTCACGTACTGCTCGGCGACGTCGAACAGGGCGGTCACCGCCGCCAGGTCGCGGTCGGCCTGCACACCGAGGGCCCCGCCCCGCTCGGCGACGGTCAGCCAACGCCGCTGCAGGCCGCTGTGGTGCCAGGCCTGCCAGAGCGTGTGGCGGGGATCCTCGCCGGCGGCGGCGCTGCGCGTGGCGTGGTCGAGGGCCGCGCGAACGCGGCGCAACGGGCGCGCCAGCGCCGCGGGCACATCGGCGGGCGGCCCGGCGCGCAGCGCCGCGACCAGCAACGCATCGGAGTCCGCGGTCGGATCGTCGGCGCTGCGGCGAAGCGCCCGGCGCAGCGCCCGCAGCGACACCGGGTCGATGCGGCCGATCGGCCCGGTGAGCAGGCGCACCGCCCGCTCGGCGTCGAGCCGGTCGGCGGCGGCGTGCAGCACCGTCAGCAAGGCGGCCACCGCAGGATGCTCGGCGAGCGCGCCGGTGGTGGCCGGCAACGCCACCGGCACCCCCGCGGTGGTCAGTGCCCGCGCCAGCGCGCCGGCCACCCGGGGCACCGAACGCACGATCACCGCCATCTGCGACCAGGCCAGTTTGTCGACGAGGTGGGCGCGGCGCAGCGTATCGGCGATCAGGGCGGCCTCGGCGTGTTCGGACACCGCCGCCCGCACGCTGACCGCGCCCGGCTCGGTCCCGCAACCGGTGACCGGATGGCGACGGCCGGGCAGCTTGTCGGCGACCGCGGTGATCGCCGCGGCGACCGCCGGCGCGCACCGCTGCGAGACCGTCAACCGCACCGCCGGGGTGTCCGCGCCGAGCAGGGCGGCGGGGTCGGCACCGCGGAACCCGAACACCGCCTGGTCGGGGTCGCCGGCGAGCAGGGTGCGCCTCGCCCCGGCGGCCAGCACGCGCACCAGCCGGGCGGCCTGCGGGTCGAGTTGCTGAGCGTCGTCGACCAGCAGCAGGGTGATCCGGGCGCGTTCGGCGGCCAGCAACTCCGGGTCCGCGGCGAAGGCCACCAGCGCGGCGCCGACCAGTTCCGCAGCCCCCAGCGTGGGCATGGTCGCCTGGGGGGCGGCCGTGCCGACCGCCGCGCGCAGGCGCATGACCTGCTCGTACTGCCGGGCGAATCGGCCGGCGGCCACCCATTCGGGGCGGCGGTGCTGGCGGCCGATGCGCTGCAACGCCGCCGGGTCCACGCCGCGTTCGGCGCAGCGCGCCAGCAGGTCGGACAACTCGTCGGCGAATCCGGCGGTGGGCAGCGCCGGGGTCAGCACGCCCGGCCAGCGCCCGGCACCGTCGGCGAGGTCGCCGGCGAGCAGTTCGCGGATGATGCCGTCTTGTTCGGCGCCGGTCACCAGCCGCGGCGGCGGATCCCCAGCGCGGTCGGCGGCGCGCCGCAGCACCGCGAACGCGTAGCTGTGCACGGTGCGCACCGCCGGTTCGGCGATCACCGCGTCACCGCCGGCGCGCAACAGTGCCCGCGTCAGGGCGGTGCGCGCCGACGCCGGCATCGGTCCGGCCCCGGTGAGCACCAGCACCGACCCCGGGTGCAGCCCGGCACGCACGTGCGCGGCCGCCGCGTCGGCGAGCAGGCTGGTCTTGCCGGTGCCCGGGCCGCCCAACACCCGCAGCGTCCCGTGCCCGCCGGGGTCCAGCGCGGCGGTGGCCCCGGCCGGCCAACGGGGATGCGGGGACGCGGTCATGCCCGCATGACACCACACCGCACCGACATCGGTGGCCGCGGTCGGTGTGCACGCGGCGGGCTGGGATCATCGAGCGGTGGACACGGGACTGCATGTGCACCGGTTCGGCCCCGAGGGCCGGGCGCAGGTGCTGGCGTTGCACGGACTGACCGGGCACGGTCGGCGCTGGGAGCAGCTGGCCCTCGAGCACCTGCCGCAGGTGAGCCTGCTCGCGCCCGACCTGCTCGGGCACGGCCGGTCCAGCTGGGAGGCGCCCTGGACGATCGAGGCGAATGTGGCGGCACTGGCGGGGCTGCTCGATGCCGAGGGCGGGCATCCGGTGCTGGTCGTCGGACACTCGTTCGGCGGGGCGATCGCCTTGGCGTTCGCCCGGGCCCGCCCGGATCTGGTGTCCGGGCTGGTGTTGCTCGATCCGGCGGTGGGGCTGGACGGGGCGTGGATGCGCGAGATCGCCGAGGCGACGCTGGCCTCGCCGGACTATCCCGATGTCGCCGAGGCCCGCGCGGAGAAGGCCCACGGGTCGTGGTCGGATGTCCCCGCCGCGGTGCTCGACGCCGACCTCGCCGAACATCTGATCGCGCTACCCACCGGGCGTTTCGGTTGGCGGATCTGTCTGCCGGCGATGATGGCGTACTGGAGTGAGCTGGCCCGCGCCCCGCAGCTGCCCGCTGGCACCCCCACCACGGTGGTGCGCGCCACCGGCAGCGACCCCGCCTATGTGGGCGAGGACCTCGTGGGCGGTCTGCGTCAGCGCCTCGGCGCGGCGTTCACGCTCGTCGACCTGCCCTGTCAGCACATGGTGGCCCAGGCCCTCCCGACGCAGGTCGCCGAGTTGATCCGCACCCGGCTGCCGCGGGGCTGAGCATGCCGCCGATCACCGACGCGCAGGTCGAGGCGGTGCGCGCGTTGATCGTCGCGATCCCGCCGGGGCGGGTCGCCACCTACGGCGATCTCGCGGCGGCCACCGGACTGACCAGTGCCCGTCAGGTCGGCTGGATTCTGCGCACCGACGGCGCCGACCTGCCCTGGCACCGGGTGATCCGCGCCAGCGGACGGCCGGCACGCCACCTCGGCGACGAACAACTGGCGCGGCTGCGCGCCGAAGGGGTGCTGGCCAGAGACGGCAGGGTGGATCTGGCCGTCTATCGGTGGCAGCCGACCGGTCAGACTCGGTGAGCCGCACGTTTCGGTGCGCCGGCGGGTGGGTCGGCCAACTGCGCGGCCGGCGGGCGGGCCCAGCGCGGGTGGGCCGCGCGCGGCCAGAGGGGCCTGCGGCTTACAGCATCATCCGCACCAGCGCGGCGGTGCGCGCCAGGCCGGGGAACGCCTCGGCGGTCGACCGGGGGTGCAGCGCGTGCACAGCCAGCCGGAAGATCAACGCCCGCAGCAGCATTTGCGGCCATTCCGGAAGCGCGTCCCACCGTTCGATGAGCCCGTCATCGGCCTCTCCCCAGGACAGCGCATCAACGACGACCACCCCGGCCGCCCAGGACGCCGGCCGCCAATAGGGGGTGATGTCGGTGATCCCGGGGGCGGCGCTGCCGGCGAACAACACCGTGCCGTAGAGGTCGCCGTGCACCAGCTGAGTGGGACTGTTGGTCTGCTTGCGCAGCCCGGCGAGCTGGTTGATCAGCTCCACCGAGCGTTGACCGTCGGCGGAGCCGGGGGCGACCTGGGCGCCCGGCGGCAGCGCCTGCAGGGGCCGCTCCTCCCAGGCCGCCCGGTCGGCGACGCTGAAGACGTCGACCTCGCTCCACGGCAAGGTGGGCGCCTGGGTCAGGAATCGGGGCCGTTCGAGTTTGCTGGTGGCCTCATGCAGCCGGATGCCGGTGGAGACGACCTCGTCGTGGCGCGGCTCCGGTGTGCCGGCGACGAACGTGTCGGCGCGCCACCCGGCCACCACATAGCGGCCGTCGGTGGAACGCACCGGCCGGGCGAGCCGCACCCCGTCGACGAACAGGGTTTCGCGGACTTTGGCCGACCATGCGGCCCGGGCATTGTCGGCGACCAGCGACAGCACCACCTCGCCGCAGCGCCAGCCCCCTTCCCAGCTGACGCCGAGCGACACCGGGTGCACCTCGCTCAGCCCGAATGCCACCAGCACATGATCGGGGGGCGGCTCGAAAGTCACGAAGCCAGCCTAACGGTGCGCTCGCCGACTGTGCGGTTAGTACATGACCATGTCGGGATCTATTTGCCGGGCCCAGGCCGCAATGCCGCCCTGAAGGTGCATCGCGTCGGAGAAACCGGCCTTTTTCAGGGTCGCCAACGCCTCCGCCGACCGCACCCCGGTCTTGCAGTACAGCACCGGCGTGCGGTCCTGCGGCAATTTGGCCAGCCCCTCCCCGGTCTTCAGCGACGACTGCGGGATCAACTCGGCGCCGTCGATGTGGTTGATCTCCCATTCGACGGGTTCGCGCACGTCGATCAGCGCCACCTTGCGCTCCGAGCGCAGCAACTCCTGCAGCTCGCGCGGGGTGACGGTGGATCCGGCGGCGGCGTCGGCGGCGGCATCGGAGACCACCCCGCAGAACTCGTCGTAGTCGATCAGTTCGGTGATCTTCGGGGTGGCCGGGTCCTTGCGGACCTTCACGGTGCGGTAGCTCATCTCCAGCGCGTCGTAGACCATCAACCGGCCCAGCAGCGGCTCCCCGATGCCGGTGATCAGTTTGATCGCCTCGGTGCCCATCACCGAGCCGACCGAGGCGCACAGGATGCCCAGCACCCCGCCCTCGGCGCACGACGGCACCATTCCCGGCGGCGGGGGCTCGGGGTACAGGTCGCGGTAGTTGAGCCCCCGACCGTCGGGGGCGTCCTCCCAGAACACCGAGATCTGGCCCTCGAACCGGTAGATCGACCCCCACACGTACGGCTTGCCGGCGAGCACCGCAGCGTCGTTGACCAGATAGCGGGTGGCGAAGTTGTCGGTGCCGTCGAGGATCAGGTCGTAGTCACCGAACAGTTCCACGGCGTTGTCGGTGGTCAGCTGGGTGTTTTGCAGGCGCACGTCGACCAGCGGGTTGATCGCCCTGATCGAGTCGCGGGCGGACTCGACCTTGGGCCGGCCGATGTCGGCGACGCCGTGGATGACCTGACGCTGCAGGTTGGACTCGTCGACCACGTCGAAGTCGATGATGCCCAGCGTGCCGACCCCGGCGGCCGCCAGGTACAGCAGGGTGGGAGCGCCGAGCCCGCCGGCCCCGATGACCAGCACCCGGGCGTTCTTCAGCCGTTTCTGCCCGTCGACGCCGACGTCGGGGATGATCAGGTGGCGGCTGTAGCGGGCGACCTCGTCGCGAGTCAACTCAGCCGCCGGCTCAACCAGCGGCGGCAACGGTGTCGACACGGGGAAATCTCCTTGTCGTCTGGGTCTGGTCTGGGTCTGGTTCTGGGTCTGGGTGGTCGGTCGCCGATGTCGCGGGCGGGATCTGACCGCGTCCGGATCAGCAACCGACATCACAGCAGGTGAGTGGTGCAACGGCAAACCGGCACCAAAGCTTCCCGACGCATTCAGGAGCCTCCCGACGCCCTCAGGCGATCGGGTACGGCCAGGGGTTGAACCGGCAGGTCTTGCCGTCGGCGTGCACCCAGTCCGGGTCGAACCGAGCGGCGTCGTTGTTGGCGGTGGAGAAGGTCTGCTGCATCATGATCGGCGCGAGCGCCCCCTCTTTCTCGCAGGGTTCGTGCCGTTCGTAGCCGATCGCATGGCCGACCTCGTGGTTGATCAGGTACTGCCGGTAGGAGCCGTTGTCGCCCTGGAACGACATGGCGCCCCGCTCCCAGCGGGCGGCGTTGATGAACACCCGCGCTTCCCGGTCGGCGCCGTAGACCGGGTTGTAGCAGGAGGCCTCCAACTCGATCTCGTAGCCGCATCCCTCCCGCACGGTCATCGGCGAGGTCAGCGACACCCGAAAGTCCGGTTCCTCCGGCGAGGAGGCGTCGATGCGGGTGAACCCGAACTGCGCGTTGTGAATCCAGCTCTTGGGGTTGCTCAACGTCTGGTCGACCAGCGTCGCGAACGACACGTCACCGCCGAACCCGGCCGTCTCGATGCCGTCCTCGACCTCGACGGTGTAGGTGAACATCTTGTCCTCGCCCTGCCCGACCGGACCCATCACCCCGGGCACGATGTGCCAGGTCTTCGCGCCGGCGACCGTGTAGAAGCCCCCATCGGGCAGTTTGCCGGCCGGCAGGTTGGCGTCGAACTGGGTCAGCCCGCGTGGCGGCGCCCCCACGATCGCGGTGCCCTGGGATCCGATCGTGGGCGGGCCCTGCACCGGGTCGTCGGCGAGGCTGCTCGACGCGGTGGTACCGGTCACGGTCTGATACAGCACGACCCCGGTGACCGCGATCAGCCCGGGCAGCGCGTAGGCGCGCCACCCGTAGGTGGAGACGAACCGCCCCAGCCAGCTCTGTTTACGCCAGCGCGGGCCCTGCCGGTCGGCGCGCGCACGCCCCGGGCCGCCTTCGAGCGGATCCCGTCGAGCACGCAGCGGCTCACGCCACTGATCACGGAGCACCGGCACCTGCCCGCCCCCGTGCCGCGCCGGATCGTAGGTCACCGCTCCAGAATGGCATACCCGGCGCAGCCAGCACGTTTTCGGCACGCCCGAACCCTGTACGGGTCGCCGCGGCGCATCCTCGCCGGTGCAGGCGACGCCGGGGTGGGGGCGTCAGAGTAATGTCGGGGCGGTCATGGCCCCGACGCGGCCAGGCTGAGCAGCCAAGCCGGATTGAGGATTTGATGAGCGAGCGTGCCAACACAGCCGAGCGTGGGGCGCGGCGCGGCAACCGCCTACCGCGCGACGAGCGGCGCAGCCAGCTGTTGGTGGCCGCCAGCGAGGTATTCGTCGACCGGGGATATCACGCCGCGGGCATGGATGAGATCGCCGACCGCGCCGGGGTCAGTAAACCCGTTCTCTACCAGCACTTCTCATCGAAGCTGGAACTGTATTTGGCGGTGCTTCAGCGCCATGTGGACAACCTGGTCTCCGGGGTGCGCCAGGCGTTGCGCACCACCACCGACAACCGTCAGCGGTTGCATGCCGCGGTGCAGGCGTTCTTCGACTTCATCGAACACGACGGCCAGGGCTATCGGCTGATCTTCGAGAACGACTACGTCTCCGAACCGAAGGTCGCCGCCCAGGTGCGAGTGGCCACCGAGGCCTGCACCGACGCGATCTTCGATCTGGTGGCCGCCGATTCCGGGCTCGACCCGCACCGGGCGCGGATGGTCGCGGTCGGCCTGGTCGGGGTCAGCGTCGACTGTGCACGCTACTGGCTGTCGAACAACCGCCCGATCTCCAAGGAAAACGCGGTCGAAGGCACCGTGCAGTTCGCGTGGGGCGGGCTGTCCCACGTGCCGCTAACCCGCCAGTAGCCGCGCCGGCTTACCTTCTTGCCGCCTTACTTCTTGCCGGATTTGGCCCCGGAGGCGCCGATCGCGGCGATCCCGAAGCCCACCCGCGGTGTGTCGGCGGCCCCGACCTCGACGTAGGCGACCTTGGCGGTGACGACGAGGAACTTGCGTCCCTTCTCGTCGGTGAAGGGCAGCAACGCCGATCCGTCGGCCAATGCGGCGGTGACCAGGCCCTCGATCTCCTCGGGTGTCTGCGCGCTGGTGAACACCAACTCGCGCGGGCTGTCGGTGATCCCGATCTTGACCTCCACGCCGGCCCCTTTCGTTTGAGTAGACGTCTCCCTCAGAAGGCTAGTGGACGGGGCGTGACGGCTTCACGTCCGCACCGACCGCGGTGCGCACGGCGCCGGAAAACACCCGCCAACTGCGATAACAGTTCGCTAACGGGCCTGCGCGTCGCGACGAGCCCGACCGGGTACGCCGATACCGTCGCACCGTGACCGATCTCGATTCCCGCCGCCGTGACCGCGTGGACTACGCGGATTACCTCAGCGACGAGTCCACCGGTCACCGGCGTTCCCGGCCGCACGGGGTGTCGAGCCCCTACCGCGGTTTCGCCGGTGGCGACCGGCGCCGCCGCGACAACACCGCCGACCGCGCCGCCGGGTACGCCGGGTACGGCGGGTACGGCGACGAATACGGGTCCGACGACGAGTATTCGGAGTACGGGGACTACGGCGATTACGGCGATTACGCGGACTACGGCGACTACGGGGAGGACGACTACGCCGGAGGCGCGGTCGCGGCCCCGCACTGGCGGCCGGTGGCGATCACCGCCGCGGTGGTGTTGGTGATCGCGGTGATCGCCACGGCGTTGATCCTGCAGGGCGGCGGCAACGGCGGCACCGCCGGCACCGTGTCGGCCCCGCCGACCCGCACGGTCATCGCGACCCCGCCGCCGCCGACGTCGCTGCCCGCCGAGACGGTGACCAGTGTGCCGCCGCGGACCACCACCGCGACCCCCAGCACTACCCCCGCCACGACCCCGGCCACGACCCCGGCCACGACGACGCCGCCGTCGGCGACCGCCCCGCCCACCGCGGCGCCGGCCCCCGACCCGCGGACCGTCACCTACCGGGTCACCGGGACCAAACCGCTGCTGGATCTGGTGACCATCGTCTACACCGATGAGCAGGGCTTTCCGCGCACCGATGTCAACGTGTCACTGCCGTGGAGCCGTCGGGTGGTGCTGAACCCGGGCGTCACGGTGCGGTCGGTGACCGCCAGCAGCCTGCGCTCGGAACTCAACTGCACGATCACCGATGCGGCCGGTCAATTGATCGCGCAGTCGGCGAACAACTCGATGCTGGCCACCTGCACGCTGTGACCGGCGCCGATATGGCGCACCGGCGGCTCAGGCCAAGCCCAGTTCCCGCATCCGGGTGTCGTGGGTGTGCTGGATCCGGTCGAAAAACTCGGTGACCTGGCCCAGTCCGCCGGTTCCGGCGAGCACCAGGTCGACCAGTTCGTCGCGGTCGGCCAGGACGTACTGCGCCCGGGTGATCGCCTCCCCCAGAAGCCGGCGCGACCACAGCGCCAACCGGCTGTGCTGTTTGGCGCTGGTGGTCACTGCCGCGCGAACCTCCGCGACGACGAACTGAGAGTGCTCGGTCTCCGAGAGCGCCTCACGGACCACGTCGGCGACCTCGTCGGGCAACGCGTCGGCGATCTGGCGGTAGAAGTCGGCCGCCAACGCATCACCGAGGTAGGTCTTGACCAATGCCTCCAGCCAGGTGCTCGGCATGGTCAACCGGTGGTAGTCATCGAGGGCGGCCGCGTACTGCGTCATCGCGGGCACCACGTCGACACCGCGGCGTTCCAGGGTGTCGCGCAGCAGGTCGTAGTGCCGCATCTCAGCAGCCGCCATGCTCGCCATCGAAATTCGTCCACGCAGGTCAGGCGCCATTTTAGCCTCGTCGGTCAGCCGGTAGAACGCCGCGATCTCCCCGTAGGCGAGCAGGGCGAACAACTCGTTGATCCCCGGATGATCCGCCGGCAGCCGAGACGGCGCGGTGGTCAGCTCATCGGAGGGCGGCAGGGCGTTCATTGCACCCACTCTAAAGCGTCTCGCGCGCCGCGTGCCGCGGCGGCGGCGATGCCTGCGGCCGTGCGCCGCCCCCACCGACCCGATCCACCAGCTATGATGGTGGACGATCACGGTGGACCACCGCCGCGATCACAAGAAATGTGCGTGCACTGGTCGGCCCTGTTGGCCGGCTCCGGTCGCCACAGCCGCGTGGGCGGCCCCAGTCCCGGGTGCCCCCGCGTCGATGCTGGACACACGGCCGGTTGCGGACCCTGGTGACCACCCCGGTGAAGGATCTGGGATCAGACGAGGTTTCCGGACTCGTGCGCGCTCGGACAGATCAACGATCGCCATCGAGATACCGCGAAAGGCTCACCACTTCTGATGACCCCAATCACCACCCAGCACAGCTTCGCCGAGCTCGGGGTGCGCGACGAGATCGTGCGCGCCCTGGCCGACAACGGCATCGAACATCCCTTCGCGATTCAGGAGTTGACCCTGCCACTCGCGCTGGCCGGCGACGACCTGATCGGTCAGGCCCGCACCGGCATGGGCAAGACGTTCGCGTTCGGGGTGCCGTTGCTGCACCGCATCACCGGTGACGACACCCGTCCGTTGACCGGCATCCCGCGGGCCCTGATCGTGGTGCCCACCCGCGAGTTGTGCCTGCAGGTCTACAACGACCTGACCGAGGCCGCGAAATATCTGACCACCGCCGACCGACCGGTCGCGGTGGTCTCCATCTATGGGGGGCGCCCCTACGAGCCGCAGATCGAGGCGCTGCAGGCCGGGGTCGACGTGGTGGTCGGCACCCCGGGCCGGCTGCTCGATCTCGCTCAGCAGGGCCACCTGCAGCTCGGCGGACTGTCGGTGCTGGTCCTCGACGAGGCCGACGAGATGCTCGACCTGGGCTTCCTGCCCGACATCGAGCGGATCCTGGCCCAGACCCCCGACGACCGGCAGTCGATGCTGTTCTCGGCGACGATGCCCGACCCGATCGTGACGCTGGCGCGTAGCTTCATGAACCAGCCCACGCACATCCGCGCCGAGGCGCCGCACTCGTCGGCGGTGCACGACGCCACCGAGCAGTTCGTCTACCGCGCCCATGCGCTCGACAAGGCCGAGCTGGTCACCCGGGTGCTGCAGGCCCGCGGGCGCGGCGCCACCATGATCTTCACCCGCACCAAACGCACCGCCCAGAAAGTCGCCGACGAGCTCGCCGGCCGCGGGTTCAAGGTCGGCGCGGTGCACGGCGATCTGGGGCAGGGGGCGCGCGAACAGGCCCTCAAGGCGTTCCGCACCGGAGAGAACGACGTCCTGGTCGCCACCGACGTGGCCGCCCGCGGTATCGACATCGACGATGTCACCCACGTCATCAACTATCAGTGTCCCGACGACGAGAAGACCTATGTGCACCGGATCGGGCGCACCGGCCGCGCGGGACGCACCGGGGTGGCGGTCACCCTGGTCGACTGGGACGAGCTGGCCCGCTGGGCGATGATCAACAAGGCGCTGGATCTGGACTGCCCGGACCCGGCCGAGACCTACTCGAGTTCGCCGCACCTGTACGCCGAGTTGGACATCCCCGAGGATGTCAGCGGCCGGGTCGGCAAGCCCCGCACCACCGCCGGCAGTCGGCCGGAGCGGTCCGGCCGGGACCGCCGCCAAAGCGGCACGGAGACGGCGGCCAGTCGGCCGCGGCGCAGCCGGTCGCGGCGGCGTACCCGCGGCGGCAAACCGGTGACCGCCGACGGCACCGCCGCCGCATCGACCGCGCCGACCACGGGCCCCGACACCCCCGCCGGTGAGACCGGCGAGGCGCCGCGGCGCCGTCGGCGCCGGCGTCGCCCCCGTGCGACAGCCGACGCCACACCGGCCGCCGGCAACTGACCGGCGGGCAATCACGCATCGGGATGGTCAAACCCGAACGCCGCACCCGGGCCGACCTGCTGGCCGCTGCGTCCATCGTGGTGGTGATCGCGGTGGCCGCAGCGTTGATCTGGTGGGTCAGCGACGCCCGGCACACCGACAGCTCGCCCGCGACCATCCCGCTGCCCCAGCCCACCCCGGCGGTGGCGGTGCCGCTGGCCGTGGCTGAGCTGTGGACGACGCCGAGCCCGGCGACCACCCGGCCGGTGCTGATGGACGGCACCGTGGTGGTCGGTGCCGGGCCGCAGATGAGCGGGCGGGACCCGCAGACCGGCGAGACCGTCTGGAGTTTCCGCCGCGGTGTGGATTTGTGCGGGGTGTCGTGGGTGTACCGCTACGCGGTGGCCGTCTACCCGGACCGGCGGGGCTGCGGTCAGGTCAGCGCCATCGACGCCTCCACCGGCCGGCGCGGACCGGCCCGCTCCAGCTACGCCGACGAGACGGTGCGGCTCTCCTCCGACGGCACGGCCCTGTTGTCGGCGGGACGCACCCGGTTGGAGACGTGGCGTTCGGATCTGGTCCGCACCCTGTCCTACGGCGAGATCGACGCCCGGGTGAAACCGTCGGCTCGCGGGCGTAACAGCGGGTGCACGCTCGGCTCGGCCGCGGCCAGCGCCGCTGCGGTGTCGGTGCTCGAGTCGTGCGCCGACCGCGACGAGCTGTCCCTGACGTTGCTGCGCCCCGGCAAGGACGAGGACGAACCCGAGCAGCGCGACGTGCCGCTGCCCGGCGTCGGCGCGGAGTCGACGGCCCGGGTGCTGGCTGTGGTCGACACCACCACGGCGGTATACCTGCCCAGCCCGCATCCGCATGTCGCGGTGATCGACGAGACCGGGGCGACGGTCTCCGCGACGGCGCTGCGCACTGCCCCGAGCGGCGCCGCCGTCGATGCGGTGGCGGTGTCGCGCGCCGGTGCCCTGGTGACCTGGTGGACCGGTGATGCGGTCGCCGTGTTCGACAGCGCCGATCTGACCTACCGCTACACCCTCACCGAGACCGCCGACACCGGCCGACCGGTGGGGCCGGCGACGATGATGGCCGACCGGCTGCTGGTTCCGGTCACCGCGGGGGTGGCGGTCTATCAGCCCGAGACCGGTGTTCACGAGCGGACGATCGCGCTGAGCCGGCCGTCGGATGCGGCGGCGGTCATCGCGGCGGTCTCCGGTTCGACGATCCTCGAACAGCGCGGCGACACGCTGGTCGCCCTGGGCTGAAGCTCCGCGCGGCGGCTACACCTGCGGGGTGAAGGTGGGCAGCTTGGCACCGGTCTTCCAGTACTTCAGCAGCGACTCGGCCAACTCGCGGTAGGCGGCGGCCCCCTTGTTCTTGCGGGCGGCGAGCACCGAGGCCCCCGAGGCGCTGGCCTCGGCGAAGCGCACCGTCCGCGGAATCGGCGGGGCCAGCACCGCCAGTTCGTAGCGGTCGGCGATGTCGAACAGCACATCGCGGCTGTGGGTGGTGCGCGAGTCGTACAGGGTCGGCAAGGTGCCGAGCAGGCGCAGCTCCGGGTTGGTGATTTGCTGAACATCGGTGACGGTGCGCAGCAACTGGCCGACCCCGCGATGGGCCAGCGTCTCGCACTGCAGCGGCACGATCACCTCGTCGGCGGCGGTCAAACCGTTGAGGGTCAGCACTCCCAGCGACGGCGGGCAGTCGATGAGCACGACGTCGAACCGGTCATCGAGTTTGGCCAGGGCGCGTTTGAGCGCATACTCGCGGCCCGCCCGCATCAGCAGCATCGCCTCCGCACCGGCGAGGTCGATGTTGGCCGGCATCAGGGTCATCCCCTCCGGGGTGTCGACCAACGCGGTGTCCGGCTCCACGTCACCGAGCAGCACCTCGTGGATCGAGACCGGAAGCGTGTCGGGATCGGTGCCCAGCGAGAACGTCAGACACCCCTGCGGGTCGAGGTCGACGAGAAGCACCCGCTGGCCCTGGTCGGCCATCGCCGCCCCCAGCGAGGCCACCGTCGTGGTCTTGGCCACCCCGCCCTTCTGGTTGGCCACCGCCAACACCCGCATCCGTGTCACTCACGCCCTCCTCGCGCGTCGTGCCGCGTCGCGTCGCGGCCCCGACTGCCATCCTGACATGCCCACCGATGGTTGCGCCGGATGGTTGCGGCACAATCGGATCCCGTGGACACCGCGCAGCCACCGCCGCAGCGGCGCTTGCTGTTGCTGCGTCACGGGGAGACCGAGTGGTCAAAGACCGGCCAGCACACCGGGCGCACCGACCTGGCGCTGACCGCCACCGGATGCGCGCAGGCATCGGCGGCGGCCGAGGTGCTGCGGCACCTGAACCTCACCGACCCGTTCGTGCTCGTCAGCCCCCGGCAGCGTGCGGTGCGCACCGCGGAGCTGGCCGGGCTGACCGTCACCGAGACCACCGAGTTGCTCGCCGAGTGGGACTACGGGGCCTATGAAGGGCTGACCACCACCCAGATCCGCCGGACGGTGCCCGACTGGCTGGTGTGGACCCACGGCTGCCCCGACGGCGAGTCGGTGGCCGAGGTCAGCGCCCGCGCCGATCGCGCGGTGGCCCTGGCGAACGCGCAGCCGGCGCACCGCGACGTGGTGTTCGTCGGCCACAGTCATTTCTCCCGCGCGGTGATCACCCGCTGGCTGGGTCTGCCGCTGGTCAACGGGACCCATTTCGCGATGCCGCCCGCCTCGGTCGCCGTCGCCGGTTTCGAGCACGGCCTGCCCCAGCTCGCCGCGCTGGGGCTCACCGGCGGCGGCGATGACTGAACCGGCGTTCGTCCTCGCCGGCCCCGACGGTGCGGTGGTGGTGCCCGCGGCCGCCGAGCACTACGCGTCGGCCGCTGCCGCCCAGGATGCCTTGCGCCGCGGAGATACCCCGATCGTGGTGGGCGCGTTGCCGTTTCGTCCCGGAGATGCTACGGCGCTGATGAGCCCGGCGACGGTGCAGCACAGCGCTGAGCTACCACGATGGGATCTCGGCCCGCTGCCGGCGGTGCAGATCACCGCGGCGGAGCCCGACGTCGACGAGCACCGCCGCCGAGTGGCCGCCGCGGTGGACATGCTGCGCGCCGACGGTACCGCGATGCACAAGGTGGTGTTGGCCCGGGCGCTGCGGCTGCGCGCCGTCGCACCGTTGGATGCCCGGGCCGTGTTGACCCGGCTGGTGGCCGCCGACCCCACCGGCTACGGCTACCTGGTCGACCTGTCGGCGGCCGGTCCCGGCTATGCCGGGCGGGCGCTGGTCGGCGCGAGCCCGGAGTTGCTGGTGACCCGGTGCGGGCAGACCGTGACCGCCCGACCGTTCGCCGGCTCCGCACCGCGTCACCGCGATCCGCAGCGCGACCGCAGCAACGGCGCCGCGCTGGCGGCCTCCGGCAAGGATCTGCACGAGCACCGACTGGTGATCGACGCCATGGCCGCGGTGCTGGACCCGTTGTGCGTCGATCTGCAGATCGCCGACACCCCGCAGCTGAGCCGCACCGCCACGTTGTGGCATCTGAGCACCCCGATCCGGGGCCGGCTCCGCCATACCAGCACCAGTGCACTGGATTTGGCGCTGGCACTGCACCCGACCCCGGCGGTCGGCGGGGTGCCCACCGATGCGGCGATCAGGCTCATCGACCGTCTCGAGGGTGACCGCGGGTTCTACGCCGGGGCCGCCGGGTGGTGCGACGCCGGCGGTGACGGCCGCTGGGTGGTGTCGCTGCGCGGCGCGGAGCTCGGCACCGACCGCCGTGACGTCCTGGCCCGCGCCGGGGGCGGCATCGTCGCCGAATCCGAGCCCGACGCCGAGGTGGCCGAGACCACCGCGAAGTTCGGTGCGATCCTCAACGCATTGTCGGTGAGCCCGCCGTGAGCCTGCAGATCCGCCCGGCCCGCCCCGGCGACGTCGCCGCGATCACCGCGATGGTCCACGAGCTGGCCGCCTTCGAGGACGCCGCGGCGCAGTGCACGGTCACCGAAACCGCGCTGCACACCGCACTGTTCGGGCCCGCGCCGGTCGCGCATGCCCATGTCGCGCTGGTCGACGGCGCGGTGGCGGGCACCGCGGTGTGGTTTCTCAACTTCTCCACCTGGGACGGGGTGGCCGGGGTGCACCTGGAAGATCTGTTCGTGCGGGCGGCCTTTCGGCGCCGCGGCGTGGCGCGGGCCCTGTTGGCGACCCTGGCGCGGCACTGTGTGCAGCACGGCTACACCCGGTTGTCGTGGGCGGTGCTGAACTGGAACACCGATGCGATCGCGCTCTACGACACCGTCGGCGCCGACCCGCAGCGGCAGTGGACGACCTATCGGCTCTCGGGGCCGGCGCTGGCCGGATTAGCGGCATCGCCGGATCCCCCGGACTGAGCCGACCCGGCCGCCCAGGCCACCGCCGCGGGGCTGAACAGCAGCGCCAGCACCCCCAGCGCGACCACCGCGACGGTGATGCCGTAACCCCACTGGTGCGAGCCGACCGCGACGTACCAGGCGACCGGAAGCAGCAGCAACTGGGTGAACACCGCGATGCCACGCCCCCAGCGGTGCCCGCGCACCAACGCCACGCCGCCGGCGGTCACCACCGCACCCACGAGCACGAACCAGGCCGCGGTGCCGAAACCGTTGACCGCGCTCTGGTCGGCGCCGGCCAGGCCGCGCACCACCAGCACCGCCGCGGCGATCAACGCCAGCGCACCTTCGCCGGCCACGACGAAGCCCGCCTTGCGCACCCCTTCGGGGGCCAGTTCGCTCACAACGCCACGGTAGCGTGCGGGTCGCGGGCGCCGAGATACTCGGGGCGTGGCGGCGCACCGCAGAACGGGTCGGCCAACCGGTTGTCCACCGAGTTGAACACCACGAACACGTTGGACCGCGGCAGCGGGGTGATGTTGGAGCCCGACCCGTGCAGCAGGTTGGCGTCGAACCACAACGCCGAGCCGGCCGGACCGGTGAATTGGTCGATACCGGCGCGATCCACCTCTTTGATCAGGGTGTTCTGGTCGGGGATCCCCATCTCCTGACGCACCAGCGACGTCTCGTGGTGGTGGTCGGGGGTAGCGCCCACACACGGGTAGAACGTCTGGTGGGAGCCCGGGATCAGCATCAGCGACCCGTTGTAGGGATAGTTGTCGGTCAACGCGATCGAGCAGGACACCGCGCGGATCTCCGGCATGCCGTCTTCGGCGTGCCAGGTCTCGAAGTCCGAGTGCCAGTAAAACCCGGTGCCGGTGAACCCCGGCATCATGTTGATCCGCGCCTGGTGGATGTAGACATCACCGCCGAGGATCTGCCGGGCGATCGGCAGCACGGTGTCCAACCGCACCACCTCGGCGACCACGTCGCTGAGCAGGTGCGGGGCGAACACCGACCGGATCCCGCCGCCGGGTTCGCGGATGACCCGCGGGTCGTCGTCGAGGGCCGCGCCGAGACGTTCCAGTTCCTGCTGCACCGGCCCGAGCTGGTCGGAGTCGACGGTGTCGGGGCGGATCAGGTAGCCGTTGTCATCGAAACGCTGCAGGTCATGGTGCCCCAGCGGTCCGTCGTGGGCGGTTCCCCACACCGCCGACTCGACCCGCGGGACCGGACTGATCGCGTGGCCGAGTCGGGTGGGGTAACGGTCTTGGAGGCGTGTGAGGGTCGCCTGGGTCATGCCTGCGCTGGCGGGGCGGCGTAGGCGCCGGTCTCGTCGTGAACCTCCCGTCCGGTCACCGGGGGGTTGAACACACAGAGCATCCGCATCTGCTCGTCGCAGACGATGCGGTGCCGCTCGTGGCCGTCGAGCAGATACATCGAACCGGCAGCCAACGGGTAGTCGATGCCGGTCTCCAGGTCGGTGAGGGTGCCTTTGCCCTCCACCAGCCACACCGCTTCGTAGTGGTGTTTGTAGTGGAATTCGCTGACCGATCCGGCCTGGATGGTGGTCTCGTGGAACGAGAACCCCACGTTGTCGTCGGCCAGCACGATCCGCTTGGACCGCCAGGCTTTGTCGGCCACGTCGCGGTCGGTGCCGGTGATCTCGTCGGTGGTACGCACGATCATCGGTTACAACTCCTCTCGTCAGGCAGGTCTCGTCAAACCAGGGTCGCCGTGACGGCCTCGGCGATGACATCCATGCCGTGCGCCAGGTCGTCGCGCGAGGTGGTCAGCGGGGGCAGCAGTTTGACGACCTCGTCGGAGGGTCCGCTGGTCTCCATCAGCACGCCGCGATCGAAGGCCGCCCCGCACACCGCGCTGGCCGCGTCCTCCTGCTCGAAGCGCAGCCCCTGGGCCATCCCGCGGCCCCGGGCGCGCACCCCGTCGTGCTTCTTGGCGATCCCCTCGAGGCGCTCGCGCATGAAGTCGCCCTTGACGGCGGTCTCGGTGGCGAACGTCGGGTCCGACCAGTACGTCTCGATCGCCTTGGTGGCGGTGATGAACGACGGGTTCTGGCCGCGGAAGGTGCCGTTGTGCTCCCCCGGGGTCCACACGTCGAGGTCCCGACGGAACAGGGTCAGCGCCATCGGCAGTCCGTAGCCCGAGATCGACTTCGACAACGTGACGATGTCGGGGACGATGCCGGCCTCCTCGAAGCTGAAGAACGGTCCGGTGCGCCCACACCCCATCTGCACGTCATCGACGATGAGCAGAATGTCGCGCTTGTGGCACAGTTCGGCCAGCGCCTGCAGCCACTCCACCCGCGCCACGTTGAGACCGCCCTCGCCCTGCACGGTCTCCACGATCACCGCGGCCGGGCGGTTGAGGCCACTGCCGGAGTCGTCGAGCACCCGCTCGAACCACTGGAAGTCCTCGGTGACCCCACCGAAGTAGTTGTCGTAGGGCATCGGGGTGGCGTGCACCAGCGGGATGCCCGCGCCGGCGCGTTTCATGGAGTTCCCGGTGACCGACAGCGAACCCAGCGTCATGCCGTGGAAGGCGTTGGTGAAGCTGATGATCGACTCGCGGTTGGTGACCTTGCGGGCCAGCTTCAACGCCGCCTCCACCGCATTGGTGCCGGTGGGGCCGGGGAACTGCACCTTGAAGTCGAGGTTGCGCGGCTGCAGGATCCGGTCGTTGAACGTCTCCAGGAAGTGCTGTTTGGCGACGGTGGCCATGTCCAGCGAGTGCACGATCCCGTCGGAGGCCAGGTACTCCAGCAGCGGCTCCTTGAGGACGGGGTTGTTGTGCCCATAGTTGAGCGCCCCCGCCCCGCCGAACAGGTCCAGGTACCGGCGCCCGTCGGCATCGGTGATCCAGGATCCGCTGGCGGTGGCCATCGTCGTGGGCCATCCCCGGCAGTAGCTGCGCACCTCGGATTCGACGTTGGTGAAAACGTCGGGAAGGTTGCTTTCGGTCATGCTGGTCAAGGTGGTCATGGGGATCCTCCATTCGGTTACCCAGCAGGCGTTCTGCAAAGATTTCCGGGCCGCCGCGGCCCGCGGTCCGGGTCCTAGGAGCCCGGGCCGTTCGGTAGGGGTTCGGTGATCGGCCCGATCCGCAGCATCGGTTCGGGCTCGTGGGCGTCCTCGCCGCCGGCTCCGTCGTCGAGCAGTTCGGCGCCGAAGCCCTCGTGTTCGGTGAGGGTGACTCCGTGGCGGCGGGCGAACGCCGCGAAGAAGGCCCGCGAGGCCTCGTTGCTGGGGGTCACCGTGGTCTCCACCGTCAGCGGATGCCCGTGCCGGTCGGCACGCACCCGGTGGGTCAGTGCGTCGATCATCGCGCTGGCCAGCCCGGTGCCCTGGGCGGATTCGGCAACCGCCACCTGCCAGACGAACAGCACCTCGGGACGGTCCGGCGGGTGGTAGCCGGTGATGAAGCCGCAGAGCGCACCGTCGCGCTCGGCGACGATCGAGGTGGCGGCAAAGTCGACCGCCATCAGCAGGTAGGAGTAGGTGGAGTTGACGTCGAGCACCTCCGTCGCCGCGGCGAGATCCCGCATGGCGATGGCGTCGGTGCCGGTCGGGGGGCGCAGCGACTCCGCTCGCGCCCGCTGGCTTACGTGTTCCTCAGCGCGGTTCATAACGAGTCAGCAGTCACCACAATCCGAATCAGTCGTCAATCGTCAAATCAAAACTCAGTGCATCGGTACAACGACCGTATGCGCTCCGAAGTGCCCGATCAAACCGCAGTCACACGGCGCGTCGACTGGATACCCACAAATACACCCGATCAACCAGCGGATATGCGACACACCACGAGTTAATAAGCTGATCTATCAATGTTATCGAATCGTGACCTACCGCTCGGGGTGCTCGCGCCGCGCCCCTGCCGGCACCGCGGCGCCGGTCAGCCCGCTCGCCCACGGCGCGCCCCGGCGGGCCCACGCCCCTAGACTCCTCTCGTGCGCGCCGTACTGATCGTCAACCCCAACGCCACCTCCACCACGCCCGCCGGGCGTGACCTGCTGGTGCATGCGTTGAAGAGTCGTTTGGCGCTGACCGTGGCGCACACCGATCACCGCGGCCACGAGGCCGAGCTCGCCCGTGCGGCCGTGCACGAGGGGGCGGACCTGGTCATCGTCCACGGCGGCGACGGCACCGTGCACGGCGTGGTCAACGGCCTGCTGGGTCGGCCCGGGCCGTTGCCGCAGACGCCGGTGCCGGCGGTGGCGGTGGTGCCCGGCGGTTCGGCCAACGTGTTCGCCCGGTCTCTCGGGCTGGCCGCCGACCCGGTGGTGGCCACCAACCAGCTCATCGATCTGTTGGGCCAGCGCGACCCGCGGCGCTGGCGTCGCGTCGGACTCATCGACTGCGGCGAGCGGTGGGCGGTGTTCGGCGCCGGAATGGGCGTCGACGGCGAGGTGGTGGCCGCGGTGGAGGCGCGCCGCCGCAAAGGCCGCGGGGTGACGATGTCGCGCTACGTGCGCGCCGCGGTCCCGGCGGTGCTGGCCAGCAGCCGGCGCTCCCCCACGCTGACGCTGCACCTGCCCGACCACGAGCCGGTCACCGGGGTGCACTTCGTGTTCGTCTCCAACACCAGCCCGTGGACCTACGCCAACAACCGCCCGGTGTGGACCAACCCGGCGACCACGTTCGAGACCGGGCTGGGGGTGTTCGCCACCACCAGCATGAAGGTGCTGCCCAGCCTGCGGCTGGTCCGCCAGATGCTCGCCAAGAAACCGAAGCTGGAGTTCGACCACCTCATCCGCGACGACGACGTCGCCGGGCTGCGGGTCATCAGCCACGACACCCCGATCGCCAGCCAGATCGACGGGGACTACATCGGCAACCGCGGCGACATGACGTTCCGCGCCGTTCCGGATGCTTTGAGCGTGGTGGCACCGCCCGCAAAAACCCCTATTGACCTGCAATAAGACAGTCGATTTCGGTGCGGACGCCCATAGTGTAGTACGGCCGAATCGGGCTCCGGAAATCGGGGCATCACATCCCGGGGGCGGCGTCAACGCCGTGACGGGAACGTGATATAGCCCACGGACATATGTGTTTCTATTGACATCTGTCCAGCGTGTGCAAGTATCGGACGGTCGGATGCAACAGTTCAGCGACTTTTTTGCGCCCGGAATAACAGCCGAAGATAAATGCCCGTGCGCTGCGCTGCGCACTCAGTGAGGAGTAACGAGATTATGGATTGGCGCCACAAAGCGGTCTGTCGCGACGAGGACCCGGAACTGTTCTTCCCGGTGGGGAACAGCGGTCCGGCGTTGGCGCAGATCGCGGAAGCCAAGCTGGTGTGTGCGCGCTGCCCGGTGGTCACCGAGTGCCTGGGTTGGGCGCTGGAGACCGGCCAGGATGCCGGTGTCTGGGGTGGCATGAGCGAGGACGAGCGCCGCGCGCTCAAACGGCGCAACGCCCGGACCAAGGCCCGCAGCAGCGTCTGATAGCAGATAACTCAACGACGGTGGCCCCGAGACTCGTCTCGGGGCCACCGTCGTCTCCGGGTCAGCTCGGCACCCGCGGCAGGCGCCCGCGACGCCCGATCGGGATGCGCAGCACGGCATCGGTGCCGCCCGAGTCGGCGTCGGCCGCGTCGGACATGCCCAGGGTGCCGTCGAGTTCGGCCGAGACCAGGGTCTGCACGATCTGCAGCCCGAGCCGGTCACTTTTCTCCAGGCTGAAGTCGGCGGGCAGCCCCCGCCCGTCGTCGTGGACCACCACCTGCAGCCAGCGCGCCGACCGGTCGGCGCGGATCGTCACCGCCCGTTCGGTCGCGGTGGCGTCGAAGGCGTGCTCGATGGCGTTTTGCACCAGTTCGGTGATGACGATGACCAGCGCCATCGCCCGGTCGGCGTCGAGCACCCCCAACGCCCCCACCCGGTTGATCCGGATCGGCGAGTCCACGGTGGCGACATCGTTCATGCTGGGCAGGATCCGGTCGATCACCTCGTCGAGATTGACCTCCTCGTCCACCGACATCGACAGCGCGTCGTGCACCTGGGCGATCGAGGCGACCCGGCGCACCGATTCGGCCAGCGCGGCCCGCCCCTCCGGGTTGGTGGTGCGGCGCGCCTGCAGACGCAGCAGCGCCGCCACCGTCTGCAGGTTGTTCTTCACCCGATGGTGGATCTCGCGGATGGTGGCGTCCTTGGACAGCAGCGCACGATCCCGGCGCTTCACCTCGGTGACGTCGCGGATGAGCACCGCCGCGCCGCTGGGCTCGGCACCGCTCATCAACGGCAGGGTGCGCAGCAGCACCGCCGCGCCGCCGGCGTCGACCTCCATGCGCATGCCGGCGCGCCCGGCCAGGCTGGCCCGCACGTGGTCGACGAGTTCGGCGGCCTCGAACGGATCGGAGATCAGCGGACGGGTCAGCTCGATGAGGTCATGGCCCTCCAGTTCGGAGGCCAACCCCATGCGGTGATACGCCGACAGCGCGTTCGGACTCGCGTAGCGCACCGAACCGTCGACGGCGAGGTGGATGAACCCGTCGCCGACCCGCGGGCTCGACCGCGACACCGTGCTGTCGGCCACGTTGGGAAACGTCCCCTCCGCCAGCATCTGCGCCAGGTTCTTCGCGCACCGCAGGTAGGCCGTCTCCAGCGGGCTGGAGCCGCGCTGCTCGGCCACCGCCGCCTGGTGGGTCAGCACCGCCACCACCTGCCCGTCGTGGCGCACCGGGATCGCCTCCACGCTCATCTCGGTCGGCCGCCACGCCGTGCTCGGAACGGCATCGTCGGCATGGCGGATCAGCCCGGTCCGGAAGGCACCGGCGACCAGCGGCACGTCCCCGGCGGTGACGACGATGCCGACCGCGTCGGTCTGCAACACCGTCGGCGCCGTATTGGGGCGGCATTGCGCGACACAGACCAGGGCGCGGTCGTCGCGGCGCACCCACATCAAGTAGTCGGCGAACGACAGGTCGGCCAGCAGCTGCCACTCCCCGACCAGCGCGTGCAGATGGTCGACCGCCTCCCCGGGCAGCACGGTGTGTTCGGCGAGCAGCTCACCGAGGGTCGACATCGCGGGCGTCCGGGGTCAGCTGATGACCGCGATCAGGTCCCCGGCCTGGATCACATCGCCGACCGCCACGCTGACGGTGGTGACGGTTCCGGCGATCTCGGCGAGCACCGGGATCTCCATCTTCATCGACTCCAGCAGTACGACGGTGTCGCCGACCTCGATGCGGTCCCCTTCGCCGACCACGACCTCGAGCACACTGGCCACGATCTCCGCCCGAACGTCCTCGGCCATTCCCACTCCGCTCGTTCTGGTCGTTGCACGGTCATCACGCTGGACTACATCGAACCACAACCGGTCACAGGGAAGCGGACACAGCCCACCCCGACGGCCGTGAGACAATCAAGGCAGCGATCGGTAGACCGATCATCATCCCAACCGCGGAACCGGAGGTATTCCCATGGGCAAGCGTGGCCGCAAAAAGCGCGACCGGAAGCACAGCAAGGCCAACCACGGCAAACGTCCCAACGCCTGAGCTGTCGGCGCCGCCGGCCGGGGTCAGCCGCGGATGATCGTGGTGCGGCTGATCTCGACCCGCAGCCGCTCCCGCAGCCGGGCCGGTGCCTTCTCGCCGCTGCATTTGGTGGCGATGAGCACCTTGATCCGCTCCTCGACGCCGTACTGGCGCAGGCAGCCGGGGCAGTTCTCCAGGTGTTGACGCAGCCGGTCGCGGCTCTCGGCGGTGCACTCACCGTCGAGCAGCGTCCACACCTCGGCGATCACCTCCGCACAGTCGACCTGATTCTCGGTGCCGCCGGTCTCCGGCGACCCGCACCCACATGCGAAGTCGGTCACGACGACACCTCCTCGGCAGCCTGGTCCCCGCGGATGAATCCCCGATCCTTGGCCACGTCGGCGAGCAGGTCGCGCAGCTGTCGGCGCCCCCGGTGCAGCCGCGACATCACCGTGCCGATCGGGGTGCCCATGATCTCGGCGATCTCCTTGTAGGGAAATCCTTCGACGTCGGCGTAGTACACCGCCATCCGGAAGTCCTCGGGCAGCTTCTGCAGCGCCGCCTTGATCTCGGTGTCGGGCAGCGCCTCGAGCGCCTCGATCTCCGCCGAGCGCAGCCCGCGGGAGGAGTGCGCCGCCGCGGACGCGGCCTGCCAGTCGGTGATCTCGTCGGTGGGGTACTCGGCGGGCTGGCGCTGCTTTTTGCGGTAGCTGTTGATGTAGGTGTTGGTCAGGATGCGGTACAGCCACGCCTTGAGGTTGGTGCCCGCCCGGAACGAGCGGAACCCGGCGTAGGCCTTCACCATCGTTTCCTGCAGCAGATCCTCGGCGTCGGCGGGGTTGCGGGTCATGCGCAGAGCACCGCCGTAGAGCTGGTCGAGCAGCGGGATCGCGTCCCGCTCGAACCGGGCAGTCAGCTCGGCGTCGGTTTCATCGGGGGCGCGGTCGGTGACCGCCGCTGCCTGACGGGACGGTTGCGGGGTCTGCGATGGGGTCTGCGGCGGGGTGGCGCCGGCATCGTCGATGTCGGCCATCACCACCCCTTCCGTCGGGCGTTGTAGACACGCCGTGAGCACCGGACCTCTCCTTCGTCTGATCCTACGGGTCGGGTCGCCACGCCCGGCGCCGGCCTCGACCACGGTCTCCGATCACGGTCTCCGGGGGTGACCTCCCCGACATTGACTTCCCCTGACAACAGCGCGTCGCCGTGCGGTGTTCCCGGCCGGCCCGGCAACCCACCGTCCCGCGCGCTTAGGCTGAGCCGATGGCAGGCGGGGCGACGCCGGCGATCACCGCGCTGGTCGCGGCGCAGGTGCCGCACACGGTGCTGCGTTTTCATCACGATCGGCACGTCACCGCGTTCGGCGCCGAGGCGGTCGGTGGGCTCGCCGCCGCCGGGATCGCCGCCGAGCAGGTGTTCAAGACCCTGGTGCTGGCGGTGCCCGGCGCCGGGGCGGCCGGTGTGGCGGTGGCGGTGCTGCCGGTGCCGGCGCGGCTGTCGGTGAAGGCGGCGGCGGCCGCGCTGTCCGCACCCAAGGCGGCGCTGGCCGATCCGGCGGTGGCGCAGCGCGCCACCGGGTATCGGGTGGGCGGGATCTCCCCGTTCGGTCAGCGGCGCGCGCTGCCGACCGTCGTCGACGCCTCGGTGTGGCGCTGGCCGCAGGTGGTGTGCAGCGCCGGCCGACGCGGCTGGGACGTGGCGCTGGCCCCCGCCGACCTGATCGCGCTGACCCAGGCGGTCACCGCCGACCTCGTCGCTGTTTAGGGCCCTGCGCAGCGATCCGGCATTAGGCTGGCGCCATGTCCCTTCACGGCAAGACCATGTTCATCTCCGGGGCGAGTCGCGGCATCGGCCTGGCCATCGCGACCCGGGCGGCCGCCGACGGCGCCAACGTGGCGCTAATCGCCAAGACCGCTGAGCCGCACCCCAAACTGGAGGGCACCGTCTACACCGCGGCCCGCCAGATCGAGGAGGCCGGTGGCCAGGCATTGCCGATCGTCGGCGATATCCGCGACGGGGACTCCGTCGCCGCGGCGGTGGCGTCGACCGTCGACCAGTTCGGCGGTATCGACCTCTGCGTCAACAATGCCTCGGCGATCAACCTCGGCGCGATCACCGAGGTGCCGCTGAAACGGTTCGACCTGATGAACGCCATCCAGGTGCGCGGCACCTACGCGGTCTCCCAAGCCTGCATCCCGCATTTGAAAAACAGTGCCAACCCGCACATCTTGACGCTGTCGCCACCGATCCGGCTGGAGCCGCAGTGGCTCAAACCCACCGCGTACATGATGGCGAAGTTCGGCATGACGCTGTGCGCGTTGGGCATGGCCGAGGAGTTGCGCGCCGACGGGATCGCCTCCAACACGCTGTGGCCGCGCACGATGGTGGCCACCGCCGCGGTGCAGAACCTGCTCGGCGGTGACGAAGCGATGGCGCGGGCCCGTAAACCGGCGGTCTACGCCGACGCCGCCTACGTCGTGTTGACCAAACCGGCCTCGGAGTTCAGCGGGCACTCCCTGCTCTGCGAGGACGTGCTGGTCGACTCCGGGGTGCGTGACCTGTCGGTGTATGACTGCACCCCCGGCGGCGAACTCGGGGTGGATCTGTGGGTCGATTCGGTCAACCCGCCCGGCTACCGCGCACCCTGACCGTCGGTCACCGCGACACGCTCACAGCAACGTCAACTGCCCGGGGGCCGGCCCGGCCGGCGCGATCAACTCGGGGCCATTGTTGGCGACGTTGTTGACCAGGGTCGACACCTCCCGCACCGCGATGTCGTCCACCGCCGGCGCACCGGTGAGCAGGGCGGGATCGGCCGGGCGGTCCGGGTCGAGCCAGCGGTCCCAGTCGGCCGCGGCGATCGGCAGCGGCATCCTGTCGTGCACCTCGGCGGCCGCCCCGACCGCGGCGGTGGTGATCAGGGTGCAGCTCAGCAGCGCGGTGGCGCCCGCGGCGGGTTTCCACACCGTCCACACCCCGGCGATCAGCAGCGGCCGGCCGTCGACACGGTGGAAGTAGAACGGGGTCTTGGCGGCCCGGGTGGCGCGGCCGTGCACCACCGTAGGCGCCTCGGCACGCCACTCGTACCAGCCGTCCATCGGCACCAGGCAGCGCCGCGACGCGGCGCTGGCCCGAAACGCCGGCGAGGTGGTGACGGTCTCGGCGCGGGCGTTGATCAGCAACCGCGTCGACTCCGGTGTGCCGTCGGGGCGGGCCTTGGCCCACGGCGGCACCAGGCCCCACCGCATCCGCCGCAACCGGCGGGTGATGACCCGGTCACCATCGAGGTCGCCATCCAGGTGGCCATCGAGGTCGCCATCGAGGTCGCCATCGCGGTGAGCGGCGGTGAGGGTGGCGATCGCGGTGGTGGGCGCCACGTTGTAGTTGGCGGCAGAGTTGGCGGCGCCACCGTCGGCGGTGGGGTCGTCGGGGCGGCGGGGCGTGTCCGGGTCGATCTCGTTGATCGCCCCGAGCGTTTCGGCCAGCAACGCCGGATCGGTGGTCACCGCGAATCGTCCGCACACACCGTCCATGGTGGCAGAGCCTGCCCGCCCGGTGCCGGCTCAGCGGTGCGGCAGGGCAGGATGGAGCGGTGACCTTCTGGACGGCGCCGACGGCGGCGGGCCCGGTACACGCCACGGTGCGGGTGCCCGGGTCGAAATCGCAGACCAACCGGGCACTGCTGCTGGCGGCGCTCGGTGCGGCCGGCGGTGGCACCGCCACCCTGAGCGGCGCGCTGCGCAGCCGCGACACCGACCTGATGATCGCCGCACTGAGCACCCTGGGGCTGCACGTCGACGGCGTCGACACGCAGCTGCGGGTGCACGGCGCCATCGCGCCCCCGCCGGCCGCGACGATCGACTGCGGGCTGGCCGGAACGGTGCTGCGGTTCGTCCCGCCGCTGGCCGCGCTCGGCGAGGCGGCGGTCACCTTCGACGGCGACGCCGCGGCCCGGGTGCGACCGATCACTCCGCTGCTGGCGGCCCTCGGTGAGCTCGGGGTCACCATCGACGGGGACGCGCTGCCGTTCGTGATCCGCGGCCGCGGCGGGGTCCCCGGCGGCACCGTGCGCATCGACGCCTCGGCGTCCTCCCAGTTCCTCTCCGGGCTGCTGCTGTCGGGCGCGGCGTTCCGCGATGGGCTGACCGTGGTGCACACCGGGGCGAGTGTGCCGTCGGCGCCGCACGTGGCGATGACGGTGAGGATGCTGCGCGCCGCCGGGGTCGACATCGACGACACCCAACCGCACCGGTGGCGGGTGGAGCCGGGCCCGGTCACCGCCTGCGACTGGGTGATCGAACCGGACCTGTCCAACGCGGTGCCGTTCCTGGCGGCCGCGGTGGTCACCGGCGGCACCGTCCGGCTGGCCGGCTGGCCGGCCGACAGCGTGCAGCCCGCCGAACGGATCGTGGAGCTGCTGCGGCTGATCGGCGCGGAGGTGACCGGAAGCGACGAGTATCTGCAGGTGCGCGGCGTCGGCGACTACGACGGGTTCGACGTCGATTTGCACGAGGTCGGTGAGCTCACCCCCGCGGTGGCCGCACTGGCCGCGCTGGCCCGGCCCGGCTCGACATCACGGCTGAGCGGGGTGGCGCATCTGCGCGGTCATGAGACCGACCGGCTGGCCGCCCTGGCCGCGGAGCTGACCCGCCTCGGCGGGCGGTGCCAGGAGACCGACGACGGGCTGGTGATCACCGCGACCGCGTTGCACCCGGGTGTCTGGCGCGCCTACGCCGACCACCGGATGGCCACCGCCGGGGCCATTGTGGGGCTGCGCACCGCCGGGGTCGAGGTCGATGACATCGCCACCACCGCCAAGACGCTGCCCGGCTTCGAGCTGCTCTGGGCACAGATGCTCGCCGGTGGCGAACCCCGGTGAGACCCGGCGACTTCGACGAGTCCGACGTCAAGGTCCGCTCCGGGCGCGGCTCACGCCCGCGCACCAAGATCCGTCCCGACCACTCCGACGCCCGCAGCGCGATGGTGACCGCCGTGGACCGGGGGCGCTGGACGTGCGCGCTCGGCGGGGACCCTGCGCGCACCCTGACCGCGATGCGGGCCCGCGAACTGGGCCGCACCCCGATCGTGGTCGGCGACCTCGTCGACGTCGTCGGTGATCTCTCCGGGCGCCCGGACACCCTGGCGCGCATCGTGCGGCGCGGCCCGCGGCGCACCCTGCTGCGGCGCACCGCCGACGACACCGACCCGACCGAGCGGGTGGTGGTGGCCAACGCCGAGCAGCTGCTGATCGTGGTGGCGGTGGCCGATCCGCCGCCGCGCAGCGGACTGGTCGACCGGGCGTTGATCGCGGCCTACGCCGGCGGGCTGACCCCGATCCTGTGTCTGACCAAAACCGATCTGGCGTCCCCGGCACCGGTGGCGGCCCCGTTCGCCGACCTGCAGTTGCAGATCGTGACCACCGGCCGCGACGACCCGGTCGACGCGGTCGCCGCGCTGCTGGCCGGCACCACCACGGTGCTGCTGGGTCACTCCGGGGTCGGCAAATCCACGCTGGTCAACCGGCTGGTACCGGAGGCCGGCCTGCGCACCGGAGCGGTGTCGGGCATCGGCAAGGGCCGGCACACCTCGACCGCGTCGGTGGCGTTGCCGCTGCGCGACGGCGGCTGGGTGATCGACACCCCCGGGATCCGCTCGTTCGGATTGGCCCACATCGAGCCCGACGATGTGCTGCTGGCGTTCTCCGACCTGGCGGCGACGATCGGGCACTGCCCGCGCGGCTGCGGACACCTCGGCCCGCCGTCGGACCCCGACTGCGCGCTCGATGCGCTCGACGGCCCGGCGACGCGCCGCGTCGAGGCGGCCCGCCGGCTGCTCACCGTGCTCGGTGAGCAGCAACCGTAGCCGGCGCGGACGGACTCTCGCGACGAGGCTCAGGCCACCAGGTCGTCGAACTCGACGCGCACCGCGCGGCGCCGGTCACGCACCGCGGCGATCGCGCTCTTGAGACCGCGACGCCGGCCCGGACCGCGGTAGGCGAAGCCGGGGCCCAGGTCGCTGAACATCTTCTCGCTGCGGGTCTCGGGCGCGTTGTCGACGGTGGCCCGCAGGTAGCGGTTCGGCAGCGACAGTTTCGCGATCGTGCGCCAGGTGCGCGCGTACTGCACCAGGAACGGCCCCGTGGTGTAGGGCAGGTCGTACTTGTCGCACAGGGCGCGCACCCGCACCGAGACCTCGGCGAGCCGGTTGCTCGGCAGATCCGGGTAGAGGTGGTGTTCGATCTGGTGGCAGAGGTTGCCGGAGAAGAACCGCATCGCCGGGCCGGCGTCGATGTTGGCGCTGCCGAGCATCTGACGCAGGTACCACTGCCCCTGGCTCTCGTTGGCCATGTCGTCCTTGGTGAACTTCTCCGCCCCGTCGGGGAAGTGCCCGCAGAAGATGATCGCGTTGGACCACAGGTTGCGGATCACGTTGGCGACCGCGTTGGCGGTGAGCACCGAGCGGAACGTCGCCCCCGGCGACAGCGCGGTCAGCGCCGGGAACGCCAGGTAGTCCTTGAGCACCTGCCGGCCGGCCTTGGCGAGGAATTCGCGCAGCCGCACCCAGGTGGCCCGGCGGTCGTCGCGGCCCTTGAAGATCTTGCCGATCTCCAGGTGCTGCAGGCCCACACCCCACTCGAAGCCGATCGCCAGGATCGTGTTGAACAGCACGTTGAACAGGTTGAACCGCTGCCAGCGCTGGTCGCGGGTGACGCGCAGCATGCCGAAGCCCACGTCGTCGTCCATGCCCATGATGTTGGTGTACTTGTGGTGCTGGAAATTGTGGGTGAACTTCCAGTGCTTGGACGCGCCGGTCATGTCCCACTCCCAGCTCGAGGAGTGGATCTCCGGGTCGTTCATCCAGTCCCACTGGCCGTGCATGACGTTGTGGCCGATCTCCATGTTCTCGATGATCTTGGCCGCCCCCAGCGTGGCGGTGCCGGCCCACCAGGCCGACCGCTTCGCGCTGGCGGCCAGCAGCACCCGGCCGCTGACCTCCAGGATGCGCTGGGCGGCGATGGTGCGCCGGATGTAGCGTGCGTCGCGCTCCCCCAGGGAGTCTTCGACGTCGCGCCGAATCGCGTCGAGTTCGACGCCGAGGTTGTCCACGTCCGCCTCGGTCAGATGCGCGAACGCGGGAATGTCGGTGATCGCCATCGCAAAACCCCTCCTCTCGGATACCTACGGTAGCGTAACCTACGTTGCCGTAGGTTACTAGTGGGTAGCGGTGAAATATCCCGGATCAGACATCCAGGACACAGTCGCCCGAGGCCGCGGAGACGCAGGTCTGGATCCGCGCGCCCGGGTCGTGTTCGACGCCGGTGCGCAGGTCACGGACGTGCCCGTCGAGCAGCCCCACCACGCACGACTGACAGATCCCCATCCGGCAGCCGAACGGCATCTGCACCCCGGCGGCCTCACCGGCGTCCATCAGCGAGGTGGCCGCGTCGACCTCCACGCTTTTGTCACTGCGGGCGAACGTGACGCGCCCGCCCACCCCGGCCGGCGCGGCCCGCGACACCGCGAACCGCTCCAGGTGCAGCGCCTCGGGGATCCCGGCGTCGGCCCAGAGTCGCTCGGCGGCGTCCAGCATCGCCTCCGGGCCGCACGCCCAGGTCTGCCGCGCCCGCCAATCGGGCACCACGGCGTCCAGGACCTCGCGACCCTGGGCAGCGCTCAGGTCCAGCCGGCCGGAGCGCGACGTCTCGCGCACCGTGAGCCGGTACTGCGGGTGGTCCTCGGCCAGGGCGGCCAACTCCGCACCGAACATCATCTCGGCCGCGCTGCGCGCCGAATGCAGGTGCACCACGTCGGTGGTGCGGTGGTCGGCGGTCTCGGCGGCGGTGGCCAGCCGCTCGCGGCGCACCAGGGTGCGCAGCATCGACATCACCGGGGTGATGCCGGATCCGGCGGTGAGGAACAGCAGCGCCGGCGGCGGCGGGTCGGGCAGGATGAAGTTGCCCTGCGGCGCGGCCAACCGCACGATCGTGCCGGGGGTGACCCCGCCGACCAGGTGGCTGGACAAAAAGCCCTCGCGCATGGCCTTGACGCCGATGGTGATGCGGCGCGCCCCGGCCACCGGCGCCGAGGTCAGCGAATAGGACCGCCACCGCCAGCGCCCGTCGATGAGCAACCCGATGCCGATGTACTGGCCGGGCTGGTAGTCGAAACTGAACCCCCACCCGGGTTTGATCACCAGCGTGGCCGAATCCTCGGTCTCCCGGCGTACCTCGAGCACCTTGCCGCGCAATTCGCGCGCCGACCACAGCGGGTTGGCCAACTGCAGGTAGTCGTCCGGCAGCAGCGGCGTGGTGATCCGGGCGGCCAGCGACCGCACCGCATTCCACCCGGGGTGACGCTCGGCGCCGGCCACAGTGGGGCGCACGGTGTCGGCGACCTTGGCATTGACCTTGATGTATTTCTTCGCCATCAAGAACCTACGGTACCGTAGGTTACGGCTAGGTGGCCAGTCCCCGTTTCCGGATCCGCTCTGCGGCCCCGGCCGTCACAGCAACTCCAGCAGGAACGGCAGTTCCTGGGTGGCATACCAGGCCAGGTCGTGGTCCTCGGCGTCGCCGACGGTGAGTTCGGCGTCCTCGTCGCCGAGATCGGCGGCGTCGATCGCGGAGATCGCCGCGGTCACCGCGGGCTCGGCGTCGGCGATGTCGACGTAGGCGGCGACCACATCGGTCAACCGCACCGGCGCGCCCAGGCGCACCACCGCGTCGTCGAGGTCGGGGCGCGCCCGCACGTCGTCGGCGTCGGCGACCAGCACCGCCCGACGGGTCGGCAGCCCCGCTGCGGCATCCCCCGCTGCCGCGAGCAACCGCAGCGAGGCCCGCGCCGCTTCGCGCAGCGCGACCTCGGCGAGGTCCTCGTCGCCGCCGCTGGCGTAGGCCTCCCGCAGCGCCGGGGTCACCGCGAAGGCCGTGCCGTTGACCGCGTGCAGCACGCCGTCGGCGACCAGGTCGGCCAGCATGGCCAGGGTCACCGGGATGTAGACGCGCATCCGCCGACCCTAATCCTCGGCGGCGGCGGCCAGCAGCGCTGCGGCGCGGTCGTCGACGTAGGTGTAGAGGTCACGCGGGGGCCGCACGTAATGGGCGTCGGCGGGCTCATCGGGCAGGGTCACCGCGGGCTGGGCGACGTCGTGGTAGTCCACCGTCGACAGCAGGTGGGCCATCATGTTGATCCGGGCGTTGCGTTTGATCTCCGACTCCACCACGTACCACGGGCTGACGGTGGTGTCGGTGTGCGCCATCATCTGGTCACGGGCGCGCGAGTAGTCGGTCCAGTGGTTCACCGACTCCACGTCCATCGGTGAGATTTTCCAGCGTTTCACCGGATCGTCGCGGCGGTCGGCGAAGCGACTCAGTTGCTCACGCTGAGAGACCGAGAACCAGTACTTGCGCACCAGGATTCCGTCTTCGATGAGCATCTGCTCGAACACCGGCGTCTGCCGCAGAAACAGTGCGTGCTCGTCGTCGGTGCAAAACCCCATCACCTTCTCCACCCCGGCGCGGTTGTACCAGGACCGGTCGAACAGCACGATCTCCCCGGCAGCCGGCAGGTGCGCGACGTAACGCTGGTAGTACCACTGGGTACGCTCGCGCTCGGTGGGCACCGGCAGGGCCACCACCTGGGTGATACGCGGGTTGAGATGGTCGGTGATGCGCTTGATCGCCCCGCCCTTGCCCGCGGCGTCACGGCCTTCGAACAGCACCACGATGCGCGCACCGGTTGCCCGCACCCACTCCTGAAGTTGAACGAATTCGGTTTGCAGGCGGCGTAATTCGGACTTGTAGAGCTTCTTGGGCAGCTTCTTGGTCACGGGCTTCGTCGGAGTCACCGAGCCGCCTCCAGGAGTTCGTCGAGAGATTCGCGCAGCAGCAACGGCATCATGTCGACGTCGCGCATCGCCTCGCGGTCGGCGTTGATGCCGAAATACAGGGTGCCGTTGTAGGAGGTGACCCCGATGCCGAGCACCTGGTTGTGCAACAGGGGCGGCACGGCGTAGGTCTCCAGCAGTTTGGTGCCGGCCACATACATCTGGGTCTGCGGTCCCGGCACGTTGGTCATCAACAGGTTGAACACCCGCGCGGAATAGGTGGTGGCCACTCGAATACCCATGGCGTGCAGGGTCGACGGAGCGAATCCGGAGAGTGTCAAGATGGTGCGCGCGGCCACCGGGCGCGCCGCGGGGGCGTAGGTCTCGGTGACGTGGGCGATCTGGGAGAGCCGCACCACGGCGTTGCCCTCCCCCACCGGCAGATCGACCAGATACGGGGCCACCTCGCTGATCGCCTGACCGGGACCCGACGGACCGAACTCGTCGTCGGGGTAGACCGACAGCGGGGCCATCGCGCGCACCGTGGCCGTCGAGGGCACCGGCTCGCCGCGGGAGAGCAGCCAGTTGCGCAACGCCCCGGCAACCACGGCCAGCACCACGTCGTGGACGTGGCAGTCGTAGCGGGCGTGCACGGTGCGGAAATCGGCGAGTCCGGCGCTGGCCACCGTGAACCGGCGGTGCCGGGAGACGGTGGTGTTCAGCGGGCTGCTCGGTGCGGTGCCGCGCAGCAGGGTGCGGGCGGTGTTGACCGCGCCGCGGCCGATGTCGGCCAGGTACCCGGCGTTGGTGGCCACCCCGGTCACCGCCGAACGAAGCGCCGCGACCGACGCCACCGGCCGGGCCACCCAGTCACCGAGCGCTCCGACGAGCAGATCCGACGTGCTGGGTTCGCGGCCGGGGATCCAGATGTCCTCGCCGAACTCCGGTGGCCGCTGGCTGCGGTCGACGATGACGTGGCCGATCTCCAGCGCCCGCATCCCGTTGACCAGCGCCTGGTGGCTGCGGGTGTAGATGGCGATCCTGTTGCCCGACAGGCCTTCGACCAGGTACATCTCCCACAGCGGCCGGGCGCTGTCCAACGGACGGGCCGCCAACCGGGCGATCAGTTCGTGCAGCTGCTCATCGCTGCCCGGCGACGGCAGCGCCGAGCGCCGCACGTGATAGGTGATGTCGAAGTCCCGGTCGTCGATCCAGACCGGCCGGGCCAGTTGCAGGGTGACCTCGCGCACCTTCTGCCGGTACCGCGGCACCTGCGGAAGGCGCTCCTCGACGGTGGCCAACAGGGTTTCGTAGCTCAGCCCCGCGCGCGGCCGGCGCAGGATCAGCAACGTGCCCACATACATCGGGGTGGTGGTGTTCTCCAACCGGTAGAACGCCGCGTCGGACGCGGACAACCGGGTCACCATGCGCGACTCGCCCTCCCTGCAGGCTCGGCCCGGCACGGGCCGGAGAACTCACCTCGCCACCGTAACCGCACCGGTTGGCACACCACAGCACCGGCACACCGGAACCGCCGCGCTGTGCGATGATGAGGCCACGGTGTCAGCGCTCCCCCGCCGCCGGCCGCATCGATCCCGGGGAGCCGACCATGAACGACAGCACCCACCCGCGCCGGGTGCTTCATCCCGCCGTCGACTACGAACCGCCTCCGCTGGTCCTGGCCGCACCGGTCCCGCGCCGGCCGCGGCGCGCGACACCGCCGCGGTCCGCCGCCGACCCGCCGGCCCCCAGCGCGCGGCCGGATCTGCGGGCCGTCGCCGCGTTCGCCGACACCGCGCTGCGCCGCGTGCTCGAGGTGCTCGATCGGCGTCGCCCCGCGCCGCATCTGCAGCCGGTGCTGGCCACCCCGCTGCTCGACGCGCTGCGCTGCCGGCCGGCCACCGGCCCGGCGGCGCGGCGGCACCGGGCCAGCGCCGTGCTGCGCCGGGTGCGGGTACAGGCAGTCGGGCCGGAGAACCCGCCACGGGCCGCGGAGGTGGTCGCCAGCTATGCGCGCGGTCCGCGCACCCACGCGATCGCCTGCCGGGTCGAGCGCATCGAGGCGCGCTGGCAGGTGGTGGCCCTGCAGATCGGCTGAGGGGAGCCCGGTCAGCGCTTCTTCGCCGACTTGGCGCGTTTGCCGCTGCGGCCCTGCCGGCGTGCGGCCTCGCGCCGCTCCCGACGGCTGCCGCTGCCGACCCCCGCCGACTGCGGTTCCCCGTTGCGGCGCTGAACCTGCGCCGATCCGTCCTCGGCCGGCCCGGAGTAGGTCAGCTGCGGGCCGTCGTCATCGATTCCCTTGGCGCGCAGCGCGGCTGGGGCCTGCTGACCGTCAGGCTCGGGGGCCGATCCGGCGTCGGGAGCGGTGTCGGCGAGTTTCGCCAGCCCCTCCGGCGCGGCCACCGGGGCGACCGTCGTCGCGGGGGCGGCCTCGACGGTGACGTTGAACAAGAACCCGACCGACTCCTCCTTGAGCCCCTCGAGCATCCCGGTGAACATGTCGAAACCCTCACGCTGGTACTCCACCAGCGGGTCACGCTGGGCCATCGCGCGCAGACCGATGCCCTCTTTGAGGTAGTCCATCTCGTAGAGATGTTCGCGCCACTTGCGGTCGATGACGCTGAGCAGCACGTTGCGCTCCAGCTGGCGCATCGCGCCGTCCCCGGCGATCGCCTCCAGCTCCGCCTCCCGCCGGGCGTACGCGCGGTCGGCGTCGCCCAACAGCGCCTCGCGGAGTTCCTCGCGGGTCAGCTCGTCGGGTGCGCCGTCGGCGTCGGGGTCGAACAGCTCGGTGTGGTCGATACCGACCGGGTAGAGGGTTTTGAGGGCCTCCCAGAGCTTCTCCAGATCCCAGTCCTCGGCGTAGCCCTCTGCGGTTGCGCCGTCGACGTAGGCGCCGACCACGTCGTGGAGCATGTCGTGGGCCTGCTCGGCGAGGTTCTCGCCCTCGAGGATGCGGCGGCGCTCGGCGTAGATGACCTTGCGCTGCTGGTTCATCACCTCGTCGTATTTGAGGACGTTTTTGCGGACCTCGAAGTTCTGCTGCTCGACCTGGGTCTGGGCGCTCTTGATCGCCCGGGTCACCATCTTCGCTTCGATCGGCACATCCTCGGGCAGGTTGAGCCGGGTCAGCATGCTCTCGAGCATGGCGCCGTTGAACCTGCGCATCAGCTCGTCGCCGAGCGAGAGGTAGAACCGGGACTCACCCGGGTCGCCCTGACGGCCCGACCGGCCGCGCAGCTGGTTGTCGATGCGGCGCGACTCGTGACGCTCGGTGCCCAGCACGTAGAGCCCGCCGGCTTCGATCACCTCGGCCGCCTCGCGGGCCGCCTCCTCCTTGAGCTGCGGCAGCAGCTCGTCCCAGGCGGCCTCGTACTCCTCGGGGGTCTCCACCGGGTCCAGGCCCTGTTCGCGCAGCCGGGCGTCGGTGAGGAAATCCGGGTTGCCGCCGAGCACGATGTCGGTGCCGCGACCGGCCATGTTGGTGGCCACGGTGACCGCGCCGCGCCGGCCGGCCTCGGCGATGATGCCGGCCTCCTGCTCGTGGTACTTGGCGTTGAGCACGTTGTGCGGGATCCGCCGTTTGGTGAACTGCCGCGACAGGTACTCCGAGCGTTCCACGCTGGTGGTGCCGATCAGCACCGGCTGCCCCTTCTCGTGGCGCTCGGCGACGTCGTCGACGACCGCGAGGTATTTGGCCTCCTCGGTCTTGTAGATGAGGTCGGTCTGGTCGTCGCGGATCATCGGCTTGTTGGTCGGGATCGACACCACCCCGAGCTTGTAGATCTCGTGCAGCTCGGCGGCCTCGGTCTGGGCGGTGCCGGTCATCCCGGCGAGCTTGTCGTAGAGGCGGAAGTAGTTCTGCAGCGTGATCGTGGCCAGTGTCTGGTTCTCGGCCTTGATCTCGACGTGCTCCTTGGCCTCGATCGCCTGGTGCATGCCCTCGTTGTAGCGCCGGCCGACCAGCACCCGGCCGGTGAACTCGTCGACGATGATGACCTCGCCGTTGCGCACGATGTAGTCCTTGTCGCGGACGAACAACTCCTTGGCCTTGATGGCGTTGTTGAGGTAGCTGACCAGCGGCGAGTTGGCGGCCTCGTAGAGGTTGTCGATGCCGAGCTGGTCCTCGACGAACTCGACGCCGGCCTCGTGCACCCCGATGGTGCGTTTACGCAGGTCGACCTCGTAGTGGACGTCCTTCTCCATCAGCGGGGCGATGCGGGCGAACTCCAGATACCAGTGCGAGGCGCCGTCGGCGGGACCGGAGATGATCAACGGCGTGCGGGCCTCGTCGATCAGGATCGAGTCGACCTCGTCGACGACGGCGAAGTTGTGGCCACGCTGCACCATGTCGGCGACGTCGTGGGCCATGTTGTCGCGCAGGTAGTCGAACCCGAACTCGTTGTTGGTGCCGTAGGTGATGTCGGCACCGTAGGCGGCACGCCGCTCCTCGGGGGTCAGTCCGGCCAGGATCACCCCGACCTCGAGGCCGAGGAACCGGTGCACCCGGCCCATCCATTCGGCATCGCGTTTGGCCAGGTAGTCGTTGACGGTGACGACGTGGACACCGTTGCCGCTCAACGCGTTCAGGTACGCGGGCAGCACACAGGTCAGGGTTTTGCCCTCACCGGTCTTCATCTCGGCGACGTTGCCGAAGTGCAGGGCGGCCCCACCCATCACCTGCACATCGAAGGGCCGCTGGCGCAGCACCCGCCAGGCGGCCTCGCGGGCCACCGCGAACGCCTCGGGCAGCAGATCATCGAGGCTCTCACCGTCGGCGACCCGTTTGGTGAACTCGTCGGTTTTGGCCCGCAGCTGCGCGTCGGAGAGCTTCTCGACGTCGTCGGCCAAGGTGCCCACATGGTCGGCGACCCGTTTGAGTCGTTTGACCATGCGACCTTCGCCGAGGCGCAGCAATTTCGACAGCACAGCTATGTCCCCCGTGGATTTGACAGTTCCGGGCGCCACCATCTTAAGGGACTCGCCCCGGTCGGGCGTCGGTCGAGGTCAGGTGAGCCGGATCAGCCCGTAGTCGTAGGCGTGACGGCGGTAGACCACCGACGGGCTCCCCGTCTCCTTGTCGTGGAACAGGAAGAAGTCGTGCCCGACGAGCTCCATCTCATACAGTGCGTCGTCGACCGTCATCGGTTCGGCCCGGTGCTCCTTGATCCGGACGATCTGCCCGGGAGCATCGGCACCGAGGTCGTGGCCGTCGTGACCGGACTCCACAACGGTGTCCGCGCCGCGGCGGTCCCAGGCCTTCGGGCCCTGTTCGGGCAGCGGCACCAGCGCGGTCGCCTCGGCGACCGACACCGGGGTCTTGTCGCCGTAGGAGACGGTGCGCCGCCCCTTGTCGCGGCGCAGCCGGCTCTCCAGCTTGGCGATCGCCGCCTCGAAGGCGCCGTAGAAACTGTCGGCGCGGGCCTCGGCGCGCACCACCGGCCCGCGCCCGCGCGCGGTGATCTCCACCCGCTGGCAGGCCTTGCGCTGGCGCCGGTTGCGCTCGTGGTCGAGTTCGACATCGAAGTGGAAAATGCTCGGATCCAGGCGCTCCGAGCGGGCCAGCTTCTGTGACACGTAGACCCGGTAGTGGTCGGGAACCTCGACGTTGCGGCCCTTGACGACCACCTCGGCATTGGGGGTGTCCACTTGACCCGCCTGATCGTCGTCGGTCACAACATGGTTGGGATCTGCGGTCTGCCTTGACATGACGCCTCTTTTCTTGTGCGTGGCGCGGTGCGCCGCCAGCCTCTCCAACTGTGCTGCTCAGTTGTTCATGAGCGTGTCCTATCGACCGTAACCGGTGGCGAGGCCGGTCTGCCACCATTTGCCCGCAGAGCCGGAAAACATCCCTATCGCCCCGCGGTGGACTGCCTCAGGCGTGGGCGAGCACCAGCACCGCGGCGACCGTCATCCCCGCCGAACCCAGCACCCGCACCGACTCGTCGACGGTGGCACCGGTGGTGCAGATGTCATCGACAAGCAGCACCGGCACATCCCCGAGGGCGCCGGCGAGGGCGCCGGCGCGGTAGCGCCGCCGGAGCACCACCCGGCCGGCGACGTTGCGCTGCCGGGCCGCGGCGGTCAACCCGACCGAGTCGCGGGCGCGCGCGGCCATCCGCAGCATCGGCGCCGCGGTGAGCCCGAGGCGCTCGGCGCCACCCGCCACCATGCGGGCCACCGGGTCACCGCCACGGCGGCGCGCGGCCCCCGCCCGGGTGGGCGCGGGCACCATCGTCACCGATGCGGGCACGATTCCCCAGCGCAGCAACCGGTCGACGCCACCGGTCAGCGCCGCCGCCAGCGGGGCCAGCAGGTCGATGCGGCCGTGCTCCTTGACGGCCACGATCGCGCGGCGGCGCGCCCCGGCGTAGCGGCCCAGGCTGAACACCGGCACCCCCGGATCCAGGCGCGGGTTGATCAGGTGCGGATGATCCGGGCGCACCGCCCACTCCGCGGCGCACCGCGAACACCATCGCGCGGCAGGTTCGCCACAGCCACCACAGCGCAGCGGCAGCACCAAATCGAGCATCCCTACAGGGTGCTACCCGGTGGTGACAACTGCTCGTGACGAAAACTACAGGTTGTAGTACTCGTGATGCGAATAACCACGAAAATTGCGGATTCGGGGTGTTAAATTACGTTCCAATTGCGCGACTTTCAGCCCCCTCACTGCCCGCATCAATCCCCGAGGAGTTCGTGCCATGGCCACCACCGAGTCCGTCCCCCCGGGATCGCCGACGCCGTCGCAGCCGCTGATCGGCAAAGGCTGGCTCCAAGGGGTCGCCCTGGTGATGATCTTCGGGTTCTTCGTGATGGGAATCCTGGTCTATCGCACGTACACGGCGTCGATGCCGTTGCCGGAGAAGGTGGTCACCGAATCCGGCCAGTCGCTGTTCACCGGCGATGACATCACCCACGGCCAGGAACTGTTCCAGGCCCGTGGGCTCATGCAATACGGATCGGTGCTCGGTCACGGCGCCTACCTGGGACCCGATTACACCGCCGAATATTTGCGACTGGCCACCGATAATGTGGCCGACCAATTCCGCGACCAAGGATTGGCCGATCCGCATGAAGCGGTGGTCAACGAATTTCGTACCAACCGGTATAACGCCGACACCAAGACGCTGGTGTTCACCGACAAGCAGGCGCGTGCCTTCAGCGACATCGAGCGGTACTACGCCGACTACTTCGGTGAGGACTCCACCAAATACGGTCTGCTGCCGAAGATGATCACCGACCCCGGTGAGATCCGTGACCTGACGGCGTTCTTCGCGTGGACCGCCTGGGCGTCGGCGGCGGAGCGCCCCGGCCACAACTACAGCTACACCAACAACTGGCCGGCAGAGTCACGGGTGGACAACGGCCCGACCGGGTCGATCGTGGTGTGGTCGGTGCTGTCGCTGATCGCACTGCTGGGCGGCACCGGCATCATGTTCGCGATCTACGGGCGGTGGAGTCAGAACCTCGGCTGGCACGGCGCGGAGATGACCAAGCTGTCGTTCACCCAGCCCGGCGAGGTGGGCTTGACCAAGTCGCAGCGCGCGGCGATCTGGTTCTTCGCGGTGGTCTCGGTGCTCTATCTCGGCCAGACCCTGCTCGGTGGGGCGGTGGAGCACTACCGTGCCGACCTGTCGGCGTTCTACGGCATCGATCTGGCCAAGATCTTGCCCTACAACCTGGCCCGAACCTGGCATGTCCAGTTGTCGCTGTTCTGGACCGCCGCGGCGTTTTTGGCCGGCGGCATCTTCCTGGTCCCGTTCATCACCCGGCGCGAGCCACGCCGACAGCACTGGCTGGCCTACGGGCTGCTGGGCGCTGTCGCGGTGGTGGTGTTCGGCTCGTTGATCTCCGAGGCGCTGTCGATCTTCAAGGTCATCCCCGAAGGCGGGCTGTTCTCCCAGCAGTGGGAGTACCTGGACCTGCCGCGGCTGTGGCAGATTCTGCTGGTGGTCGGGTTGTTCCTGTGGATCGCGATCATCTGGCGCGGGATGCGCGGCACGCTGGCCACCACCTCGAAGATGAACCTGCCGTGGCTGTTCTTCTTCACCGGCCTGGCCATCCCGGCGTTCTACGCGGTCGGCCTGCTCGCCGGCTCCGACACCCACTTCTCGGTGGCCGACTTCTGGCGGTTCTGGGTGGTGCACCTGTGGGTGGAGGACTTCCTGGAGTTGTTCACCACCGTGTTGGTCGCCTACATGTTCGTTCTGCTCGGGGTGGTGCGCCAACGGGTCGCGCTCGGGGTGATCTTCCTCGACATCATCTTGTACTCCGCCGGTGGGGTGATCGGCACCATGCACCACCTGTACTTCTCCGGCACCCCGGTTGAGCACATGGCGCTCGGCGCGTTCTTCTCGGCGGCCGAGGTGATCCCGCTGACGTTCCTGACCGTCGAGGCGTGGGCATTTCTGCAACTCGGGTCGCGTCAGGAGGCCGGTGACGGCAAGCCGTTCCCGGCCCGCTGGGCGGTGATGTTCCTGGTCGCCGTCGGCTTCTGGAACTTCCTGGGCGCGGGGGTGTTCGGATTCTTGATCAACCTGCCGATCGTGTCCTACTACGAGATCGGCACAGCGCTGACCGCCAACCACGCGCACGGCGCGATGCTCGGCGTGTACGGCATGCTGGCGGTGGCACTGGCGATGTTCGCGTTCCGCTACGTCATCCCGCCGGAAAAGTGGCCGGAGCGGATGGCCCGGATCTCGTTCTGGTGCATGAACATCGGGCTGGCGTGGATGGTGTTCGCCACGCTGCTGCCGCTGGGCGTGCTGCAGCTGTTCCACTCGGTCAACAACGGCTACTTCGAGGCGCGCTCGTTGGGCTACATCACCCAGCCGGGCAACTCGATCCTGGAGTGGCTGCGGCTTCCCGGCGACGCGATCCTCATCGTCGGCGGGGTGGTGCCGTTCGTCTGGATCGCCTGGACGGCGTTGCGCAACTTCCGGTCCGGCATCACCGTCGACGAGTTGCCGGAGAACGCGCTGTACACCGAGTTGCCCGCGGCCCAGCCCTCGACGAAGGAGTGAGCATGGCCGCACCGGCAGCGTGGGTCTGGCTGGTCTCGGGCTACGCGCTGATCCTGTTGGCCATCGCCTGGGGCTTCGACCACATGGCCCGACGCACGTCGGCGCGCGCCGCCGAGTGGCGCACCGGGGGGTTCGTCTACCACCCCGACCACGACGCCTGGGTCTGTCCGGAGGACCAGTGGCTGTGGCCGACTTCGTTCGACCCGCAGAACCGGGTGATGCGCTACCGGGGCACGCCGTCGGTGTGCAACAGCTGTCCGGTCAAGGACGCCTGCACCACCTCCGAGCGGGGTCGGGAGATCAGCCGCGAAGTCGACCCGTGGCCGTATTCGGAGACCGGACGGTTCCACCGCGGGATCGCCTGCGCGGTAGCCGGTTTCGGGGTGTTGCTGCCGGGGGCGACGCTCACGGTCAACCACAATCCGTCGGAGATCCTGGTGTTGGGTACCGCGATCACGCTGGTGGTTCTCGGAGCCTTACCGCTGGTGCGTCACCTGTGGAACAGTCCGGCCAACGCCCCCGAGCACCTGCCGCACCGCACCGTGCTGGAGGATCAGGTGGCCGCGGCGATCGATCGCTATTCGACGCAGTGGGGCGGGGCGTACGCGGAGAAGGAGAACAGCGACCAGTGAGCGGAGCGATGGGCACCGTCGTCGGCGCGGTGCTGGTGGTGGCACTGGTGGTGGCAATATTGGGCCTGAATGTACTGCGCGAGTACGAACGCGGCGTGGTGTTCCGGATGGGGCACGTGCGCCCGCTGTACGGTCCGGGGCTGAAGTTCCTGCTGCCGCTGGCCGACAAGATGGTGCGCGTCGATCAGCGCGTGGTCACCTTGACCATTCCCCCCCAGGAGCTGATCACCCGCGACAACGTCCCGGCTCGGGTCAACGCGGTGGTGATGTTCCAGGTGGTCGATCCGCTCAAGGCAATCCTGGCGGTGGAGAACTATGCGGTGGCGACCTCCCAGATCGCCCAGACCACGTTGCGCTCACTGCTCGGGCGGGCCGATCTGGACACCCTGCTGGCCCACCGCGAGGACCTCAACGCCGATCTGCGGGTGATCATCGAGAAGCAGACCGAGCCGTGGGGCATCGAGGTCCGGGTGGTGGAGATCAAGGACGTCGAGATCCCCGAATCGATGCAGCGGGCGATGGCGCGTGAGGCCGAGGCCGAGCGGGAGCGCCGGGCCAAGGTGATCAGCGCCCGCGGTGAGCTGCAGGCCTCCGAGGAGCTGCGCCAGGCCGCCGAGACGCTGTCGAAGAGCCCGGCGTCCCTGCAACTGCGCTACCTGCAGACGCTGCTGGAGCTCGGCGCCGACCAGAACTCGACGGTGGTGTTCCCGCTGCCGGTCGACATCATCACCCCGTTTCTCAAGCACCCGGAGCTGCTGGCGCAGGCCGCCGGTGCGCTCGGCGGCGAGCGCCGGGACTAAATCGCGGGCGGCGCGGGCCGGCCTCAGCCGGGCAGCACCGGCAGCGCCCCGGGCACCTGAAACGCCGGCACCGGGGTCCAGCTCTGCTCGTCGGGCGGGCTGGAGGCCGACAGCTGCATGACCCCGCGGGGATCGGCGACGTAGACCGCCGACGGGTTCGCCGCGATCACCGACACCGGGGTGGTGAGATTGCGGTCGGTGGCGTCGGAGTTGACCCCGTCGATGTTCACATACGACACCGGGTGGGCGGGGTCGTCGCGGCTGACCACGACGTCGTCGCCGGTGCGCCACGACAGCGACACCACCGAGGACCCCATCCCGAACCCGAGCCGACGCGGATAGGTCAACGCGTACTGACCGTTGTCGGTCTGCTCCACGCCGGTCAGGATCACCTGACCGGCGACGACCAGCGCGGCGCGGGCGCCGTCGCGGGACAGCTGCAGTTCGCTGATCGAACCGGGGAACCGCGCGGCCACCGCCCCGGTGTCCACCGCGATGTGGGCCGGCTCCCCGGAGGCGGCCTCCCGGATGACCCGCAGCACCATGGTGCCGTCGACGACCACCCAGACCGCGCCGTCGAGCGCCCAACTGGGCCGGGACAGGGTGCGGCCCTCTGCCGCCTTTCCGGGCGCGGCGCCCAGCTCGCCGATCCACAGGGTGGCCGCCGACTCCGGTGAGCCGGCCCGCAGGGTCACCACCGACGCGGCGCGCCGGCCGTCGCGCGACAGCGCCGCGCCGGTCTGGTCCGGGGTGGCTCCGAACGGACCGGGCACCTTGGTGAAGTGTTGGCCGTCCACCGCCGCCAGCGACCCGCCGACCAGCGCGTGCAGCCCGGCGGCAGCACCGTCGGCCGCACCCGGATCGGTGGCGGCGACATCGCCGGTGGTCCAGCCGTCGGCGAAACGCTCGTCGAGGGCGGCCCCGTCGGCGTCGATCACATACGGCCCCTTGATGTCGGCGCGCGCCAAGGTCCAGATCAGCTGTGCGGCCACGAGTTTGGCGCTCTTCGGGTCAGACGTGGGCAGGCCCTGCAGTTCGATGCGGGCACCGCCGTAGCCGCGCCCGACTCCGACGCTGCCGCCGTCGGCGCGGGTCACCGGGCCGTTGAGCCGCAGCGGCGCGCCCAGCAGGTTGCGCACCGAGCGGGCCAACTCCGGTCGCGGCCCGGCGATCATCTTCGAGACCAGTTCGGTGGCCAGTTGATCGGGGTCGGAGACCACGACGTATCGCGGGTCGGGCACGACGGTCTGGCCGGTCGGGTCGACGAAGTAGAGGGTGTGGCGTTTGTAGGTGTCCTGGAACTGCTTCCAGTCCAGAAACACCCCGTTGGGCACCCGGTCGATGCGCCAGCCGTCCGTGGTCTTCACCAGTTCGATCGGCCCCGGATCGGGCAGGGTTCCCTCGGCGGTCTCGAACACCCCGACGTCGGAGAGGGTGCCCAGGATGTCGGCGGTCATCGTGACCGTGACGGTGTCGGCCGTGCGGTTCGCGGCGAACACCACGTTGTCGATCAACGTGGCGCGGCCCCCGTCGTCCCAGGCGTCGGAGGCGGCCTGGGTGAGGAACTGCCGGGCCGCCAGATGCCGGTTGGCCGGGTCGGCGGTGGCCTTGAGGAACTCGCGCAGCAGTACCTCCGGGTCCATGTCCGGGGTGGGTTTGGGCAGGTTGGGCGGGGCGGCCCGTTTGACGGTGCCGATCGCCTGCGGCGACGAGGAGTTGGGCACCCCGGCACAGCCGGCGACGGTGCCGGTGCCGCCGACGGCGAGCACCACCGCGAGGAGGGCCACGGGCAGTCGGCGCATCAGCGTCCTCCCTCGGCGGCCTCGGTGGGGCGCCCGGCACGTTCGGGGGCGACCGGTTTGAGCGGCAGCGGGCTGGTGGTGACCTTGTGCCCGCGCACCAGCGGCAGGGTCAGCCGGAAGCACGCCCCGTTGCCGGGCTCACCCCACGCCTCCAGCCGGCCCTGGTGCAGGCGGGCGTCCTCGACGCTGATCGCCAAGCCCAGGCCGGTGCCCCCGGAGCGGCGAACCCGCGACGGGTCGGCCCGCCAGAACCGGCTGAACACCAGCTTCTCCTCCCCCGGGCGCAGGCCCACCCCGTGGTCGCGCACGGTGACCGCGACGGTGTCCTCGTCGGCGGCCATCCGGATCTGGATCGGCTGGCGCTCGGCGTGGTCGATGGCGTTGGCGATGAGGTTGCGCAGGATCCGTTCGACCCGGCGGTTGTCGACCTCGGCGATCACCTCGGTTGACGGCAGATCCATCTGCAGGTCCACCCCGGCGTCGGCGGCCAGGTGCCCGACACTCTCCAGGGCCGCGGCGACGGTGGCCCGCAGGTCGATCGCCTCCACCGACAGTTCGGCCACCCCGGCGTCGTGGCGGGAGATCTCCAGCAGGTCGGCCAGGAGCATCTCGAAGCGGTCGAGTTCGTTGACCATCAGCTCGGTGGAGCGCCGCAGTGCCGGATCCAGGTCGTCGGCGTGGTCGTGGATCAGGTCGGCGGCCATGCGCACGGTGGTCAGCGGGGTGCGCAGCTCATGGCTGACGTCGGAGGTGAACCGGCGCTGCAGGTTGCCGAACTCCTCGAGTTGTTCGATCTGACGCGACAGGCTCTCGGCCATGTCGTTGAACGACACCGCCAGCCGCGCCATGTCGTCCTCCCCGCGCACCGGCATCCGTTCGGTCAGATATCCCTCGGCGAACCGTTCGGCGGTGCGGGCGGCGGCCCGCACCGGCAGCACCACCTGCCGGGAGACCAGCAGCGCGATGCCGGCCAGCAACACCAGCAGCACCAGCCCGCCGGTGGCCATCGTCGAACGCACCAGCTTGATCGTGGTCTGCTCGCTGTTGAGCGGGAAGATCAGGTACAGCTCCAGGTTGGAGACCTTGGAGTGGGTGGGGCTGCCGACGATCAGCGCCGGGCCGGAGAAGCTGTCGGTCTGCACCGTGGCGTACTGGTAGCTGACCTGTCCGGCCTTGACGAAGTCGCGCAGCGCGTTGGGCACCTGGCTGATCGGCCCCGCCGAGGTGGCCGCCCGCGGCCCGTCACCGGGCACCACCAGCACCACGTCGAACGGGCCAGCCATCCCGGCACCCGAACTCGGGTCGACCTTGGAGGTCAAGGTGTTGCGGCCCAGTTGCAGGCTGGAATCCAGGGAGCGGGCCTCGTCGCCGCCGACGATGCCGCTGACCGCGTTGCGGGCGTGTTCGATCTGTTCGGTGGCCGCCCGGACCTTGACGTCGAGCACCCGGTCGGTGACCTGGTTGGTCAGCACGACGCCGAGCACCAGGATCACCGCCAGGGACAATCCGAGGGTCAGCACCACCACGCGCAGTTGCAGGGAGCGCCGCCAGATCACGCTCACCGCGCGGCTCACCGCGCTGAGTCCCCGCAGCAGCGGCGGGGACCGGCGGATGCGTCGCCGTGAACTCCAGATCACCCCGGATGCTCCTCAGTCCCGCCGGGAGCCGCGGATATTCCCCCGACGGCGCCGATCACGGAGGTCCGGCCTTGTAGCCCACTCCTCGCACGGTCAAGACCACCTGGGGGTTCTCCGGATCCTTCTCGATCTTGGCGCGCAACCGCTGGACGTGCACGTTGACCAGCCGGGTGTCGGCCGGGTGCCGGTAGCCCCACACCTGTTCGAGCAGCACATCGCGGGTGAACACCTGCCGCGGTTTACGGGCCAGCGCCACCAGCAGGTCGAACTCCAGCGGGGTCAGCGAGATCTGCTCCCCCTGGCGGGTCACCTTGTGCGCCGGCACGTCGATCTCGATGTCGCCGATCGAGAGCAGCTCGGCGGGCTCGTCGTCGTTGCGCCGCAACCGCGCGCGCACCCGCGCCACCAGCTCCTTGGGTTTGAACGGCTTCATGATGTAGTCGTCGGCCCCGGACTCCAGCCCCAACACCACGTCGACGGTGTCGGTTTTGGCCGTCAGCATCACGATCGGCACCCCGGAGTCCGCGCGCAACACCCGGCACACGTCGATGCCGTTCATGCCGGGCAGCATCAAATCCAGCAGCACCAGATCGGGCCGCAGTTCGCGAACGGCGGTCAGCGCCTGGGTGCCATCGCCGATGACCGCGGTGTCGAAACCCTCCCCACGCAGCACGATGGTGAGCATCTCAGCCAGCGACGCGTCGTCGTCGACGACGAGGATCCTTTGCTTCATGGGCTCCATGTTGTCACCACAACGCGACAAAACGCGGCTACCACACGCCGAGAATACCCGCTTATCGGCCGTCGAACAGTGCTGTGGCCAGCCGATCGGGCTCCACGTCGGCGCCGACCACCTGCCAGGGCCCGCCGTAGCCGTTCTCGGCCAGGCCCGCGTAGACCGCGCCGGTGCGCTGCTGCAGACCGCCGTCGCGCTCATAGGCGTCGCGGGCCCGGTCCTGCTGCTCGACGGCGCGCCGTCGCGCCCGCTGCTCGGCGACCGCGGTCGGCACCGCCAACAGCACCTGCCGGTCGGGCTGCGGCAACCCGAAACGCTCGTACTCCAGTTGCGCCACCCACCGCGCCACCTCGCCGGTGGCGTCCTGGTGCAGCCGGGCGGCGCTGTAGGCGGCGTTCGACGCCACATAGCGGTCCAGGATCACCACGTCGTGGCCGCGGCGCAGGTGCGCGATGTGGTCTTTGGCCCCGGCGCGGTCCAGTGCGAACAGCACCGCCATCGCATACACCGACGAGGCCAGGTCGCCGTGATCGCCGTGCAGCGCCTCGGCGGCCAGGTCAGCGGTGACCGAGTGGTGATAGCGGGGAAACGACACCGTCGCCACCGTCGCCCCCCGCCGGGCCCAGGCGGCCCGCAGCCCGGCGGTCAGTGTGTGTTTGCCGGCGCCGTCGACCCCTTCGATCGCGATCAGCATCCGCGCAGCTTAGCCGCTACCCACTGCGCCGACCGGGAGGGCGGTCAGCCGTTGACGACCAGTTGCAGCCCGTGCCGGTGCCGGGCGGTCTTGCGCCGCTTGCTGGCGGCCACCAGCCGGTCCACCGCGACCTGCACGCCGCGGGCCAACTCGTCGATGTCGGGCACCGCGTCGAAGTCGGCCAGGATCCCGAAGTACAGGTCGTCGCCGTAGCTGAGGATCGCCACTCCGGTGCGCAGCTGCATGGCGATCGGCGGCACCGGCAGCACGTCGGTGACCGGGCAGCCCAGGATCGACAGCCGTTGCCGCGGGCCGGGAACGTTGGTGGCCAACGCGACCACCCCGCGCTGCGGCAGCCGGGTGGCCAGCCGCACCGTCCACGCGGTCAGCGGGTAGGGCACCCGGTTGGCCAGCGCGACGACCGCGCTCCCGGCTTGGCGCTGGCCGGCCGATTTGGTGCGGGTCAGGCGCGCATGCACCATCCGCAGCCGCTGCACCGGGTTGGCCTCCTCTACCGGCAGGTAGGGCAACATCACCGAGACGCGGTTGTCGGTTTTGTCGAACTCGTCGAGGGAACGCACCGAGACCGGCACCAGGGTGCGCAGCGAGTCGTGCTGGGGCTGCTCGCCGTGTCGGATCAAGGTGTTGCGGTAGCTCTCGGCGAGTGCTGCCAACGCCACGTCGTTGACGGTCACGTCGAAGGTCGCGCACACCCGCCGCACGTCGGCCAGCGCGATCCGCACCGCGCCGAAGCGGCGCAGGTTGGTCATGGGGCCGTTGAGCGAGGAGGTCGGCGCGGCACCGATCAGACCGGCCGCCAACTCGCTGGCACCCTGCACCGCGGTGACGGTCGCGGCCGCCATCGCCGACGCCGCCCCGCGCAGACCGCCGATCCAGTGCAGCGGGTCCAGTCCTCCCGACCGCGGGTCCACCGCGGCCGCGGCGACCGTGCTCGTCGCGGCGGCGGGACCGGCGGCGCGGGTGCGCTCGGCGAAGGCCGCGCCGGCCCCACCGTCGGCGAGCCCGGCGAGCATGTGCGCGGTGGCGATGCCGTCGGCGATGCAGTGGTGGACCTTCATCAGCATCGCCCACCGACCCTCCGAGAGCCCTTCGATGACCCAGATCTCCCACAGCGGTCGGCTGCGATCGAGACGCCATGCCATCACCTCGGCGACCAGCCGGTGCAGCTCAGCGTCCCCGCCCGGCTGCGGCACACCGATCCGCCGCACATGGCGGGTGATGTCGAAGTCGTCGTCGTCCACCCATTCCGGCGGCCCGATATCGAAGGGGTGCAACTGAATCCGCTGCGAGAACCTCGGGCAGGCCCGCATCCGCTCACCCAGGGTCCTCCGCAACACCGATTGATCCGGGACCGGCCCGGCCAACAGGGCCAACCCGCCGATGGCCAGGCTGACGTGCCGGTCGGAGTCCTCCGCCTGCAGGAATCCGGCGTCCAGAGTGGTCATGCGGTTCTCGTGGTTCACGGCCCCAACCTCCCAGTGCGGCAACACCCGTCCTCTTCACTATCGGGGATCGCCCGCGTGCTGCGACAGGGCCGGAAGTCCCCGGTCAGAGATCGCCACCCGCCGAAAGTCCCGCCCGGCAGGGGGCTTCGTCCCCTGCCCGTGACCGGTCGGCGCGCGGCAGAGTGGACCTCGATGGCGACACCGCCGACGGCGGCGGGCCGATGGGGAGGTGGACGGTGATGGCTCAGCGGATGGCCCAGCAGATGGCCCGACAGTCGACTCAGCACACTTCGCAGGTACCCGATGCCGCCACGGTGCGCACCGCGTTGCAGCTGGCGATGCGTGCACCGTCGGTGCACAACTCGCAGCCGTGGCACTGGCGGGTCCTCGCCGGCGGGACTCACCACCAGGTGCAGCTGTGGTCCGACGACCGCCGGCGGTTGCCGCACACCGATCCCGACGGCCGGGACCTGGTGCTCAGCTGCGGCACCGCGCTGCACCACGCGGTGGTGGCGTTCGCCGCGCTGGGATGGCGGGCCACCGTGCACCGGCTGCCCGACCCCGACCAGCCGCGGCTGTTGGCGGTGCTGGAGATCTGCCGCTGCCCGGTCGAGCACGTCGAGGTCATGCTGGCCGCCGCGATCCCGCGCCGACGCACCGACCGGCGGCCCTACAGCGGCTGGCCGGTCGCCCCCGGTGATCTCGCGTTGATGGGTGCCCGCGCCGCGCGCGCCGGGGTGACGGTCCGCCAGTTGGATTCGCCGACGTCGGTGGAGGCGTTGCGCGCCATCCTCACCGAGGCCACCCGCCTGCATGTGGCCGACGATGCCTACCTCGATGAGTTGACCCGGTGGAGCGGGCGCTTTCGCGCCGACTCCGGTGTGCCGGCCCGCAACACCCCGCCCCCCGATCAGCGGGCGGCGCTACCGGGGCGGCTGTTCGCCGGACCGGGACTGGCGCACGTCCCGCTCGACGAGGACGAGCGCGATCATTCGGTGCTGCTGGCGTTGGGCACCGCCGCCGACGACCGGTTGGCCTGGCTGCGTGCCGGGGAGGCGACCAGCGTGGTGCTGTTGACCGCCACCGCGCTCGGGCTGGCGAGCTGCCCGGTCACCGAGCCGCTGGAGATCGCCGCGACCCGGGAGGCGGTGCGCGCCGCGGAGTTCGGCGACGGCGGCCACCCACAGATGCTGCTGCGGGTCGGGTGGGCTCCGATCAACGCCGACCCGCTGCCGCCGACCCCGCGGCGACGGTTGGCCGACACCGTCGACTGGGTGGGCGCGCCTACTCCGCCAGCAGCGGAGCCGACCACCGCAGCACCGTTCCCCCCGCTGGCCGGTTCTGTGCGCTGAACGCGCCGCCGGACTGTTCGGCCCGCAGCGCCAGGTTGCGCAGCCCGCTGCGGGTGATCTGATCGGGCAGGCCGCAGCCGTCGTCGCTGACCTCGATGCACAATTCGTCGCCGACGCGCACCTGCACGCTGACCGTGGTGGCACCGGCATGGCGCATCACGTTGCTCAGCGCCTCACGCACCACCGCCTCGGCATGGTCGGCCAGCGCCCCGTCGACCACCGAGAGCGGACCGGCGAAGCGCACGCTGCTGCGCAGCCCCGCGTCGGTGAACCCGGCCAGCACCGCGTCGATGCGCTGCCGCAGCCGGGTCACCGCCGAACCGTGCAGGTCGAAGATCGTGGTGCGGATGTCGGAGATGACGTCCTGCAGGTCATCGACGGCGGCGCTGAGGCGCCGTTCGACGTCGGCCGAGCGCGCCAGCGGGATCGCCCCCTGCAGGCTCAGCCCGACCGCGAACAGCCGTTGGATGACCTGGTCGTGCAGGTCGCGGGCGATGCGTTCGCGGTCGGTGATCACGTCGAGTTCGTGCATGCGCCGCTGTGACGTGGCCAGCTGCCAGGCCAGGGCGGTCTGATCGGCGAACGCGGCCATCATCTCCAGGTGGTCGTCCCGGAACGGCACGGCGTCGGCGCCGCGCAGTACCACCACGACGCCGACGACGGTGTCGGTGGCCCGTAGCGGCAACACCAGTGCCGGGCCGGCCCGCTCGACACCGGCCAACTCCAGGCGCTGCAGCCGTTCGGGTTCCCCGCGGGTGAACGCCGCGCCGATGACGGTGCCGGCGACCGGGATGGGCTGCCCGCTCAGCCCGGCGGCCGCGGCACCGACGGTCTCGATCACCAACAGCTCGTCGGTCTCCTCGGTGTCGTTGTGGCGCACCGGGACCGCCACCAGGGCGGCGTCGGCGCCGGTGAGCTTGGCGGCGTCCTCGGCGATGAGCCGGAACGCGGTCGCCGGATCGCTGCCCGAGAGCAGTTCGGTGGCGATGTCGCGGGTGGACTCGATCCACGCCTGGCGGGCTTTGGCCTGCTCGTAGAGGCGGGCGTTGGCGATCGCGCTGCCGGCGGCCGCGGCGAGCGCCTGCAGCAGCACCTCGTCGTCCTCGCTGAACGGCTGACCGCCGGCCTTCTCGGTGAGATAGATGTTGCCGACCACCCGGTTACGCACCCGGATCGGCACCCCCATGAAGGTGCGCATCGGCGGGTGGTGCGCCGGGAACCCGACCGACGCCGGGTGGTCGGCGAGGTCCTCGAGGCGGATCGGGACCGGATCGTCGATCAGCGCACCGACCACACCGTGGCCTTCGGGCAGTCGCCCGATGCGGGCCACGGTCGCCTCGTCGACCCCTTCGTAGACGAACTCCATCAGCCGGTGCTGGCGGTCGTGGACCTCCAGCGCCCCGTAGCGGGCGTCGACGAGGTTGGTCGCCGCGGACACGATGGCCCGCAGGGTGGCGTCGAGGTCGAGTCCGGTGGTGACCAGCAGCATCGCCTCCACCAGTCCGTCGAGCCGGTCGCGGCCCTCGACGATCTGCGTGACGCGTTCTTGCACCTCGCCGAGGAGTTCGCGTAACCGCAGCTGCGACAAGGTGTGCCGCACCGGCGGCTCCGGGCCGGGGTCGGCGCCGCCGGTGACGCTCACCGGTCCCCGGCGGCCTGGCCGCGCTGCAGCTTCGTGGCGAACACCGCCGCCTGGGTGCGGCGCTGCATGCCGAGTTTGGCCAGCAGCCGCGAGACGTAGTTTTTGACCGTCTTCTCCGCGAGGAACATCCGGTCGGCGATCTGTTTGTTGGTCAGCCCCTCGGCGAGCAGGCCCAGCAGGGTGCGTTCCTGGTCGGTGAGACCGGAGAGCGGATCGGGCCGCTGATCGGTGCCGCGCAGTTTGGCCATCAACGCCGACGCGGCCCGGTTGTCCAACAGCGATCGGCCGGCGCCGACCTCTTTGACCGCCCGCGCCAACTCCATGCCCTTGATGTCTTTGACCACGTAGCCGCTGGCTCCGGCCAGGATCGCGTCGAGCATCGCCTCATCGGAGGTGAACGACGTGAGGATCAGACATCGCAGGTCGGGCAGGCGCGACAACAGATCCCGGCACAGCTCGATGCCGTTGCCGTCGGGCAGGCGCACGTCGAGCACCGCGACGTCGGGGGTGACCGCGGGGATGCGGGCGAGCGCCTCGGCCACCGACCCGGCCTCGCCGACCACCTGCAGGTCGGGGTCGGCACCGAGCAGGTCGATCAGGCCGCGGCGCACCACCTCGTGGTCGTCGACCAGAAAAACCCGGACCGCGCCGCTCATCGCACCTCCTCCCCCGAGGTTAACCGGTGGACCGGCTCCTTCCGGTGCGGCGCACGCAGATCAGTACCGAGATCAGTACCGGTAGTGGTCGGGTTTGTAGGGGCCCTCGACGTCGACCCCGATGTACTCGGCCTGGTCCTTGGTGAGTTTGGTCAGCGTGCCGCCGAGGGCCTCGACGTGGGTGCGGGCCACCTTCTCGTCGAGATGCTTGGGCAGCCGGTAGACCTCGTTGTCGTATTCGTCGCCCTTGGTCCACAGTTCGATCTGCGCGATGACCTGGTTGGAGAAGCTGTTGCTCATCACGAACGAGGGGTGCCCGGTGGCATTGCCGAGGTTGAGCAGCCGGCCCTCGCTCAGCACGATGATCGATTTGCCGCTGTCGGGGAACGTCCAGACGTCGACCTGCGGCTTGAGGGTGTCGCGGGTCGCCCCGGAGCGCTCCAGCGCGGCCATCTGGATCTCGTTGTCGAAGTGACCGATGTTGCCCAGGATGGCCTGGTTCTTCATCGCCTTCATGTGCTCGAGGGTGATGATGTCCTTGTTGCCGGTGGTGGTGACGATGATGTCGGCCTCACCGATGGCCTGCTCGACGGTCTTGACCTCGTAGCCCTCCATCAGTGCCTGCAGCGCGTTGATCGGGTCGATCTCGGTGACGATGACCCGTGCCCCCTGGCCGCGCAGCGACTCCGCCGAACCCTTCCCGACGTCGCCGTAGCCGCAGATCAGGGCGGTCTTGCCGCCGATCATCACGTCGGTGCCGCGGTTGATGCCGTCGATGAGGGAGTGCCGGCAGCCGTATTTGTTGTCGAACTTGGACTTGGTGACCGAGTCGTTGACGTTGATCGCCGGGAAGGTCAGCTCCCCGGCCGCGGCGAACTGGTAGAGCCGCAGCACACCGGTGGTGGTCTCCTCGGTGACCCCGTGGATCGCCTCGGCGATGCGGGTCCATTTGGTGTTGTCCTCGGCGAACCGCTCGGTCAGCCGGGTCAAGAACACCTTCCACTCGGCGGGGTCGTCGTCCTCGATCGGCGGCACCACACCGGCCTTCTCGTACTGGGCGCCGCGCAGCACCATCATGGTGGCGTCGCCGCCGTCGTCGAGGATCATGTTCGCCGGCTCGTCCGGCCAGGTCAGGGCCTGCTCAGCGGCCCACCAGTACTCCTCGAGGGTCTCGCCCTTCCAGGCGAAGACCGGGGTTCCCTTCGGCTCCTCGGGGGTGCCGTGCGGGCCGACGACGACCGCCGCGGCGGCGTGGTCCTGGGTGGAGAAGATGTTGCACGACGCCCAGCGGACCTCCGCGCCGAGGCTCACCAGCGTCTCGATGAGCACCGCGGTCTGCACGGTCATGTGCAGCGACCCGGAGATCCGCGCGCCGGTCAGCGGGGCCACGTCGGCGTATTCGCGGCGCAGCGCCATCAGGCCGGGCATCTCGTGCTCGGCGAGCCGGATCTCCTTGCGCCCGAACTCGGCCAGCGACAGGTCGGCGACCTTGTAGTCGATGCCGTTGCGGGTGTCGGCGGTCATAGTCATTTTTCTAGGGCCCCTTTGAGGAATGCGGTCGATCGGGTCACGCTCGTGGCGCTGGCGCGATCCACGTTACCGGCGGCGGCGCCCGGTCGGCCCCGGCGGGGTCACTCGGTCTCGATGACGCCGTAGCGTTCGGCGACGGGGGTGAACAGCCGGGCCAGATCGGCGGCCACATCGCGGTCGGACTCCGGCGGCATCGACACGTAGCTGATCGCCAGGCGCACGATCGCCCGCGCCAGGATGCCGGCGTCGTCTTCGCTGACCCGCACCCACGAATGCATGAAGGTCGTGGTCAACCGGCCCGCGCTGCGGGCGATGATCGGCGCACTGTCGGTGGTGATGATCTGCAGCAGATCGGGTTTGGCCGCCCCGGTCAACAGCGAGATCACCAGCGGGTCGGCGGCCGAGGCCGCGAAGAACAACCGGAACCCCTCCAGGAACGCGGCGTTGAGGTCGCCGACGTTGCCCTCGATCGCGGTGTCGATCATGTCGACGAGCCGGTCGGCCAGGCGCACCGCATACCCCTGCGCGAGGCCTTGCCGGGAGCCGAACTCGTTGTAGATGGTTTGGCGGCTCACCCCGGCGGCCCGGGCGACGTCGGCGAGGGTGATCGACGACCAATCGCGGTTGCCGAGCAGCTCACGCATGGCGTCGAGCACCGAGTCGCGCAGCAGCGCCCGCGAGGCCTCGGCGTAGGGCACACGGACGTTGCGACTCACCCGGGCGACATTAGTCGTTGCACCGGCGGTGGCGGTCACCGACGGGCGACTTCCACCATCTCGAAGTCGGCCTTGGCCGCACCGCAGTCCGGGCAGCTCCAGTCCTCGGGGATGTCGGCCCAGCGGGTGCCCGGGGCGATCCCGTCCTCGGGCCAGCCCTGCGCCTCGTCGTACTCGAAGCCGCACTGCAGGCAGCGGAACAGTTTGTAGTCGTCCATCGGTACTCCTTCGGTCGTGTCGGGCTCGTGTCGGGATCGCCGCGTCGGCTCATCCGACCGCCGAATAGCGGGCCAGGATCTTCTCCCGCCGGTGCGGGGCGATGTTGGCGCGACGGAGGTCGCCGCCGTAGTGGGCCAGCACCCGGTGGTCCATCAGCCGGCGCCACAGCGGCGGCAGATAGGTCAACCCGATCAACGACGCGTAACCGCTGGGCAGGTTGGGCGCGGTGTCCATGCTGCGCAACGTCTGGTAGCGCCGGGTCGGGTTGGCGTGGTGGTCGGAGTGACGCTGCAGGTGGTAGAGGAACAGGTTGGTCACGATGTGATCGGAGTTCCAGCTGTGCTCGGGGGTGCAGCGCTCATAGCGCCCGTTGGCGCGTTTGGCCCGCAGCAGCCCGTAGTGCTCCAGGTAGTTCACCGATTCCAGCAGGGAGAACCCGTAGACCGCCTGGATGATCACGAACGGGATCAGCCCGACCCCGAACACCGCGATCAGCGCGCCCCACAGCACCACCGACATCGCCCAGGCGTTGAGCACGTCGTTGTGCGGCCAGGTACGCGGGTCCCACGGGCTGCGACCCAGCCGGCGCAGTCGCGCGGCCTCCAGGTGCAGCGCCGAACGCAGGCTGCCGAACACGCTGCGCGGGAAGAACACCCAAAACGATTCCCCGAATCGCGCCGAGGCGGGATCCTCCGGGGTTGCGACCCGGACGTGGTGGCCGCGGTTGTGTTCGACGTAGAAGTGGCCGTAGCAGCTCTGTGCCAGGGTGATCTTGGACAGCCAGCGCTCCAGCGACTCCTTCTTGTGCCCCATCTCGTGGGCGGTGTTGATGCCGATGCCGCCGAGTGCCCCCACCGACAGCGCCAGCCCGATCTTGGCAGGCCAGCCCAGGCCGCCGTCGAAGCCGAGCCAGCTGAGGTTCGACGCGGTGAACAGGTAGGCGCCGAGGATCACGCTGAGGTACTGGAACGGCAGGTACAGATAGGTGCAGTAGCGGTAGTACCGGTCGTTCTCCAACGCCGCCATCACCTCGTCGGGCGGGTTTTGCCCGTCGGCGCCGAAGCGCAGGTCCAGGATCGGCAGCAGCACGTAGATCAGGAACGGCCCGATCCAGAACAGCGACTGGGCGGCGGTGTGCCAGCCGGCCTGGTTGAGCCCCCACACGATCGGCAGGACCAGGAACAACGCGGTCGGCGCGATCAGCCCCAACAGCCACAGGTAGCGCTTCTTGTCACGCCAGCCCGCCGCGGCGACCGGAGTCGAAGTCTCGACAGTCAATGCTCATCCTCCTTGTGAGTTCCCCCACCTCACAAATGGACATTACCGACTTTTATGTCGGTTCGCTAGACATTAATCCTATTTTTGTAAACGTTGCTGGTCGGGTCCGTCGGCGGCGGCGTCGGTGCGGGCGCTCAGCCGCGCCCCCACCCGGGAATGACGCCGCCCGTAGCCGAGATAGAGCGCCACGCCGAGCACCATCCAGACCCCGAAGCGGATCCAGGTCAGCGCGGTCAGGTTGAGCATCAGCCAGCTGCACGCCAGGATCGACACCGCCGGCAGCACCGGCACCCACGGCGCCCGGAATCCCCGCGGCAGATCCGGGCGGGTGCGCCGCAGGATGATCACCGCCGCCGACACCAGCACGAACGCGAACAGCGTGCCGACGTTGACCATCTCCTCGAGCTTGTCCATCGGGAACACCGATGCCGCGACGGCCACCAGCACCGCGACCATCACCGTGATCCGCACCGGGGTGCCGCGGGCACCGGTGCGCGCCAGCGCCCGGGGCAGCAGTCCGTCGCGGGCCATCGCGAACAACACCCGCGACTGGCCGAGCATGAGCACCATCACCACCGTGGTCAGCCCGGCCAGCGCCCCGATCGAGATCACGGTGCCCGCCCAGGTCACCCCGTTGAGCACGAACGCCGTCGCCAGGTTGGGCGCACCACCGGCGTCGCGCAGTTCGGTGTAGGACACCATCCCGGAGAGCACGATCGACACCGCGATATAGAGCACGGTGACGATGCCCAGCGAGGCGAGGATGCCGCGGGCGACGTCGCGCTGGGGGTTGCGGGTCTCCTCGGCCGTGGTGGCCACCACGTCGAACCCGATGAACGCGAAGAACACGATCGCCGCCCCGGCGAGCATTCCGTACCAGCCGTAGTGACTGGTGGTGGCCCCGGTCAGCAGGGAGAACACCGACTGGTCCAGGCCGGTGCCGGCGGTGCCGTCGGTGCGGGCCGGCGGGATGAACGGGGAGAAGTTGGCCGCCTTGACGTACCCGGCGCCGACGACCACCACCAGCACCACCACCGCCACCTTGACCGTGGTGACCACCGCGGAGAACCGCGACGACAGTTTGGTGCCCAGCCCCAGCAGCACGGCGACGACGACCACGATCAGCAGTGCGCCCCAGTCCACGGCGACCGGGCCCACGGCGACGGTGCCGCCGCCGAACCCGACGACCGTCGCCAGATAACTCGACCAGCCCTTGGCGACCACCGCCGTGCCCAGCGCGAACTCCAGCACCAGGTTCCAGCCGACGATCCAGGCGGTGAACTCCCCGAAGGTGGCGTAGGAGAACGTGTAGGCGCTGCCGGCGACCGGTACGGTCGCGGCGAATTCGGCGTAGCACAGCGCGGCGAGTCCACAGGTCAGCGCGGCGATGACGAACGACAGCGAGATCGCCGGGCCGGTCAGATCGGCCGCGGTCGAGGCGGTGACGGTGAAGATGCCCGCGCCGACCACGACCGACACCCCGAAGACGGTGAGGTCACGCCAGGTCAGGTCGCGCCGCAGACGGGTTCCGGCCTGTTCGGTGTCGGCGATCGACTGCTCCACCGACTTGATGCGCCAGCGGTCCGGCCGGTCGGTCATCCTCGCCTCCTGATTCCGGTGTCAGCCGGCGGTCGTGCGGTCGAGGTCGGGCTCGAGGTAGATCACCCGCGCTGCCGGGACCGCGGCGCGGATGCGCGCCTCGGCCGCGTCGATGGCGGCCGCGACGGTCGCCAGCGGGGTACGCGGGCGCAACGCGATCTTGGCCGCGACCAGCATCTCCTCCGGGCCCAGGTACTGGGTGCGCAGATGGATGACCCGGTCGACGTGCGGGGTGGCCGCCAACGCGGCCCGGATCGCGCTCTCCTCCGCCCCGGTGGCGCCCTCCCCGATGAGCAGGCTGTGCATCTCGACCATCAGCACGACCGCGATCACCCCCAGCAGGATCCCGATCGCGGCGGTGGCGACCCCGTCCCAGACCGGGTCGCCGGTCACCAGGGTCAGGCTCACCCCGGCCAGCGCCAGCCCCAGCCCGATCAGCGCCCCGGCGTCTTCGAGCAGGACCACCGGCAGCTCGGGGTTACGCGAGGTTCGGATGAACCGCCACCAGGTGCTGTCGGCCTTCAGCGGTCGCGACTCGTGCACCGCGGTGCGGAAACTGTAGGACTCCAACAGCAACGCGACCGCCAGGATCGTGATCGCCACCGCGGGGTTGGTCACCGGTGTGGGATGGCTGATCTTGTGGTAGCCCTCGTAGAGGGCGAACATCGCGCCGGCGGTGAACAGCACCAGTGCCACCACGAACGACCAGAAGTAGCGGCTGCGCCCGTAGCCGAACGGGTGCAGGGCGTCGGCGGCGCGCCGCGCCGCGCGCTGGCCGAACAGCAACAGGCCCTGGTTGCCGGTGTCGGCGACCGAGTGCACCGCCTCGGCCAGCAGCGCCGAACTGCCGGTGATGGCGAAGCCGACGAATTTCGCGGCCGCGATCCCGGCGTTGGCGCTCAGGGCCGCCACGATCGCGCGGGTGGAGGCGGCGCTCACCGTCGCGACCCCGTCGGGGTCGTCGGCTGCGCACCGGAGCCGGGCATCACAGGCCGACGGTGACCCGGAACACCGTGGCGGGCTGGCGCGCCGAGAGTCGGATCGGTCCGTCGTCGGCGGCCACCCACGCCGCCGCGCCCCGGTCGAGTGTCACCGTGCTCGACTTGGCGTACACGGTCGTCGAGCCCTCGGTGGCGACCAGGATCTGCGGTCCGTCGTAGGGGCACGGCGCGTCGACCTGATGGCCCAGATCGTCGCCGTCGAGGTGCAGCGCGGCCACCGCGAACTCCTCGGCGGGGGTCTGGTAGACGGTGGCGAACCCGTCGCGGCGGGTGGGTGCGCGCAACGCCGACTCCTCGGTGGGGGCGAAGTCGAGCACCCGGAGCAACTCCGGGACGTCGACGTGCTTGGGGGTCAGCCCGCCGCGTAACACGTTGTCGGAGTTGGCCATCACCTCCAACCCGACACCGTTGAGGTAGCTGTGCAAGTTGCCGGCGGGAACGTAGATCGCCTCCCCGGGGTTGAGTCGGATGCGATTCAACAACAGGGCGGCCAGCACGCCGGCGTCGCCGGGGTAACGTTCCCCGAGTTCCAGCAGGGTCCGCATTTCGTCACCGAATTCCGTTGCCCCCGAACCGACGTAGTGAATGGCCCCTTCGATCACGGTGGGTACCAGCACATCGAGGTCCGGCTGCGGCGCGGTGATCCAGGTGGTGAACAAGGCGCGCAGTCCGTCAGCGTCGGCCTGCCCGTCGAGCAGTCCGATGAACGGGTCCAGGTCGGAGACCGCCAGCGCCCGGAGCAGCTCAACGGTGCGGGCGACCGGGCGGAACCCGGCCAGCGCCTCGAAGGGCTGCAGCGCGACCAACAGCTCGGGTTTGTGGCTGGTGTCGCGATAGTTGCGCACCGGGGAGTTCAGCGCCACCCCGAGGCGTTCCTCGCGCTGGAATCCCTCGACGGCCTGCCCGGCGCTGGGGTGGGCCTGCAGCGACAGCGGCTCGTCGGCGGCGAGCACCTTGACCAGGAACGGCAACGTGGCGCCGAACCGGTCCAGCGCGGCGGCGCCGAGTTGACCGGCGGGATCGTCGGCGAGCACGTCGAGCAACGAGGTCTCCTTGCCCGGGCCGCGCAAAAATGCCGGGTCGCCGGGGTGGGCACCCAGCCACAACTCGGCTTCCGGATGCGCGGCCGGCACGGTCCGGCCGGTGAATTCGGCGATGGCGGTACGCGATCCCCAGGCATAGGTGCGGATCGCCCCACGTAGCAGTTCCACGGTCTTGAACTATCCCCCGTCCATCCCGGCTCCCAGACCCAGGTACACCGCGGCCATCTCCAGCCGGACGGCCAGCACCCCCAGTTGCTGCTCGACCGGAACGGTGCCCGCCTCGATCAGCGGGTCGGCGGCCACCCTGTCACCTTCCTGGTCCCCCTCCCGGGCTTCGGTCTGCTCGGCGATGTCACCGGCGGCGACCATCTCGACGCCGGGCCGCCCGGCGATGCGCGCGGCCGAGAGCGTGCGCTGCTCGCTGAGGGTCAGCGCCAGCACCCGCAGCCGCGGCGGTAGCGGCCCGTCGATCTGTTCGTCGTGGAAGATGCTAGCGGTCGGGTCCGGCCCGCCGTGCGTCGCCGCGATCGCGTCGGCCAGCCCGGTCGCGGCCACCGCCGTGCGCCCGAGGCGCAGCACGACGGCGCTGCCGTGGCGGGCCAACGCCACGGTGGCCGCATCGTCGCCGGCCAAGACGACCTGGTGGCCGGCCATGCGCTGCACCAGTGTCTTGGCCGGGTTGGTGACCAGATCCCGCCCGGCGCTGCTGCGCAACGCCTCGCCGTCGAGGGCATCGGCGAGCGCGGCGAGGTCGGGGCCGATCCGCGCGTCGACCGCCCCCGCCACCGCCAACCCGGCGGCCAGATATCCGCTGAGCCGCAGCGGTTCGGGCACCGCGACGCGCGGTGCCAGCACCGCCGCGCGCCCGGCGCCGGCGTCGCGCAACGGTCCCTCGGACGGGGCCACGATGACCACCCGAGCGCCGCGGCGCACGCCGAGCGCCACCGCGGCCACCAGCACCGGATCGCCTGGGTCGTCACCGGCGACCACCAGCACGTCCAGCGGACCGATCCACGGTGGAACCTCCCCGACCGCGATCACCGGCTGGCCGGCCGATCCGCCGAGCAGCGCCGCCAGCAGCGCCCCGGCGCTGCTGGCCGTCCCCCGCCCGCCGACCCAGATCAGGGTGCGCGCCGGGTCCCGCCCACCGATGTCGGCCAGTGCCCCCTCGGCGACGGCCTCCGCGGTCGAGCGCACCTGGGCGCCGGCCATGGCCGCCGCCCGCAGCAGACCCTCGGCGTCGGCGGTGAGCAGGCCATCACCGTCATCGAGGTCGATCAGGGGCTGGGGCAGACTCACCGTGGCGCGGTCTCCGGTTCCGCCGCGGTGATCTGGTCGCCGACCCGGCGGACCAGCGCGGCGACGGCGGCGTCGGTGTCGGCTTCGACGTTGAGCCGCAGCAGCGGTTCGGTGTTGGAGCTGCGCAGGTTGAACCAGCTGCCGTCGGCCAGGTCCACGGTGACCCCGTCGAGGCTGTCGGTGGTGTCGATTTCGCCGTCGAGGTCCGCGAGCACCGCGGCCACCGCCCGATCGGCGTCGGCGACGGTGAAGTTGATCTCCCCGGAGGCGGCGTAGCGCTGGTAGGCGCCGGCCAGTTCCGACAACGGGCGTCCCTGACCGCCGAGCGCGGCCAGCACGTGCAACGCCGCCAACATTCCCGAGTCGGCTCCCCAGAAGTCCCGGAAATAGTAGTGCGCCGAGTGCTCACCGCCGAAGATCGCGCCGGTCTCGGCCATCAGCGCCTTGATATAGGAGTGCCCGACCCGCGAGCGCACCGCGGTGCCCCCGGACTCGGCCACCAGCTGCGGCACCGCCCGGGAGGTGATGAGGTTGTGGATGACGGTCGCCCCCGGCTCGCGCTGCAGCTCCCGCTCGGCGACCAGCGCGGTCACCGCCGACGGCGAGACCGGCTCGCCGCGTTCGTCGACGACGAAACAACGGTCGGCGTCGCCGTCGAAGGCCAACCCGATGTCCGCTCCGCTGCGCCGCACATAGTCCTGCAGATCGCGCAGGTTCGCCGGGTCCAGCGGGTTGGCCTCGTGGTTGGGGAAGGTGCCGTCGAGGTCGAAGTACAGCGGCAGCAGCGTCACCGCCTCGATCGCCCCCAGAACCGCCGGCGCGGTGTGGCCGGCCATGCCGTTGCCGGCGTCGACCGCCACCCGCAGCGGGCGCCAGCCGGTGGTGGCCACCAGCGATCGCAGGTACGCGCCGTACTCGGCGAGCACGTCGGCGTCGCTGAGCGATCCCGGCGTCCCGCGGTGGCCACGGACCCCGGCGATGACCTGCTCGCCGATCTCGGCCAGCCCGGTGTCGGCGCCGACCGGGCGGGCGGCGGCCCGGCACAGTTTGATGCCGTTGTAGGCGGCCGGGTTGTGGCTGGCGGTGAACATCGCACCGGGGCAGTCCAGCCGCCCGGACGCGAAGTAGAGCTGGTCGGTGGAGGCCAACCCGATCCGCACGACGTCGAGGCCCTGGGCGGTGACCCCGGCGGCGAACGCGGCCGCCAGCCGCGGGGAGCTGGCCCGCATGTCGTGTCCGATCACCACCCGGGTGGCCCCCTCGTCGCGCATCAACGTCGCAAACGCACCACCGACCTCGGTGACAAACGGTTCGTCGATCTCGGTGTCGACCAGACCGCGCACGTCATAGGCCTTGATCACACGGTGGACAGCCGCAGCGGGCCGGGACATGACTGTGCTCCTGACGGGAGGGGACTCGCGTGGGGATCAGCCTACCGGCCGCCCGGGACGGCGCCGGCATTACCGCGAGCGGCGCTCAGCTGGGGTCGGGCAGCACCCGCAGATGGCCGCGCCGACGTCCCGACGAGCGCGCGCCGGTCGCCGCCTCGCCGCCGGCGGGCGCCGGTTGCGGGGCGAAACCGGTGGCCGCGGCGGCCATGCCGTTGCGGCCGGCGTGGCTCTCGCGCACCGCGTCGGCCAGCGCCACCAGATCGTCGTCGTCGGTGGGCGCGGTCAACGGGCCGGCGTGGCGCACCAACTCCCATCCGCGCGGCGCGGTGATCCGGCCGGCATGCCCGACGCACAGATCCCAGGAGTGGGGTTCACGCATGGTGGCGAGCGGGCCGACAACCGCGGTGGAGTCCGCGTACACGAACGTCAGCGTCGCCACCGCATAGTGCGGGCATCCGGGCCGGCAGCAGCGACGGGGAACACTCACAGCCCGAGGCTATCGTGGCGGGCAAGCGTCGCCGCGCCGGACACGCGCAACCGGGGCCGCGGCGATGTGGAACCGTTACCATCGGCCCGGTGAGCGATCGGCGTTCGGCAGCGAACCGGCGCGGCCGGGAGATGCGCGGCCCGCTGCTCCCCCCCAGCGTCCCGGGCTGGCGTAGCCGCGCCGAACGCTTCGACATGGCGGTGCTGGAGGCCTACGAACCGATCGAGCGCCGCTTCACCGAACGGGTGGCGGCCCTCGACGTCGCCGTCGACGAGATCCCCCGCATCGCCGCCAAAGACCCCGAGACCGTGCAGTGGCCGCCGGAGGTGGTCGCCGACGGCCCCATCGCGCTGGCGCGGCTGATCCCGGCCGGGGTCGACGTGCGGGGAAACGCCACTCGGGCGCGAATCGTATTGTTCCGCAAGCCGATCGAGCGGCGCGCAAAAGATCCCGACGATCTTGCCGAGCTACTGCACGACATCTTGGTGGCCCAGGTCGCCACCTTCCTCGACGTCGATCCGTCGGTCATCGACCCGACGCTCGACGATGATCAGCACGACTAGCGCTGCGCCTCAGATGATGCCGCGCTTGAGCCGCCGACGCTCCCGCTCGGACAGGCCGCCCCAGATACCGAACCGCTCATCGTGGGCCAATGCGTACTCCAGGCACTCGTTGCGCACCGGGCAGCGCTGGCAGATCTTCTTGGCCTCCCGGGTCGATCCGCCCTTCTCCGGAAAGAACGCCTCGGGGTCGGTCTGGGCGCACAGCGCGCGGTCCTGCCACTCCTCGGGGGTGGCCGAGTCCATGTCGAGCAGATCGTCACCGAACGGGTCCGGCGTATCTGCCACCAGGCTCAGATGTGGTCGTGCCCAGCCCCCGGGAAGTGCCGATCCGGTTTCAGTTTGCGGTGTTGGTCCCGTATCGCCCGGAAGGTGCTCGATGGACACGCTCCGCCTCCTCACCTGGTTTCGCTAATCGTCAAAAATCGGCCACTATTGGTGATGTGCGGCCATCTCGATTCGAACAACTGATCGAATCTCGGTCTGGGGCACCGATTTCGGCTGGCCAACCGCGAAATGACACTGATGTGATTAGACACGGGTTGGGTGCCGCGGTCAAGCTCTTGGGCGGATTTCCATATCATCTCGTGATCAAAGCCACGCGTGTCTGTGATCGGCGAGTCCCTGTCATCTTGACCACACCCGATCCTCGGCGCGCCCCCTTGATTACCGAACAGTAGTGTCGATCGGTGTGAAGATCACGGTTTTGGTCGGCGGGGTGGGCGGCGCCCGATTCCTGCTCGGGGTGCAGCATCTGCTGGGTCTGGGACGATTCGCCGACCCCTCGGGGGCCGGCTCCTCCCACGAGCTCACCGCGGTGGTCAACGTCGGCGACGACGCCTGGATGCACGGGCTGCGCATCTGCCCCGACCTGGACACCTGCATGTACACCCTGGCCGGTGTGGTAGACACCGAGCGCGGCTGGGGCCACCGCGACGAGACCTGGAACGCCAAGGAGGAACTGGCCCGCTACGGGGTGCAACCGGACTGGTTCGCCCTCGGCGACCGCGACCTGGGCACCCATCTGGTGCGCAGCCAGATGCTGCGGGCCGGCTATCCGCTCTCCCAGGTGACCGCGGCCCTGTGCGACCGGTGGCCGCTGGGGGCCACGCTGCTGCCGGTCAGCGACGAGCGCTGCGAAACCCACGTGGTGGTGACCGACCCCGCAGACGGCGAGCAACGCGCGATCCACTTCCAGGAATGGTGGGTACGTCACCGCGCTGGCATCCCCACCCACAGCTTCGCGTTCGTCGGCTCCGAGTCGGCGGCCGCCGGCCCCGGTGTCGCCGAGGCGATCGCCGGAGCCGACGTGGTGCTGCTGGCGCCGTCGAACCCGGTGGTGAGCATCGGCGCGATCCTGGCCGTACCCGGGGTGCGCGCCGCGTTGCGCTCCACCGCGGCCCCGGTGGTCGGCTACTCCCCCATCATTGCGGGGAAACCGTTGCGCGGCATGGCAGACCAGTGCCTGTCGACCATCGGCGTGGAGACCAGCGCCGCGGCGGTCGGGGCACTCTACGGATCCCGGCGAAGCACCGGCATCCTCGATCACTGGCTGGTCGATGACGGCGACGACAGCGACCGCGGCGTGGTCGACGGCGTGGAGGTGCAGGCGGTGCCGCTGCTGATGACCGACCCGGAGGCGACCGCGGCGATGGTGCGCGCCGGGCTGCGATGCGCTGGCGTCGATGGTTGAGCACGGCAGCGCGGCACCGGTGCAGGTGCTGCCGGTCCCCGGGTTGCCCGACTTCGCCGCCGGCGACGATCTCGCGGCGGCGATCGCCACCGCCGCCGCGTGGCTGCGCGACGGCGACATCGTGGTGGTGACCAGCAAGGTGGTCTCCAAGTGCGAGGGCCGGATGGTGGCCGCCCCCAGCGACCCCGAGCAGCGCGACGCCCTGCGGCGTCGCCTGATCGACGCCGAGGCGGTGCGGGTGCTCGCCCGCAAGGGCCGCACCCTGATCACCGAGAACCGCAACGGCTTGGTGCAGGCCGCCGCCGGGGTCGACGGCTCCAACGTCGCCACGACCGAATTGGCCTTGCTGCCGGTGGATCCCGATGCCTCAGCCCACATACTGCGCACCCGGTTGCGTGAACGGCTCGGAGTGTCGGTCGCTGTGGTGATCACCGACACCATGGGCCGCGCCTGGCGCACCGGACAGATCGATGTCGCCATCGGCGCCAGCGGGATGACGGTGCTGAACTCCTACGCCGGAGCCGTCGACGCGCACGGAAACGAGTTGCAGGTCACCGAGATCGCCGTCGCCGACGAGGTGGCTGCCGCCGCCGATCTGGTCAAGGGCAAACTCACCGGGATTCCCGTGGCGGTGGTGCGCGGCCTGCCCGCCGTCGACGACGGATCCACCGCCGCGACACTGGTGCGCCGCGGCACCGACGACCTGTTCTGGCTCGGCACCGCCGAAGCCCTCGAGCAGGGGCACCGCGAGGCGCTGCTGTTGCGCCGCTCGGTGCGCCGATTCACCGACGATCCGGTCCCCGCCGATCTGGTCCACTCCTCGGTCGCCGACGCGTTGACCGCCCCGGCTCCCCACCACACCCGGCCGGTGCGTTTCGTCTGGCTGCAGGACAACGCGGTCCGCACCGGGTTGCTGGACCGGATGAAAGACCGGTGGCGAGCCGACCTGACCTCCGACGGACGAGCTCCTGATGCCATCGAGCGTCGGGTTGCACGCGGCCAGATCCTCTACGACGCACCGGAAGTCATCATCCCGTTTCTGGTCCCCGAAGGGGCGCATCACTACCCGGATGAGGAGCGCACCAACGCCGAGCACACCATGTTCACCGTGGCGGTCGGCGCTGCGGTCCAGGCACTGCTGGTGGCACTGGCCTCGCGCGGGCTGGGCAGCTGCTGGATCGGTTCGACGATCTTCGCTGCCGATATCGTGCGCGCCGAGTTGGATCTGCCGCCGCAGTGGGAACCGATGGGGGCCATCGCGATCGGCTATCCCGGTGACGGCCTCGCGGGACCGCGCCCACCGGCGACCGTCGCCGACCTGTTGGTGTTGCGATGAGCGTGCGCGACTCGACCATCCGGCTGCTCAGCGAGTGGTCGGCTCCCGACGCCGCCCAGGATGTGCTGCGCCACGCGGTGGCCGCATTCGTCGACGCCCGCCCCGACGCCTGCGCCCGCTCGTGCGTGCCCGGCCACGTCACCGCCTCCACGCTCGTTCTCGACCACCGCGGCACCCACGCGCTGCTGACCCTGCACCCGCGGCTGGGCCGCTGGGTGCAGCTCGGCGGGCACTGCGAGGACGACGACGCCGACATCGTCGCCGCCGCGGCCCGCGAAGCCACCGAGGAATCCGGCATCGCCGCACTGACGCTGGACCCGCAACTGGTCGCCATCCACGTGCATCCGCTGACCTGTTCGCTGGGGGTGCCGACCCGTCACCTCGACCTGCAGTTCGTGGCGCGGGCGCCGGCCGACGCCGAGATCGGGATCAGCGAGGAATCCCTGGATCTGCGATGGTGGCCGTTGACCGCGCTACCCGCCGACACCGACGCGGCATTGGCCTACCTGGCGGCGCGTGCCGCTCAGACGTCCGAGGAGTAGCGGATCCCGCCGTCGGGGATCGTGACCCCGGGCCACACCCGGGCACCGCGCAGCAACTCGCAGCGCGCCCCGATGTCGGCGCCGTCGCCGATGACCCCGTCGCGGATCAGCGCCCGCGGGCCCACCCGGGCACCGAAGCCGATGATCGACCGCTCGATCACCGCGCCCGCCTCGATGCGCGCGCCGTCGAAGACCACCGCCCCGTCGAGTCGCACGCCCGGACCGATCTCCGCACCGCGGCCGACGGCGGTGCCGCCGATCAGCACCGCACCGGGGCTGACCGCCGCGCCGTCGTGCACCCGCTTCTCGCCGCGGTGATCACCGAGCGCCGGCGACGGGGCCAGCCCGCGCACCAGATCGGCGGAGCCGCGGACGAAATCCTCCGGTGTGCCCATGTCACGCCAGTACGTCGCGTCGACGTAGCCGCAGACGCTCACCGACCCGTCGGCCAGCAACGCGGGAAAGACCTCCCGCTCCACCGAGACCTCCCGCCCGCGCGGGATCCGCTCGATGAGTTCGCGGGAGAACACATAACAGCCGGCGTTGATCTGGTCGGTCGGCGGATCCTCGGTCTTCTCCAGGAACGCGGTGACCCGCCCGTCGGAGTCGGTGGGCACGCAGCCGAACGCCCGCGGGTCACCCACCCGCACCAGGTGCAAGGTGAGGTCGGCGGCCTTCTGCCGGTGATAGGCCAGCAGCTCACCGAGATCCGCGCCGGAGAGCACGTCACCGTTGAACACCATCGCGGTGTCCCCCCGCAGCAACGGCGCGACGTTGGCGATCGCGCCGCCGGTGCCCAGCGGGGTCTCCTCGGTGACGTAGTCGATCTGCAGCCCCAGCGCCGAGCCGTCGCCGAACTCCTTCTCGAACACGTCCGGCTTGTAGGAGGTGCCCAAGATGACGTGCTCGACGCCGGCCCCGGCGATCCGCGACAGCAGGTGGGTCAGAAACGGCAGCCCGGCGGTCGGCAGCATCGGCTTGGGGGCCGACAGCGTCAGCGGCCGCAGCCGCGTGCCCTTGCCGCCGACCAGGACCACCGCGTCGACCGGTCGCTCATCTGCCATCAGTGCTGCCCTTTCGCCAGTCGCCGTCGTGAACTGCGGACCACCAACCGTGTGCGTGCGGCCAGCGCCGCGCGCATCGTCCAGCGCAGCGGCGCCCGCCGCCAGCCGGCATGACGGTCGGCGAGGAAAATATAGGTGCTTTCATGATGGGCGGCCAGATTCCGCGCCGGATCGCGCCCGGTCGAATGTCCCTTGGCGTGCAGCACCTCCGCGGAGGGCACATAGACGTTCTGCCACCCGGCGCGGCCGAACCGGTCGCCGAGGTCGACGTCCTCCATATACATGAAGTAGCGCTCGTCGAACCCGCCGATCTGATCGAACGCGGCGCGCCGCACCAGCAGACACGCCCCCGACAGCCACCCCACCGGGCGTTCGGTGGGCGCCATGCGTTCCTGGCGGTAGGCGATCGACCACGGGTTGCGCGGCCACACCGGACCGACCACCGCGTGCATCCCGCCGCGCACCAGGCTCGGCAGGTGCCGCGCCGACGGGTACACCCCGCCGTCGGGCTCGCGGATCAGCGGACCGAGCGTGGCCGCCTGCGGCCATCGGCCGGCGGCGGCCAGCAGCGCGTCGATGCTGCCCGGGCCCCACTGCACGTCGGGGTTGGCGACCACGATGAACTCGACGTCCGGGTCGAGTTGGGCCACCGCGCGGTTGATCGCGGTGCCGTAGCCGAGGTTGGCGCCGGTTTCGAACAGTCGCACCCCGGGATGGTCGGCCACCGCGGCCTGCGGCGCGCCGTCGGTGGAGCCGTTGTCGGCGAGCACCACCTGCACCGGACGCTCGGTGGCCAGCGTCAGCGATCCCAGGAACCGGTCCAGGTGGGGTCCCGGCGAATAGGTGACCGTCACCACCGGCAGCGCAGCACTCACGGCGTTGAGGATAGAGGGCGCGTCCCCAGGGCGGCCGCCAGCGCCTGCCGCCAGTCCCGCAGCGGGGTGACCCCCGCGCAGGCCAACGCCGAATACCGCGGCCGCGGCGCCGGGCGCGCCTGCTGCGCGCTGGGGACCGGTCGCACCCGCTCGGGGTCGGCGCCCACCGCGGCGAACACGGCGCGGGCCTGCGTGAATCGGCTGACCGCTCCCTGGTTGGCAGCGTGACACAACCCCTCGCCCGGCCCGGCCGGGCCGGCGTCGACGAGTTCGAGGATCGCGGCGACCAGGTCGACCACGTAGGTCGGCGATCCGACCTGGTCGTCGACGACGCTGACATCCTGCTGCCCGGCGGCCAACCGGCGCATCACCGCGACGAAGTCGCCGTCGTCGGTCCCGCCGGTGTAGACCCAGGCGGTGCGCAGCACATGGGCGCCCGGCAGCGTCGCGAGCACGCCGCGCTCCCCGGCGAGTTTGCTCGCGCCGTAGACGTTGACCGGGGCGACCGGGTCGCGGGGGGTGTGGGGACGATCACAGCTGCCGCCGACCGCCGCACCGCCGAAGACGTAATCGGTGGAGATGTGGATGAGCCGCACGCCGGCGTGGGCACACGCGGCGGCCAGGACCTGCGGTCCGGTGGCGTTGACCGCCTGGGCGCGCTGCGGGTCGGTCTGTGCGCCGTCGACGTCGGTGTAGGCGGCACAGTTGACCAGCACGTCCGCTGCACGCAGCCGGGTACCGGCGCCCGACGGGTCGGTGATGTCCCATTCCGCGGAGGTGAACGCCGCGACGTCGCGGCCCTCCTCGGCGGACCGGGCGGCCAGGGCGCGGCCCAGCTGGCCGGCCGCCCCGGTGATCACCACCCGATCCGACATCGCCCAAGTTTGGCACGCCGACCGCGGCTACCGGGAATGCGGGCCGCCGCGTCGTAACCTGAATCGATGCCCATGGAGCGTCTCGCACGTGTCGTCGCCACGATCACCGCTGTCAGCGTCGTGCTGGGTACCGGCGTGGCGTGGACCACGATTCGTTCCTTCGAGGGCGGCATCTTCCACATGTCGACGCCGCTGCTCGGCCAGGGCGGCGACGACGGCGCCATCGACATCCTGTTGGTCGGCAACGACAGTCGTACCGATGCCCACGGCAACCCGTTGACCGCAGAGGAATTGGCCACCCTGCGCGCAGGCGACGACGAGGCCACCAACACCGACACGATCATCTTGATCCGGGTGCCCAACAGCGGCAAGTCGGCGACCGCGATCTCGATTCCGCGGGACTCCTACGTCAAGGCCCCCGGCATGGGCATGACCAAGATCAACGGGGTGTACGGGGAGACCAAGCTCGATGAGCGTAAGCGACTCGTCAAGGCGGGGATGGAGGACCCGGAGGTCGAGCAACGCGCGGTCGAGGCGGGCCGAGAGGCCCTCATCGCCACCGTCACCGACCTGACCGGGGTCACCATCGACCACTACGCCGAGATCGGGCTGCTGGGCTTCGCGTTGATCACCGACGCTCTCGGCGGGGTGAACGTCTGCCTCAAAGAGCCTGTCTACGAGCGGCTGTCGGGTGCGGACTTCCCTGCCGGGTGGCAGACCCTCGACGGCGCGCAGGCATTGAGCTTCGTGCGTCAACGCCACGACCTGCCGCGCGGCGATCTCGATCGTGTCGTGCGGCAGCAGGCGGTGATGGCCGAGTTGGCGCACAAGGTGATCTCCGGCAAGACGCTGTCGAGCCCGGCGACGCTGAGCCGCCTGCAGCAGGCCATTCAGCGGTCGGTGGTGATCTCCTCCGGTTGGGACATCATGGACTTCGCAACCCAGCTGCAGAACCTGTCGGCCGGCAACGTCGCGTTCGCCACCATCCCGGTGATCCGGGAGAACGCCTGGTCCGAGGACGGTGTGCACAGTGTCGTGCAGGTCGACCCGAACGCGGTGGCCGATTGGGTGGAAGGGCTGCTCCAGGAGCAAGCCGACGGCAAGACCGACGAACTGGCCTACTCCCCCGCCGACACAACGGTCAACGTGTTCAACGACACCGACATCAACGGGTTGGCTTCGGCGGTCTCGGACGTGTTGGCGGCCAAGGGGTTCAACACCGGAAGCGTCGCCAACAACGAAGGTGCTCCGGTGACCACGAGCCAGGTGCAGGCCGCCGACACCGGCGACCTCGGCGCCCAGGCGGTGGCCGAAGACCTCGGTGGGCTCACCGTGGTGGCCGACCCGGCGTTGCCGCCGAACACCGTTCGCGTGCTGCTGGCCACCGACTACACCGGCCCCGGCTCCGACGGAAACTACGTCTCCGGTGGCGATTACAGCGCGCTGAGCGCCTCCGACGGCGACGAGCCGCCGCCACCGCCGTCGCCGATCCTCACCGCAGGCTCGGCCGATCCCAAGTGCGTCAACTAGCCTGACCAGAGTGACAACGGTCAGCGGAGCGATACTCGAACCCCTGTTGCGCGCCGACCCGGTGGGTCCGCGGATCACCTACTACGACGACGCCACCGGTGAACGGATCGAACTGTCGGCGGCCACGCTGGCCAACTGGGCCGCCAAATCGGGGAACCTGCTGCGCGACGAACTCGGCGCCGGGCCGGGCAGTCGGGTGGCGGTGCTGCTGCCGGCGCACTGGCAGACCGCCGCGGTGCTGTTCGGGGTGTGGTGGATCGGCGCGCAGGCACTTCCGGTGCCCCCCGCTCCGGCGGGCGACGCCGGGGACACCACCGGGGCCGACGTCGCGTTGTGCACCCTGGAGCGCCTCGACGCCGCCGACGCCGCCGTGGCCGGCGGCGAGGTCGCGGTGCTCTCGCTGGACCCGTTCGGCCGCCCGGTGACCGATCTGCCGATCGGGGTCACCGATTACGCCACCGCGGTGCGCGTCCACGGCGATCAGATCACCGCCGAGCCCCACCCGGGCCCCGCGCTGCCGGGCATGACGGTGCAGGCACTGCTCGACGCGTGCGCCGAGTCGGCGGCCGCCCACGCGGTGACCGCCACCGACCGGGTGCTGTCCACGGCGAGTTGGGACACCCCCGGCGACCTGGTCGACCATCTGCTGACGGTGTTGTCGGTGGGCGGGTCGCTGGTGCAGGTCGCCCACCCCGACCCGGCGACGATGACCCGGCGGGCCGAGAGCGAGAAGACCACCCGCGGCAATATATGTTGATATAGCAATGTAACGATGTTACTGTCGGTGCGGACCGGATGACATGACTGGAGAGGGGTCCGCAATGGCGGCGTGGGGTCTGTTGGGCAAGGCGGGTAGCGCGGTGGTGACCGGACTGGTCGGCGTGACCGCCTACGAGGCGCTGAAGAAGGCGGCGGCCAAGGCCCCGCTGCACGAGTCCGCGGTGACCGCGACCGAATGGGGCCTGCGCGGGACCCGGCGCGCCGAAGAGGTCGCCGAGTCCGCCCGCCTCAAGGTCGCCGATGTGGTGGCCGAAGCGCGCGAACGCCTCGGCGAGGAGGCACCGGCACCCACCCTCGACGGCCCGGCCGCCCACGACCACGAGCACTGATCCGGCCGTCATGACCACCGACACCACACCGGTCGTCGTCTCCGACGCCGCGGGGCGACTGCGCCTGCGCGTCGACTGGCTGCGAGCCGACTCCCGCCGCGCGGTCGCCATCGAGGACGCCGTCGACGAGGTGGCCGGGGTGCGCGGGGTGCACGCCTACCCGCGCACCGGCTCGGTGGTGGTGTGGTATTCGCCGAAGCGGGGTGAGCGTGAGGCCATCATCACCGCGGTCAAAGCCGCCCGACAGGTGGCCGCCGCGCTGATCCCGGTGCGCGCGCCACGCTCGGCGGAGGTGCGCAACACCGAGGTGCTGCGCATGGCGATCGGTGGGGCGGCGCTGGCGCTGTTGGGGATTCGCCGCTACGCGTTCGCCCGTCCACCGCTACTGGGTCCGTCAAGCCGACTGGTGGCCACCGGTGTCACCGTCTTCACCGGGTATCCGTTCCTGCGCGGGGCACTGCGTTCGCTGCGCTCCGGACGCGCCGGCACCGATGCACTGGTATCGGCGGCGACCGTCGCCAGCCTGGTGCTGCGCGAGAACGTGGTCGCGCTGACCGTGCTGTGGCTGCTCAACATCGGTGAATACCTCCAGGATCTCACGCTGCGGCGCACCCGCAGGGCCATCTCTGAACTGTTGCGCGGGCAGCAGGACACCGCCTGGATCCGGCTGCCCGACAACACCGAGGTCCAAGCGCCGGTGGCCACGCTGCAGGTCGACGACGAGGTGATCATCCACGAGCAGGTCGCCCTGCCCGTCGACGGCGAGGTCGTCGACGGCGAGGCGGTGGTCGACCAGTCGGCGATCACCGGCGAGACCCTGCCGGTCAGTGTCGGTGTGGGCGCGCGGGTGCACGCCGGGTCGGTGGTGATGCGTGGCCGACTTGTGGTGCGCGCCACCGCGGTGGGCAACCAGACCGTGATCGGGCGGATCATCACCCGCGTCGAGGAGGCCCAACACGACCGCGCTCCGATCCAGACCATCGGTGAGACCTTCTCCCGGCGCTTCGTTCCCGCGTCGTTCATCCTCTCGGCCGCCACCCTGGTGTTCACCGGCGACGTGCGCCGCGCGATGACGATGCTGCTGATCGCCTGCCCCTGCGCGGTCGGTCTGGCGACCCCGACCGCGATCAGCGCGGCGATCGGCAACGGCGCCCGACGCGGAATCCTCATCAAGGGGGGCTCGCACCTGGAACAGGCCGGCCGCGTCGACGCGATCGTGTTCGACAAGACCGGAACCCTCACCGTGGGGCGCCCGGTGGTCACCAACATCGTTGCGATGCACCCGGACTGGGAACCCGAACAGGTGTTGGCCTATGCGGCCAGCTCAGAGATCCACTCGCGTCACCCCTTGGCCGAGGCGGTGATCCGCTCCACCGAGGAACGCCACATCAGCATCCCGCCGCACGAGGAGTGCGAGGTGCTGGTGGGCCTGGGGATGCGCACCTGGGCCGACGGGCGGACCCTGCTTCTGGGCAGCCCGTCGCTGCTGAGCAGCGAGGACGTCGCGGTGCCCGCCGAGGCATCCGACTGGGTGGAGAAACTGCGCGGGCAGGCCGAGACCCCGCTGCTGCTCGCCGTCGACGGCGTGTTCGTGGGTCTGATCAGCCTGCGTGACGAGGTCCGCCGTGAGGCGACCGAGGTCCTGGCCAGGCTGCGAGCGCAGGGCGTGCGCCGCATCGTCATGCTCACCGGCGATCACCCCAGGACCGCCGCCGCGGTCGCCGCCGAGCTCGGCATCGACGACTGGCGCGCCGAGGTGTTGCCCGAGGACAAGCTGGAGGCGGTGCGCGAGCTGCAGGATCAGGGCTACACCGTCGGGATGGTCGGAGACGGTGTCAACGACGCGCCCGCGCTGGCCGCCGCCGACATCGGCATCGCGATGGGGCTGGCCGGCACCGACGTCGCGGTGGAGACCGCCGACGTCGCGCTGGCCAACGATGACCTGCGCCGCCTGCTCGACGTGCGCGACCTGGGTTCGCGGGCGGTCGACGTGATCCGGCAGAACTACGGCATGTCGATCGCGGTCAACGCCGCGGGACTGCTCATCGGTGCCGGCGGTGCACTCTCCCCGGTGCTGGCGGCGATTCTGCACAATGCTTCCTCGGTCGCGGTGGTCGCCAACAGTTCTCGGCTCATCCGCTACCGGCTGCCACCGCAGGGCCGTCAGATCGCCCAATAGCGGGGCAGCGGCCGACGCGGCGGTGTATGAAGGGACAAACACCCCGACCGCGAGGAGCGCGATGACTGCTGTCGACACCGTCCGCGGCCCGGTGGACAGTGCAAAGCTGGGCACCACCCTGATGCACGAGCACGTGTTCATCCTCGGCCACGAGATCCGGGCCAACTTCCCCGACTTCCCCAGCCCGTGGGATGAGGAGGCCCGCATCGCCGACGCGGTCGCCAAGCTGACCGAGTGCAAGGCCCGCGGAATCGACACCATCGTCGACCCGACCGTGATCGGCCTGGGCCGTTATCTTCCCCGCATTCAACAGGTCAACGAGCAGGTGGACATCAACATCGTGCCCGGCACCGGCATCTACACCTACAACGACGTGCCGTTCCAGTTCCACTACATCGGGCCGGGCAACATCGAGGACATGCCCGAGCCGATGGTCGATCTGTTCGTCCGCGACATCCGTGAGGGCATCGCCGACACCGGGGTGAAAGCGGCGTTCCTCAAGTGCGCCATCGAAGTGCCCGGCCTGACACCGGGAGTGGAGCGGGTGATGCGCGCGGTCGGACAGGCCCACGTCGCCACCGGCGCGCCGATCACGGTGCACACCAACCCGCACACCGAGTCCGGTCTCGTCGCCCAGCGGGTGCTGGCCGAAGAGGGCGTGGATCTGTCCAAGGTGGTGATCGGGCACAGTGGTGACTCCACCGACCTGGATTACCTGCGCCGGCTTGCCGACGCCGGTTCCTACCTGGGCATGGACCGTTTCGGTGTGGACATGCTGTGCCCGTTCGAGGATCGGGTGAACACCGTCGCGGAGATGGTGCGGTTGGGTTACGCGGAGAAACTGGTGCTCTCCCACGACGCGTCGTGCTTCATCGACTGGTTCACCGAGGAGGGCCGCACGGCGGCGTTGCCGAATTGGAACTTCACCCACATCAGCGACGATGTGCTGCCCGCGTTGCGGGAACGCGGGGTCACCGACGACCAGATCACCACCATGCTGGTGACCAACCCGCGCCGCTACTTCGAGCCCGCCACATGAACCTCGACGGCCGCACCGCGGTGGTCACCGGCGCCGGCAGCGGGATCGGCGCGGCGATCGCCGCAGCGCTGGCCGACCGGCGGGCCCGGGTGGTGGTCGCCGACCTCGACGGGGACGCCGCCGAGCGCACCGTCGCCGCGATCACCGCGCACCACCCGGGCGCGGCGGTCGCGGTCGCCGGGGACGTGGCCGACCCCGCGGTGATCGCGACGCTGATCGACACCGCCGAGCGCACCTTCGGCCCCGTCGCGCTGTATGTCGCCAACGCCGGGGTGATGGGCGCGCCGGGCCTGGGCGACGACGCCGACTGGGACCGGGTTTTGGCGGTGAACCTGCGCGCCCACATCCGGGCCGCACAGCAACTGGTGCCCGGCTGGGTGGAACGCGGCGAGGGGTACTTCGTCAGCACCGCCTCGGCGGCCGGACTGCTCACCCAGATCGGCGCCGCCGGGTACGCGGTCTCCAAGCATGCCGCGGTCGGCTTCGCCGAATGGCTGGCGGTGACCTACGGCGACCGGGGTGTGCGGGTCAGCTGCCTGTGCCCGATGGGGGTGGACACCGCCATGCTCGACCCCAGCACCACACCGGGCGATCCGCTCGGGGCGGTGGCGATCCGGGCGGTCACCGCCGCCGGGTCGGTGCTCGGCGCCGACGCGGTGGCCCGCGAGGTACTCGCCGCGATCGACCAGGAGCGGTTCTTGATCCTGCCGCATCCGGAGGTGGCGGCGATGTACGCGCAGAAGAGCTCCGATTACGACCGCTGGCTGCGCGGCATGCGCCGCTACCAGGCCGGCCTGTTGGGAGACGCCGATGTCGATGTTTGACCTGTCCGCCCGCGCTCAGCAACTGCAGGGCGAGCTCACCGAGTTCATGGACGCCGATGTCTACCCCGCAGAGGAGGTCTACGCCGCCCAGATGCGCGAGGCCGGCGACCCACACCACCAGCCCGCAGTCGTCGAGGATCTCAAGGCCGCCGCCCGCCGGCGCGGACTGTGGAATCTGTTCCACCCGCATCCGGGCACCGGTGCGGGGCTGACCAACCTGGAGTACGCGCCCCTGGCGGAGATCATGGGGCGCAGTCCACTGGGGCCGGAGGCGTGCAACTGCAGCGCCCCCGACACCGGCAACATGGAGGTGCTCGAGCTGTTCGGCAGCGCCGAACACAAGGAGAAATACCTGCGCCCGCTGCTCGAGGGCACCATCCGGTCGGCGTTCGTGATGACTGAGCCGGCAGTGGCCAGCTCCGATGCCACCAACATCGAGCTGTCGATGACCCGCGATGGTGACCACTATGTGCTCAACGGCCGTAAATGGTTCGCCTCCAACGCACTCCATCCGCACTGCACGGTGATGATCGTGATGGGCAAGACCGATCCGGACGCTCCGATCCACCGGCAACAGTCGATGATGGTGGTGCCCATCGACGCCCCCGGGGTCACCGTCGTACGCAACCTGCCGGTGTTCGGCTACGTCGATCGGGAAGGCCACGCCGAGATCCAGTTCTCCGACGTGCGGGTCCCGGTCACCGACGTCCTCAAGGGCGAAGGTGAGGGTTTCGCGATCGCGCAGGCGCGGCTCGGCCCCGGCCGCATCCACCACTGCATGCGGGTGATCGGGATGAGCGAGCGGGTGCTGGAATTGATGTGCCGACGGGCGCAGTCCCGGGTGACGTTCGGTAAACCCTTGGCCGACAACGCCAACATCGCCGATTGGATCGCCGAGGCGCGCATCGACATCGAGATGATCCGTTTGTTGACGCTGAAAACCGCGTACCTGATGGACACCGTCGGCAACAAGGCCGCCCAGACCGAGATCGCCGCGATCAAGGTCGCGGCCCCCAACATCGGGCTGACGATCGTCGACCGCGCCATCCAGGTCCACGGCGCGGCCGGGGTCACCGACGATTTTCCGCTGGCGTCGATCTACGCGCACCTGCGGACGCTGCGGCTCGCCGACGGCCCCGATGAGGTCCACAAACGCGCGATCGCGCGCCGCGAGTTGCACCGCTACCGGGAGCTGCGCCCGGACTGGCGGCCACGATGAGCGCCGCCGGATCCCCGACGACCGCCGGACTGGACGGCAAGACCGCGATCGTCGCCGGCGCGTCGCGGGGCATCGGACTGGCCGCGGCAAAGGCGCTGGCCGCCGGCGGGGCCACCGTCGTGGTGACCTCGCGGCGCGCCGAGGCCGCACAACAGGCGGCCGAGCAGGTCGGGGCCGACGCGATCGGTGTCGCCGCCCACGCGACCGACGAGGCGGCCGCGCGGTCCTGCGTCGACACCGTGCTGCAGCGGTTCGGCCGCCTCGACATCCTGGTCAACAACGCCGCCACCAATCCCGCGTTCGGGCCGATGATCGCCCAGGATCACGCCCGGTTCACCAAGACCATCGACGTGAACCTGTGGGCGCCGCTGCTGTGGACCTCGCTGGCGACCACCGCGTGGATGGGTGAGCACGGCGGATCGGTGATCAACACCGCCTCGATCGGCGGGCTCTCCCACGAGGCCGGCATCGGGGTGTACAACACCACCAAAGCGGCGTTGATCTACCTGACCAAGCAGCTGGCGCTGGAGCTGTCCCCGCGGGTGCGGGTCAACGCGGTGGCCCCGGGGCTGGTGCGCACCAAGATGGCGGAGGCGCTGTGGAAGGGCCACGAACCGCAGGTGGCCGAACGCACCGCGCTGGGTCGCATCGGCGAGCCCGGCGACATCGCGGCGGCGATCACGTTTCTGGCCTCCGATGCGGCGAGTTGGATCACCGGGGAGGTCCTCGTCATCGACGGGGGCCAGCACCTCGGCGACGCCCGCGGCTACCGCAGCTGAGCCGCCCTGCTGCCGCCCCTCGGTGCGCGAAACTCACGTTTGCGTGCCGACACGCCGGGAAACGCGACACAAACGTGAGTGTGGACGATCGGTGCGCCGGTGAGCGGCGCCGCTCAGCAGCCGCAGTCCTCGCCGCGCCAGGCGCGCACACCTTGCCACGCGGCCACCCCGGCGACACCGAGCCCGATCGCCGGATCCAGCCACCACCCGCCCGACCAGGTGGCCGTGACCGCCAGGCCGAGCAGCACCGCCGCCGCCTGCGCGCCGCACAGGTAGTTCTGGGTGCCTTCGCCCTTGGTGGCCGCCGAGCGCAGGCGCTGCCCCAGCTTGTGCTGCAGCCGGCCGATCGTCGGCATCTGGATGAGCGCCACGGTGGTCAGCGCGATCCCGATGACGCTGGTCTCGATCTCCCGCTCGGTGAACAGGTGGCGCAGCGACTCCGCGGCGATGTAGGGGGCGAGCAGCCAAAACGACACCGCCACCCCGATCTGGGCACGTCGCTCGGCGGTGGTGGACAGGGTGCGCGAGCCGGTGAACCGCCACAGCACCATCACGCTGGCCAGTCCTTCGGGGATGGCTCCGAGCGCCCAGCCGGTCAGCGCGATCGACTGGGACTGCAGGCCCTCGTAGAGTCCGACGGTGCCTTCCACGGCCACGAACGCCAACGTTGCCCAGGCCAGGATCCGCGCCCACCGTGCCGCACGATGCCAGCCGGCATCCTGCGTCAATGGCGCCGGAGCATGGTCGGCTGCGGCGCAGGCGGTCGTTGTTTCCACTGGGGCGATCCTAGCGCGCACGTCATGGCGGGCTCATTCCCGTGAGCGTGAGGGATGCAACAATGTCGCCGGTACCCGCGCCCACCGACCGGCCGCAGCGCCGTGTCCGCCTCGAGAAAGAGTCGACCGACTGATGCCACGCCCGCTCCGGATCGCCCTGGCTGTGACCGGCTGCCTGGCAGTCACGCTGACTGCCTGCAGCACGCAGTCCGCCGAGCGCACCCCGACTTCGACCACCACGACGACCACCACCGTCACCAAGGCCGCCGACGGCGGCTGCATCACCGACTTCGACGCCGACACCGACTACTTCCCGAACAAGTCGACGGTCAGCGACGCCACCAACTTCACCCTGCGCTACCACAAGAGCTACCAGGTGCTGACGGTCAACCAGCCCTATCCGGGCGGAAAACCGCAGTCCTATGTGCTGGTGCACTGCGGGGCCCCGGCCCCGGAACTCTCCGGCGAACTCGCGCGCGCCCCGCAGATCACGGTGCCGGTCACCAGCGTCTACTCCGGCTCGACCAGTCAGCTGGCCATGTTCGCCGAGTTGGAGCAGACCGACGTGGTCACCGGGGTCGCCGGCAGCGACAACGTGGTCAACGCCGACATCCGCGGCCGGATCAACGACGGCGACGTCGTCGACTACGCCTCCAGCGGTCAGCTGAACGCCGAACTGATCGCCACCGAGCAGCCCGATGTGCTGCTCACCCAGGGCCTCGACGACCCGGTGTATGCGAAGCTGCGCGACGCCGGGGTGCCGGTGGTCGCCGACGCCGAGTGGCTCGAGCCCACCCCGTTGGGCCGCGCCGAATGGGTCAAGGTGATCGCCGCGCTGACCGGCACCGAGAAGAAGGCCGCCGAAGTCTACGGTCAACTGCGCAACGCCTACGAGGTGCTGGTGGACAAGGTCGCCGACCTGCCGCCCGAGCAGGTGCTGCTGGGCACCCTGTACGAGGGCACCTGGTCGATGCCCACCGGTCGGGAGTACAGCGGGCGGATGGTCCTCGACGCCGGCGGTGACTACCCGTGGGCGCACGACCCCGGTTCCAAGTTGCAGCTGAACTTCGAGTCGGTGTTCGCCAAGGCCGGTCAGGCCCCGGTGTGGCTGGTCGACACCGACTGGGAGACGTTGCGCGACGCCACCGCCGCCGAACCGCGCTACGCCGAACTGGCGGCGCTGCGCGACGGGCAGGTCTGGTCCGCCGACAAGGCGATCGGCCCGGCCGGCGGCAACGACTACTGGGAGCGCGGTGTGGCCCGCCCCGACCTGGTGTTAGCCGATCTGGTCGCGATCCTGCATCCGAAACTGTTGCGCGAGCACCACTTCGAGTTCTACCGGCAAGTCCCGCCGGAGTGACCGACCTCGCCGCCCCGGCACCCGCCGCGGTGCCGCGCCGGGTCGGTCGCACCGCGCTGGTGCTGGGCGCTCTGCTGATCGCGGTGGTGGTGCTGACGCTGGCGGGTATCGCGCTGGGGCCGGTGCGGGTGCCCGTGGCCGATACGGTACGGATCCTGCTCGGGGCCGACCCGTCCGATCCTCGCTGGCAGGTGGTGGTCACCACGATGCGGCTGCCCCGGGTGCTCACCGCCGCGGCCGCCGGCGCGGCTCTGGCGGTGGCCGGGCTGCAGATGCAGACCCTGTTCCGCAACATCCTCGCCGACCCGTATGTGCTGGGGATCAGCTCCGGCGCCAGCCTCGGGGTGGCGGTGGTGGCCGTCGGCAGCGGATCGACGGCCGCCGGGATCACCGCCGGTCTCGGCGGGGGCGGCCGGGCCGCGGTGGTGTTGGCCGCCGCGATCGGCGCCGGGGCGGTGCTCGCGCTGGTGTTGCTGCTGTCGCGGTGGGTGCGCTCGGCGGCCACGCTGCTGCTGATCGGGGTGATGCTCGGCGCGGCCAGCACCGCGATCGTGGCGGTGTTCCTCGTCTACGCCGACCCGCGCCGGGTCCAGCAGTTCCTGCTGTGGGGGCTGGGCAGTTTCGCCGGCACCTCCTGGTCGGATCTGCGGCTGCTGTTGCCGTTGACCGCCGCGGGGGTCGCCGCGGCGGCGCTGACGGTACGCCCGCTCAACGCGCTGCTGCTCGGCGAGGGCTACGCCCGCACGATGGGCATCGACGTGCGCCGGGCGCGGGTGATCACCTGCGCATCGGCGGCGGTGCTCGCCGGTGCGGTGACCGCGTTCTGCGGGCCGATCGCATTTTTGGGTCTGGTGGTTCCACACCTGTGCCGGATCGCGTTGGGCACCTCCGATCACCGGGTGCTGATCCCGGGGGTGGTGTTGCTCGGCGCCGCGGCGGCGTTGGCGTGCGGGCTGGTCAGCCAGGTGCCCGGCAGTGACACGGTGCTGCCGGTCAACGCCGTCACCGCGCTGGTCGGCGCGCCGATCGTCATCGCGGTGCTGCTGCGCAGCCGCCGCGGGTTGGGTATCGAACGATGAGCATCACCCTGGTCGATTTGGCCGTCGGCTACCGTGCGCGGCGGCGCACCACCACGGTCGCCGCGGGATTGGCGGCCACCGCGCGCGACGGTGAGCTCACCGTGCTGCTCGGTCCCAACGGCTGCGGCAAATCCACCCTGATCCGCACCCTGTGCGGGTTGCAGCCCGCGCTGGGCGGCCGGGTCCTGCTCGACGACGTCGACCTCACCGACCTGCCCGGCGACGATCGGGCCCGCCAAGTCGGTGTGGTGCTCACCGATCGGGTCGATCCGGGACTGCTGTCGGCGCGTGAGCTGGCCGGACTGGGCCGCATCCCGCACCTGGGGCTGAGCGGGCGGCTGCGCCCCGACGACGACGCGGTGGTCGACTGGGCGCTGCAGGCGGTCGGCGCGGCGGCCTTCGCCGACCGGCCCGCCGCGCAACTCTCCGACGGCGAGCGCCAGCGGGTGTTGACCGCACGGGCCCTGGCCCAGCAGCCACGGCTTTTGGTGCTCGACGAGCCGACCGCGTTTTTGGATGTGCCGTCGCGTGCCGGGCTGGTCGAACTGCTCCGCGGTCTGGCCCGCGAGCAGGGCTTGACGGTGGTGATGTCCACCCACGATCTGGAATTGGCACTGCGGGTCGCCGACCGGGTGTGGCTGATGCACCCGGGCGGGAGGCTTGTCGACGCCGCCCCCGAACAGCTGATGCTCGACGGGCGGATCGGGGCGCTGTTCGACGGCGACACCTTGCGGTTCGACGCGGTCAGCGGAACCTTCCTGCTGCGCCAGCCCGACGGCGGTGCACGCAGCGCCCGCATCGAGGCCCCTGAGCCGCTGGGGGCAGCACTGGAGCGGATCTTGGCCCGGGAGGGCTGGGCGGCGGCCGGCGACCAGCCCGCCGAGATCGTGGTGAGCGCCACCGAGGCCGCGTCGCTGACCGTGCACACCGGGCCCGGCGAGCGGCTCACCAGCACCGTCGGCGATCTCGGCGCCCGGTTACGCGACCTGCCGCACCGCGACACCCGCGCCGTGGCGGCGGCGCAGACCGACCCGGTGTGGCCGGCGCTCGCCCGGGTGAGTCCGTACTTCATGCTGCACACCGGGGAGCCCGACGGGGACGGCTGGCGGCCGGTCGCGCAGTTGTACCGCGACACCGCGGTGCTCGATGCGCTCGTCGACGCGGTGGGTGAGCGCATCGCGGCACCGCACCGCCGGGTGGCCGCCTCGACGTTCCACCTGGGATTCGCGGCCCGGCTGTGGTCGATCTGGCTGGGCGCGGCCCTCGGGCACGGGGTGGTGGTCGACCTGGATCCCGAGCTGCTGCACTTCCGTCACGACGCCGGCGGACTGCAGCTGCATCTGCGTGCACCGCGCTGCTGGCACGCCCCGAGCGGCGCCGCCGAAGGTCCCGCTGGGGCCTCCTCTGAGATCCCCGCGGTCGACGCCGCGGTGGCACCGGTGGTGCACACCCATCTGCGCCCGCTGGCCGCCGCGGTGCGCGCCAGCACACCGATGTCGGAGCGGCTGTTGACCGGCAACGCCGCCGCGGCGCTTCTCGGCGCCGCGACGGTGCTCGACACCCACGGTCATCACCGCGCCCCCGGCCCGGCGTGGCGCTGGGCGCGGCAGGCCTGTGAGGATCACCTCGCCGACGCGGTGGTCTTCAGCGACACCGGGTATCGGCGCACCAGCTGCTGTTTGTTCTACCGGACTCCCGGCGGGCGGCTCTGCGGGGACTGCGCGCTCGACCGCGTCCCCGCACCGCGCCGGCGACGCCGGACCCGGTGAACACTCACCCGGTTGCGCGCAGGGCCCGGTAGGCCGCCGGACCCATCACTGCGGCGAGATCTTCTGGCGCCCATCGTTTTCCACTACCGTCGCCGTCGAGCGACATCCGCACCGCCGACTCACAGATCGCGAGGAACGCCTCCGTCAACGGCCCCAACACCCGGTCGATGTCGGCGACCTGCCAGCGCTCCAACAGCGGCCGCATCACCGCCGCGATCCGCTCCACGATCTGCGCGCGGCCACGCACGATCGCCGCCGACAACACCGGGTCCGGGTCGGCGGCGAACATGATCCGCCACGACGCGGGGCGCTCGGCCACCGCGGTCAGCAAGGTGGTGAAGCCGTCGGTGAACAACTGCTCGATCGACCCGGTGCGCTGCGGCGGCAGCATCGCCAAGAGCCGGGTCACCATGAGCTCGGTCTCCCGGTCCAGCAGCGCCGCGAGCACCTCACCGCGTTTGCGGTAGCAGGCGTAGACCACCGGGCGAGTCACTCCCATCCGCTCGGCGATCGCCGCCATCGTCACCTGCTGCACGCCCTGCTCGGCGGCGATCTGCAGCGCGGTGTCGAGGACCTGCGGCCGCCGGCGCTGCGGCCCGAGGTGCGAGGCCCGGCGGCGCGTGGCGGGCGGCACGGCTCAGACCAGCGTCACATCGGCGATGAGCAGCACCGGCCAGGCGACGACTTCCCCGAGCGCGGAGAAGACCTTGTCCAGCCCGTCGAGCGACTGCAGGTGCGCGCTGTGGGTCACCGCCCAGATCAGGCCGATCGCCAGGTAGGGCAAGCCGACCGCCACGGCAGCGACCACCCCCAGATACACCAGTTGGCGGATGCTGAGCTGCCGGTCGAGAAACTGGGTGAGCATCGGTCAGCGCACCGTTCCGAGCATCGGTTCGGATTCGACGATGCCCTCGTCGCTGGGGGCCGCGCCGTCGCCGAAGACGCGGCGGTGCTGGCGGTCGCGCAGCTCCTGGTGGGCCTGCGCCGGCGGGTCGAAACCGAACCGCCGCTGCGCTTCGCGCGGGGTGGTGGTGGCCGCACTGACCGGCGCGATCCGCCGCAGCACCCGAGTTCCGATCGGCACCGTCGCCGGGGACAACAGCCGCAACAAGATGAGCTGACCCCGAGTACTCAAACTGATCACCGAGAACGCCGCACTCAGCGGGGCAACCACCGCAGCATCCAACAACCGCGAGGTCGGCAAACCCACCAACTCCCGCATCCACCGCGGCATCGTCGCCAGGGTGCCGCGCCGCAAAAACGCCGTGATCACCCAGGTGAACGGCCGCAGCAGCAACGGCATCGGCGGCAACATCACCTCCGCGCGCAGCAGATGATTCATCGCCCGCCGCGCAATCGGCGAGTCCAGCAGCACCGGACGCATTTCCTCGAAGTAGCGCCGCACTCCCTCACGGTCCTGCGGGATGTCCTCCGGATCGCAGGTCTGCAGCTGCGCCGCCCGCCGGCACTCCGCCCAGTACTGCAACTCGTCGGCCTCCGACAACGGCCCCGGCCCGTACTTCTCGTAGGCGACGAGAATCGAGTGCCACGCGGTCAGATGAATCCACAGCTGCGACGCCGGATCGTTGGCGTCATAGGGCAACCCGGTCACCGGGTCGGTGCCGATCGCCTTGGAGTGGATCTTGACCAACACATCGGCCACCTCAGCCGTGGAGCGCGCATCACCAAAAGCCACCATCGCGAAATACCGCAAAGTCCGGTCATAACGGGTCCGCGGCCGCTCATAGATCTGACTGGTGGTATCCACCGAAGCCACCAACGCCGGATCCAACTCCTCGATCACCACAGCACGCTGAAACCCGATCGACAGCGACGTCGGATAACTCCACACCCGCCACGTCACCGACCCCGGCCCGAAGAACCCATAGTCCTCGGCGGGCTCCGCCGTCGGCAACGACAACCAGTCACGGATAACGCTCACGGTCTACCCCTCACATTTTCCTACAGTGTGTAGGATTCTGGCGGCTACGGTCCCGCCCGTCAAGGGCGTGGGTCACCGGTGGACGCAGCGGGCCACCATGATCCACTGGGATCCACTGGAATCCGTCGGGACCGCCGGATGAGACACCGAGGGGAGTCGGGCATGACACGCAGCGACGACGATCGGTCGCGCCGTGCGGCCGGTGCGCGCTGCCGACGCCTCGGGGCCGCGATGGGCCCGGGACGGCACCGATGAGGTGGGTGCTGGCCGGACTCGGCGTCGCGGCGATCGCCGTGGCGCTGACCCAGCCGTGGTTCGGCGCCGCCACCGTGGGCGGGGCGGCCACCCTCACCGGGTGGGGGCACTGGTCGGTCCAGGAGGCGATCGAGGCCCGACTGGTCCCGGTGCCGTTGGGGCTCACGGTGGCCGCGCCGCTGGTGTGGGTGGTGGTCGCCGCCGTGCGCAGCCGGTTCGGTCAAGCGTTCATCGGATCGGTCGCCGCCGTGGCGCTGACCGGGTTAGGCATCGCCCTGCATCAACGCGTGGCCGCCAGCGTGCCCGGCGGCGACGCGGTATTCGTCAGCCTGGGCTCCGCGCCCGCACTGGTGTTGGGTTTGACACTGGTCGCCACGGTCTGCGCCTGGTATCTGTTCGCCCGCACCGAGTTACGTGACCCGCCCACATCCTGATCGGGCGGGCCGTCGCACGTCGCGGTCCGTAGACTGGTCAGTGTGACTCCCCGCATCGCGGATCCGACGCTGGCGGCGCGGATCTGCACCGCCGAGGAGGCGGCCGCGCTGATCCACGACGGTGACCGGGTCGCGATGAGCGGGTTCACCGGGGCCGGACACCCCAAGGCGGTGCCGGCCGCACTGGCCCGCCGCGCCACCGAGCAGGCCGAAGCCGGCGGACGCACCCCCCGCATCGAGATGTGGACCGGAGCGGGCACCGTGGCGGCTGTCGACGGCGCCCTGGCCGCCGCCGGGTTGATCAGTCGGCGGCTGCCGTATCAGTCCGACCCCACCCTGCGTGCGGCGATCAATGCCGGCGAGGTGGACTACCTCGACCTGCACATCGGCCAGGTCGCGCCGTTGGCGCGTCACGGGGCCCTCGGCGAGGTGAGCGTCGCCCTGATCGAGGCCGCGGCCATCACCGCCGACGGGGACCTGGTGCCCACCACCTCGGTGGGCAACAGTCAGACCTGGCTGGATCTGGCCGACCGGGTGATCGTCGAGGTCAACTCCTGGCATGCGTCGGCCCTGCACGGCCTGCACGACATCGCCGCCGATACCGGGGCTTCCGTTCCCATCCGCGCCGCCGGCGACCGGATCGGGGCACCGGTGTTGACGTGTTCACCCGACAAGGTGGTGGCGGTGGTGCCCACGGACGCCGCCGAGGGCAACGACGCTTTCACCGCCCCCGATGCGGCGTCGCACCGGATCGCCGGGCATCTGCTGGATTTCCTCGCCGCCGAGGTGAGGGCCCGGCGCCTCCCCGCGTCGCTGCGGCCGCTGCAGTCGGGCGTGGGCAACGTGGCCAACGCGGTGCTCGCGGCGTTGGCCGACAGCGGGTTCACCGATCTGAGCGCCTACACCGAGGTGATCTCCGACGGGATGCTCTCGCTGATCGACAGCGGCCGGATGCGGGTGGCCTCGGCGACCTCGCTGGCGCTGAGCACCGACGGGATGAGCCGGTTTCGTGCCGGCGACTATCGGGACCGAATCGTGTTGCGGCCCGCGGAGATCAGCAACCACCCCGAGGTGGTGCGGCGACTGGGGGTGATCGCCCTCAACAGCATGATCGAGGCCGACATCTACGGCAACATCAACTCCTCCCACATCGTGGGTAGCCGGATCATGAACGGGGTCGGCGGTTCCGGGGATTTCGCGCGAAATGGATTTCTGTCGGTGTTCATCACCCCGTCGGTCGCCAAAGGCGGTGCGGTGTCGGCGATCGTGCCGATGGCCAGCCACGTCGATCACCCGGGCCAGGATGTCGACGTGATCGTCACCGAACATGGCCTGGCCGATCTGCGCGGGCTCGCCCCGCGTCAGCGCGCCGCCCGGATCATCGCGTGCTGCGCGCACCCCGATTACCGTGGCGCGCTCGATGATTACTTCCAGCGCGCCCTGCGCGACGGTCCGGGACGCCACACCCCGCATCTTCTCGGGGAGGCTCTGTCCTGGCATTCCCGCTACGTCAGCGAGGGCAGCATGCGCGGCTCAGCGCAGTAGGGCGCGGCTCATGACGACGCGTTGAATCTGGTTGGTGCCCTCGTAGATCTGGGTGATCTTGGCGTCACGCATCATGCGTTCGACGGGGAAGTCGATGGTGTAACCGGCCCCGCCGAACAACTGCACCGCGTCGGTGGTGATCTCCATGGCCACATCGGAGGCGAAGCAGACCGCCTATAGTGGCCGTCCATTATCATTACCGGTCTGAGCATCAAAACGGGGCGACCTCCTGCGTTTGCCCGACTACACCTCCGCCGGAAATAATCCTTTTGGATCAGTACGGGGTTGATGTGAAGAGTTGGCTGATCCACTTCGGCGTCGGCTACCCAGCGGGCACGATCACCCCCGCCGGAAGGAAGTGAACTGTGCCCCCAATCACGTTTGGACGGCTCGCCGCGCTCGGTTGTACCGTCGCGTTGACCTGCGTTTCCTCCTGCGGTACGACGCCGGATACCGAGAACACCGCAGCGCCCCCGACTGCAGCAGAAGACCTCTACGCCCGCGCGCACTACACCGTGATCTGGTCCGATGCGGCCGGGATCAGCCTGATGTCCCCGGACGCCACCTACATCCGCGCCAGCATGGAATCACTGTACGTCGCCGCACTCAACGGCAACGCCGACGCCGCCGCCCCCGGCTTCTGGGACACCCTCACCGGCCCCGCAGAAGAATACGCCCGCAACTTCTTCCGCTCGGGGCCCGGCAACCCCGAATACGGCATCCACCGCTACGAAATCCACCGCTACGAATTCCTCACCGCTACCCACAACGACACCGACAACACCACCACCGCCACCATCTGCCTATACTGGAACCAGACCGGAACGGCCGCCTACGACCCCGACACCAAAAACGAAATAGACAAGAAGTCGTTCTCGAGCTTTTACCCGTCAAGCGAGACACTTACCTTCAAGAAGGGCGGCGAGACCGCACCACCCGGCCATCAATCCGGCGCCGACACCTTCCCCAGCACACCACTATTCGGCACATGGAAAACAATCGACTGGAAGCGAGACTTTCGGTCCGATAACCCGTGCCGGGACCGGCTGTTGCCGGGCGTGCCCCCCGGGGAATGGACCACACCGACCATCGCCGACGTCCCACACGAGCCCAGCTACCCCGGCTGGTCAAACGGATCATAGAAACTTTTACGAAAGACCCACACTGTGTCAGTCTGAACCGCCCCGGTGTGTCCGGAGACTTACTGGTTTGAGAACTCGGCGGGTTGCTGAGTTCGGTGGTGACGGTAGTA
>NZ_NCXO01000080.1 GCF_002104795.1 Mycolicibacillus koreensis
GAGCAAGGCCGAACCGCCCCCGCCGCCGCCTCCGACGGTGGCGGCGGCGGGGGCGGTTCGGCCTTGCTCGGCTCGGGCAGCGGGTTGCTCGGCGGCGGTGGCACCGTCACCGAACTCGGTGGAGCGTCGTTGTGGTGCTCGGAGGCGTTCGACAACGTGTAGGCCACCCCGCCGACAGCGATCGCGGCGACCACCGCGCCCAGCCCCAGGGCCAACTGCGGCAGCTGGAACAACCGCCGGCCGGGCTCCTCGTAGGGTTCCGCGGGGATCGCCGGTTGGATGCGCGACGGCGGCTCCCGCAGATCGCCGTAGTAGGGGTCGTCGGGCACGTCGCCGGTGAACGGCACCGGCTCGGCGCTGCCGTCCTCGGCCGACCAAGCCAGCTCCCCGACGTCGGCGGAGCCGGTGGGGTTGGCGGTGGTGGCGGCGGTGCCCGTCGCGGGCGTGCCGACCGGCGCCATCGCGGTGCTCCCGGCGTCACCGGGATCGGCGAGACCGCTCGCCGGGGCCATCGCGGTGGCGGTCGCCGATTCACCGCCGGCCCCCTGCGCCGAGAGCAGCGCCGCCCCCAGCGCGGCGTTGAGCCCGGGTTGAGCGGTGTTGACCACCGGCACCCGCAGCCAGGACGACAGGCTGCGTGCCACCAGCGGTGTTGCCGCGACACCTCCGACGGCGGCGACCGCCGTCAGTTGAGTTCCGGAGATGTTGTTGCGCTGCAACATCTCTTCCAATGCCTCGACCGCACCATCGAGCGGGGCGGTGATCAGCGCCTCCAACTCGGCGCGGGTCAGCGGCAGCGTGGTGCGCTGACCCGGCAGCACCACGGGCAGATCGGTGGCCTCGGCGGCCGAGAGCCGCTCTTTGGCCAACCGGCAGTCCTCCCGCAACTGCGCAACCGCGCCGACGGCGGTGGTTCCCGTGGGATCGGCGTGCTCGGCGGCACCGAGGCGCTCCAGGACGTGTTCGAGCACGAGGGCATCGATGCGGTTTCCGGAGAACTCCGCGTACCGGCGGGTTTCGATGGGCTCATAACCGGCGGCCGCGTCGGCGAGGGTGAACGTGGTGCCGCCACCCCCGAAATCACAGAGCGCCACCACTCCGGTGCCCGGCAGACCCGGGTCGGCACCCAACGCCGCCAGCGCCGCGGCCGCGTCGGAGACCAGGCTTGGCGCACCATCGGCGGTGGCCAGTCGCGGATGGTTGCGCAACCCGTCGCGCACTGCCCGCGCACGCTGGTTATCCCAGTACGCCGGCAGCGCCAGCGACAACTGCGCGACCCCGGGCTGGGCGCCCACGGCGACGACCAGAGCCTCGATCGCGTCGAGCAGCAACTGATCCGGGGTGTGGGCGATGCCGTCGGCGCCGACCAGCGGTGTCGGGTCGCCGACCCGTTCGACGAACCCGGCAAACGCCGGCCCGGTGCCCGGTGGCGCCCCGATCTGCGGTGGTTGACCCGGCAGAAGGGTCACCACGGCGCGGCGCGTCATCGGCGGGAAACCGACACGTGCCGCAACGAAATTGGTCGTCCCGATAGACAACCCCAACGGGTCGTACATACACCGCGCACCTTGCATCGACGATCGAGCAGTCCCCCACATTAATGGCGCCGCGCGTAGTCGCCGCGGCCCTGCCGCAAACGATACCGACGCGTTACGGAGTTGACGCCAACTCGGTGTCGTCTCACGGTGAGGGCACCGGTGAGACCGGCCTCACACCACCGTCAGCGGCAGCGACCGGCGAGGCTTGAACTGGAAGGTCGCGCCGCCACTGACCTTGGCCACCGAGACCTCGGGCAACTCCGACGCCGCGGTCTCGGAGCGCACCAGTTCCGCGGTCCAGTCGGTGTCGGTACCGGTGAGCGCCACATGCAGGTGCGGATCGATTGCGGTGGCGATGGCCTGCAGCGGCTGCACCGAGCCGGGCGTGCACAGCGAGATCCAGGAGGCGTCGTCGTGAGCCGGGCTGGGCCGCACATGAATCCGGTTGGCCTCGAAGTCGGCGACGATGTAGCCGGTGGGGTTGAACAGCGGGTGCAATTCGAACACCCGCATCGCCCCGTCGATGTCGGTGGGCAGCGCCAACGCCCGGTGCAGCCGCTCGGCGGCCAAGCCGGCCAGCCCGGTCAGCTGACGGGTGCCCACCGAAATGGCCTGGTCGGTGTCGTCGCCGGTGCGTGAGCGCACCGCGATCGCGAACGACAGATACAGCAGGTGCATCTGCAGGCACACCTCGTCGGCCAGCCGGACGAGCGCGGAGTAGGAGAAGTCGTTGAAGTCGATGTCGGAGAGCAGCGGTCCGGTGTATTCGCCCATTCCCTCCTCGGTCAGGTCGATCGGCGCGAGTTCCCAGGTGGCGGCGCGGGTTTCGCGCACCTCGGCCAGAGCGGGGATGCCCTGGGCCGGCGGGTAGGACTCGTCGATCTTGACCGTCCACGCGCAATGCGGGTTGCGATCCGACGGCTCCCGAGGAGGCCGGTGGATGGGCCGGCACTGCGCCTTCGGGTTGGTGGCCACCGCGGTCGCATCGAAGGTGGGGTCCTCGATGGTGTGGCACATGCCGAAGACGAACTCCTCGCCGAGCGGCTCGACGTCGAGCAGCGCACCGCAGCTGGCCAACTCGAACGCGCCGTCCCAGTCGTTGTGCACGGTGAACCGGAAATCCATGAACTGCGGCGGCGAGCCGATGTCGAACTGCAGACCCTTGAAGATCGTGGGCACGTCGTTGCCGACGAAGTTCAAGGCACGCTGCATGCGTTGGGCGTACACGGGGCTGGCGCCGGCCCATTCCTCGATCGCGACCTGCTCCATGCCGTCTCGGCCGAAGGCCTGGATGCACCAGGCCATCCCGGAGCGGTCGATCATGTGCCCGATCAACAACAGCTCGGGAAGCAGCGTGGCCAGTTCCTCGCGCGTCAACGACGCATACCGCGATTGAGTCACGCTTCCAAACATAGTTTTATCTATGTTATAAAGTCAACAATGACTGTTTCTGCTGGTCAACGTTCAGACCGGGGGGTCAGCCCCACCCGGCAGACCACCGCGCCGCGCAAACGCGGCGATCAGACGCGGACCACGATCATCGAGGAGACGGTGCGGTGCGTGGTCGAGGAGGGGTTCGCCGCGGCCACCGCCAAACATGTCGCCGAACGCGCCGGAGTGACCTGGGGTGTCATCCAGTACCACTTCGGGGATCGCAACGGGCTGCTCATGGCGGTCGTCGACGACGGGGTCGCCCGCCTGCTGGACAGTCTCAGCACCATCGACGTGCAGGAACTGCCGCTGCGGGAACGCATCGAAGTCGTCGTCGACACCGCGTGGCGCTGCTATGCCAGTCCCACCTCGATGGCGGCGTTGGAGATCCTGCGCGCCAGTCGCGGCAGCCTCGGGGAGCGCTCGCGGCACCACTTGCTGGAGATGAACGCTGCGATCGGTGAACTCGGCCGGCTGATCTCGGCCGATCCTGCCAACGCCGGGGTGGCCGAGGTGATCTGGGCGGCGCTGCGCGGCGTGGTCTTCGCCCAGATGCTGGTGGGAACCACCGTCGACTGGGACCGCGAACGGCGCGCGTTGATCGACATGGTGACGCACTATCTGCAGCGACCCACCGATGTGCTGCAATGTCCTGATGGGTGACAAGGCCGCGATCAAGAACGTCAAATACCGCTACCTGCGCGCACTCGACACCAAACACTGGGACGACTTCGCCGACACCCTGACCGACGACATCGTCGGCGACTACGGATCCTCCCCCGGGGAGAAGTTGCGCTTCACCAACCGGGCCGATTTGGTCGATTACATGCGCTCCACGCTGGGTGAGTCCATCCTGACCGAACACCGGGTGGACCACCCGGAGATCACCGTGACCGGCGACGAGGCCACCGCGACCTGGTACCTGCAGGATCGTGTCATCGTTCCCGACGCCGACTTCATGCTCATCGGCGCCGCGTTCTATCACGACCGCTACCGTCGGACCTCCGACGGCTGGAAGATCAGCGCCACCGGCTACGAACGCACCTATGAGGCGACGATGTCGTTGAGCGCCATCGGATTCAACGTCACCCGCGGTGCGGCGCTGGCGAGCGAGAACCACTGATCGTCTAGGCCGGTGCCGGCGGGCGAACACCGGCGATCACCGCGCCGAGGTTGGCCAACGCGACGTTGTCGTCGTTCCAGTAACTGCTGTGCGCGTCAACGCTCGGGAACACCCCCGCGAAGGTCGGGCCCGGATCGGCGGCCAGAAGGACCGCCCCGAACGCCGGGTCGTAGGGCGGGCACAACCCCAGCCCAAACCCGAACCCTCCGGCTCCCAGCCGGACGATGTCGTTGCGCGCTTCCATCGCATACACGGTGGCGCCGGGGTTGAGATCCAAGTCGGCCGCGTGGTTGACGAGCATCCCCGGGCTTCCCACCGCGACCACATTGTCGACGTCGAGGTGATGGCCGGCGCTGGCGGCGTCACCGACCACCACCGATCCGTAGCTGTGCCCGATCACGGTGTTCAACGACCGCGGGCCGGTGTGGGAGGCCCGCATGCCCTCCTCGAATCGGTCCAGGGGCACGGCACCGGAATGCGCTCTGTCCGGCCAGCCCGCCTCCAGCAACGACATCGGCCGGTCGTAGCCCATCCACGTCGTCACCGACAGATCCTGCGGCCGCAGACGGGGGTTGGCGGCCAATGCCGCCCGGTACATCGCCGCAGACTTGTGGTCACTGGACTGCCAGCGACGCAGGTCCTGCCCGGTGCCGGGAACGAAGACCGCGTTGCGGGTGGCGTGGTCCGGATCGCCGATCGTGATCGCCGCGTGGCCGTGATCATCGAGCATGGAGAGGAATCGCGGAACGCCGTCCTGCCCGAGTAAGCCTTGCTGGACGGCGGTGTAGCCGTTGATGGTGCGGGTGATCTCGTCCCACCGTGTGCTCCAGACCAGCCACTCCGGTGATCCCGATTCACGCTCGTCGACTGTGGGACCGAAAGCGGCCCAATCGGGATGTTCGGCGGCCAGGCGGTCGCGCTCAGCCGTTGCCGCAGCAAGGAGTTCGTTGAGGTGGCGGCGGTTGTAGTGGTTCTTGTCCACGAAGCTGACCCCGGGGAGATTCCCGATTCCGTGGTCGTGGCGGTAGAACAAGTCTTTCTCCGCCGGAGTGAGCATCGCCCACACGGTGTGGAGTTCCTCAGGGTCCTCGGGCAGACCGGAATAGAGTGCCATTTGCACTGCCGGCCGGTCGTCGTGAAGACCGGCCGGCACCGGAAGGTCCCCGTCGGCCATGTTGATGGCGGCGGCCAGCTGAACGTTGATCGCGTTGGCGGTGTCGAGGATCTTGGCCAGGAAAGGCTGCAACTCCCGCTTGGCGATCGCCATGTCGGCGGTGTAGCCATCGCTTCCGGCTGCCGGTATGAGCAGGTCATTGATCGGATCGATCGCCAACTTGCGATCATGAGCGTAGGTCTCCAGAGCCGAGAGTTCGTGCTGGACATGTTCGATGCCGTCTGCGGCGCGACTTGCGGCGTGCGCCACCACCACGGCCTCCGCGCCGTGGGCGTCGAGATCCTGACGCAGTTGGGCGTTGGCGTGCTGCGCCGCTTGTGCCGTGGCACCGCCCCAGGTGGCGAATACCTGCAGGGCACCGAGTTCGCGGGACACCGAGGCCGTGATCGCGGCGCGGTCGATGGCGGCGTGAAAGACCGCGCGGACCGCATCGGCGTCCCAACGTCGGATATCGGCGATGGTCAACATGGCGGTCTCGCCCCGAGTTCGCGTAGGGCTCTCGCGCTGATCTCCTCGGTGCAGGCAGCTGCCGAGGCGGCGTCGTAGAAGCCTTGGATGTGGTTCCCGAGTTGGGCAAGAAGCCGCATCGAATCCTGTTGCCAAGCGTCGAGACGAGACCCGAGGGCCGTCGCCGAGGCGTCAACCCATCCCGATTGGGCATCTTCGATCCTGTTGCCCGACAACAGATGCCCGGTAGCCAGCGATTCACACTGATCACTGACCTGGTGAGCGGAGTGATGCAGCTCGTTGAAGTCGAGATGGAGTGTCACCGCTAACCCCCTGCAACCGGAGTTGATGGGTTAGGGATAGCAGCGGGACGGTCGAGCGGCCAGTCACCCGTGGATCAGGTTGTGGAGAACGTGAGGGCGGCTACTTGGCGATCGCGATGACCGCTCCGGGTTTGAGCCATTGGATGATCTTGACCAGGGTGGCGTCGTCGATGGCCACGCAGCCCTCGGTGGGACGTCCGTCGGTGGTGTGGAAGAAAAACGCCGCCCCGTCCCCGGGTGTGCGCTGCTTGTTCACACCCATGACCACCGCGTGCTTGTACTGGGGGATCTCCAGGTTCTCGCTGGCGGAGGTGTCGAATGGGCACTGGTCGCGCTGGCACACCTGCATGGTGTTGAAGGTGCTCGGGCTGTTGTCGTCACCGCTCCACCAGTGGTTGGGACCCACCTGCACGTAGCGCAGCCCGCTGCCCGGGTTCGGAGCCGTACCGAAGGCGTAGTCGAGGGAGTACACCCCCATCGGGGTGGCCGGGTATCCGCTCTTGGCCTTGGGTTCCATGCCCGCCGATCCGACGAAGGTCGGGATCCCGGCCGCCAGCGGCTGCCACCCGGCGTTGGTGCGCTGGTAGACGTCCATATTGGCCTTCGACCCGCCGGTGCTCACCACGGACACCACCTGGGTGGCGTTGCCCACCATATTGGCGAACCAGGGATTGCCGGCAGCCGCAGCGGCTGGCGCCAGCGCGAGGGTCACGGCGGTGACACAGACCGCCGTGCACAGCAGAGCAAGCAGTCGGCGCACGGCCTCCATCGTTATGGCGCCCAACCTAAGGGTCAAGTCAATGTTCAGCGTCGAATCGGTCACGTCGCGGTTGCTTGGTTACGCCCGCCGGTTCCAAATCAGTGAATACCGAAATGGTGTGTATCGGCGTTACCATCATCTGATGGCGGAGATGCCCCCTTCGGGGCTTCCTCCAATGCCGGCGGCGCCGTCCACGTGGGCACCGACACCGCCCACTGCTCGGCGTGCCGCATCGCGCTGGCCCTCGTTCGCCGCCCTCATCATCGCCACCATCGCCCTGGCGGTCGCCATCGCCGGATGGTTCCGCCCACCGGCCTCCCCCGCGCCGGAGACAACCCCTACCTACACCGACCAGCAGATCGCCGATGCGAAGACCAAGGCGTGCGAGGCGTTCGATTTGGTGGATCGCGGCGTTGTGCTGCAGACAAGTGGGGGAGAAAACCTGGGCACCAATCGTGACGATCCAGCGCTCATTAAGGCTCAAGCCGCCAATGCCCGACTCTCCCTCGTCGCCGGGAGCACGTACCTTCGAGCGCACGTCAGTCCGGCTACGCCCGCCGGCTTGGCGGCACAGATGAACAACCTCGCAGATGTATTGGCGGACCTCGGTGCCCGCTACCTAGCAGGTGAGAAGGACACAGATCCAGCGCTGTCGAAGCTACTGGGAGAAGGAGAAGAGGGCTTTCAACAGATCGAAGGGGACTGCAAATGAGCGATCTGCCACCCGGCGACTACTCCGAACTGCTCGTCGGTCAACATTGGCCGAGCACCACCACCATGACGACGGTGCATGATGCGATGTCCAACCGCAAACTCACCGCATCCCGGTTTGCTGATCTGAGTGAGCAACTCAGGCTGATTCAGACAGGCCCGATCGCCAGCCAATCGGGACTCACTGCAGATGAGATCCGCGGGGTGTTCGACCGTGGCGAACGCGACGCTCGAGGCGTTGCGACAAGCAATCAGACAAAGCACACCGCCTACCTGGCTGCACACAGCTCCGCGGAATCCCTCCGCAAAGCGTTGGGAACGATTGCACAGGAGGGCAATTCGCGGATAAAGGAGATTCAGAAGTCCAAGAGAAGTCTTGATGAGAAGATAACGGAAATCACCGAACTCGTCGTAACCTCCCAATCACGGGCCAGCGTTGAAGCGGCGAGCTGCGCGGCCGAAATTCTCGATGCCACCCAAAGCATTCTCACAAAACAAGGGTTCGACCACTCGGCAAGAGAATTCGCGAAACATCATGGACATGAGATTGATTCGATGTTCACCTCGCCGGATCCGAGCGCAGTACGGGAAAAGGTCACCGCACTACTAAACCCTCCGGATGGTCCCCAGAGTCCTACCCCGGGTTCCACCCTCCATCTTCAAGACGCAGCGGAGGAGGCTGCCACTTCGCCGCCATCACCACCATTGCCCGGTTCCGATAGCCCGGAGCGGCATTTAGCAAACTTCAATCAGGAAACCAATAGCTCGCTAGCTCCAGCGACACCGGCACAACACATTCTCAGACACGGCGAGGAGTGCGGCCCGAGCACAATGACAGCAGTCAACCCGCTTGTTCGGCACCCAACATCCACCTCCGCCCAACCCCCCAGCCCTACCCCCC
>NZ_NCXO01000081.1 GCF_002104795.1 Mycolicibacillus koreensis
TGGCTGTGTCAACCCGATCTGGGACCACGATGACGGCCTGACTGGGACCCACCTGGCACCGGCTAATCACGCCCTTGGTCTCGGTGGTCACTGCCGAGTGGCGAGGGCTATAGGTATCTGCAGACCTGATCGGGGCTACAGGTTTCGGGCTCTGGGAGGGCTGCATCGTCGCGGAGCGCAGCCACGTTGTCGCGAAGTGTTGTGAGGTCGGCGATCTGCGCGTCGATGTCGGCAAGGCGCGCGTCCAGCAGGTCACGTACGTGGCCGCAGGGAGCTTGGCCGTGGTCGCGGATGTCGAGGATCTGCTTGATCTGGGCGAGGGTGAGCCCGGCCGCTTGGCCGCGGTGGACGAAGTCGATCCGGCTGACCGCGTCGGGGGTGTAGTCGCGGTAGCCGGCCGGTGTGCGTTCGGCCGGGGGCAGCAGCCCTTGCTCTTCGTAGAACCGCAGAGTCTTGGTGGTCGTGCCTGCCGCCTCGGCGAGTTCTCCGATCCGCATCCCGGCCTCCATCGTGTCGCAGGTCTCGCTTGACCTTCCCCTTTACTGGAAGGTCCAGTATCGCTGCATCAGGAGCGTTTCCCAACAGTTCTGGGAGGAATCGGGATGCAGACCAGGTACGACCTCGCGATCATCGGATCCGGCGGCGGTGCGTTCGCGGCGGCCATTCGTGCGACCTCTCTGGGCAAGTCGGTGGTGATGGTCGAGCGTGGCACGTTCGGCGGCACGTGTGTGAACACCGGCTGCGTGCCGTCGAAGGCACTGATCGCAGCCGCGGAGGCCCGGCACGTGGCCGCGGACGCGCCGACCCGGTTCCCGGGCATCGCCAGCGTCGCGGGCGCGGTGGACATGCCGGCCCTGATCGGCGGAAAGCAGGATCTCGTCGAGGCCCTGCGGGGTGAGAAGTACGTCGACGTCGCCGACTCCTACGGTTGGCAGGTCCGCCGCGGCAACGCCGCGTTCGCCGGCACTCCGGATTCGCCCCTGCTCGAGGTCGCCGCGGCGGATGGCAGCGTCGAGACCATCGAGGCAGCGCAGTACCTGGTGGCCACCGGGTCCCGTCCCTGGGCCCCGCCGATCCAAGGGTTGGAGGAGGCCGGGTACCTGACCTCGACTACGGCGATGGAGTTGACCGAGGTCCCCGACTCGCTGCTGGTGCTCGGTGGTGGCTACGTGGCCCTGGAGCAGGCGCAGCTGTTCGCCCGGCTCGGGTCGACGGTGACCCTGCTGGTTCGGTCCCGGCTCGCGTCGAAGGAGGAGTCGGAGGTCTCCAAGGCGCTGCAGGAGGTCTTCGCCGATGAGGGCATCCGGGTGGTCCGCCGAGCGGTCCCGACCCGCGTGACCCGCGACGCCGCCACCGGCCAGGTGGTGGTGACCGCGGACGTCTCCGGTGGCGCGCAGGAGTTCCGCGCCGACGAGGTTCTGGTCGCTCTCGGCCGCCGACCGGTGACCGACGGGCTCAACCTCGACGCGGTCGAGGTGAAGACTGGCGAGGTCGGCGAGATCGTGGTCACCGACCAGCTGCAGTCCTCCAACCCGCGGATCTGGGCGGCCGGTGACGTGACCGGGCACCCCGAGTTCGTCTATGTCGCCGCCCACCACGGCACCGTGGTCGCCGAGAACGCCTTCACCGACGCCGAGCGGTCGGTGGACTACATGCGGCTGCCCCGGGTCACGTTCACCAGTCCCGCGATCGGCGCAGTCGGGATGACTGAGGCCCAAGTCCTCGCGGCCGGGATCCGCTGCGACTGCCGGGTGCTCCCGCTGGAATACGTGCCGCGAACGCTGGTCAACCGGGACACCCGCGGCTTCATCAAGATGGTCGCCAACGCCGACACCGGCGAGATCCTCGGCCTGACCGCGGTCGCCAAGGACGCCGGCGAACTGGCCGCCGCGGGCGTCCACATCATCGGCAAGACCATCGCCGAGGTCGCCGACGCCTGGGCGCCTTACCTGACCATGACCGAGGGCATCCGGATCGTCGCGAAGGCCTTCACCACCGACGTCTCCAAGCTCTCCTGCTGCGCCTGACCCGCACCCACCCCACTCAACGAAGGAGGCATCCGCGATGTCGGACCTCAGCACCCAACTGCCCCAACGACTCACCCGACCCGAGGAGACCGGCCTTGACGCCGGCCTGCTGATCCCGCTGCTGCGGCTGCTCGTCGACGGCGACCCCGTCACCGTCGAGCAACTCGCCGCGGCTGCGAGCCGCACCCTCGATGACGTACGGCGCGGTCTCGCGGCGGTGCCGGACACCGAGTACGACGATCAGGGCCGGATCATCGGCCAGGGCCTCACCCTGCGCCCCACCCCGCACCGGTTCACCGTGGCCGGTGAGGAGCTCTACACCTGGTGTGCGCTGGACACGCTGATCTTCCCCGCCCTGCTGGACCGCCCGGCAAAGGTGGAGTCGGCCTCCCCGGTCAGCGGCGAGCCGGTTCGGGTCAACGTCGACCCCACAGAAGGTGCAACCAGCGTCGATCCGCCCACCGCGGTGGTGTCGCTGGTGAACCCGGAGCAGATCACCTCGATCCGTTCCTCCTTCTGCAACCAGGTGCACTACTTCACCTCCCCCGAGGACGCCGCGGGCTGGCTGGCCGAGCACCCCGGCGCGGAGGTGGTCCCGGTGGCCGAGGCGTGCCGGATCGGGGCCGCCCTCGCCACCGGCCTGCTCAACCGCCTCCAGGCGCCCGCCGCGGCCGACGACAGCCACAGCTGCTGCTGACCCATACCCACTGAAGGGAATGAGAACACCGATGATGTCCAACCACGACGATCGCCCGGGAGGCAGCGGCCTGCTCCTCGGAGCCGGCGCCGCGCTGCTCATGGTCGCCTGTTGCGCCCTGCTCCCCATCCTCATCGCCGGTGGCGCGATCGCCGGTATCGGCGCGTTCCTCCGCAACCCGTGGGTCATCGGCGCCGGGATCGCCCTGGCGATCCTCGCGCTGATTGCCATCTCCCGCCGCGGCGGCGGCACCGCCGGCCACGGCTGCTGCCCGCCCATGCCCACCAACGAAAACGTCGACCCGAAGGACGAGCAGAACCGATGAGAATCACCCGCCGCCACCACGCCGCGCTCTCGATCGCCGCCGTACTCGCCGCCGGATCGCTGACCCTGACCGCCTGCGGCAACAGTGCCGACCCCGCGACCGCCGGTTCCGGTTCACCCGCCACCGTGACCAGCGTCGATGGCCAGCAGATCAGCCTGCCCGCCAACGGGAAGCCCACCGCGGTGTTCTTCTTCTCCGTCGGGTGCGGCGAATGCGTCAACGGCGTCCGGTCCCTCGGCGAGGCCGCCACCACCGCCGAGAACGCCGGCACCGTGGCAAGCTTCCTCGCCGTCGACATGGACCCCGGCGAATCCAAGGCCCTGATCGGCGACTTCATGGAGTCCGTCGACGCCGAACACGTACCGGCCGCAATCGACGATGGCGCGGCACTCTCCCGGCGATTCGAGGTGGCCGCTCTGTCCACCCTGATCGTCGTCGACGCCGACGGCACGGTGACCTTCCGCGCCACCGACCCCGACGCCGCGACGATCACCGCCGAACTGGCAAAGGCCGGAGCCTGACCCATGGGCGGACTGCTCACCCTCGCCTTCGCGGCCGGCATGGTCGCGCCCGTGAACCCGTGCGGGTTCGCGCTACTCCCGGCCTGGATCACCCACACCCTCGGCGACACCGATGCCTCAACGGTCCCGGTGCGGCTGCTGCGGGCGCTGCGGGCCGGTCTCGTGTTGGCGGTGGGGTTCGCCGGCACCCTCGCGGCAGCTGGCCTGGTAGTCAGCGCCGGCGCCCGAGGGCTGATTCGCGCCGCGCCGTCGCTTGGCCTGGCCGTCGGCATCCTGCTGGTGGTTCTCGGCCTGTGGATGCTAGCCGGACGCTCGGTCTCGGTGCGGGTGCCTCGGATCCCCGGCCGGGCAGCCGCGGGACTCCCACCCACTGCCCGGATGGCTGCGTTTGGGGTCGGCTACGCGCTGGCTTCGCTGTCGTGCACGTTCGGGGTGATCCTCGCGGTCATCGCGCAGGCGCAGGCCACCTACAGCTATGCCGGGCTCCTGCTCGTCTTCGGTGTCTACGCTGCTGGCTCGGCGACCGTCCTGCTGCTGCTCGCCCTGGCCACCGCCGCGGCAGGCAGCGGACTCACCCGCCACGTCGCGCGATTGGCCCGCCATGGCCCACGGGTCACCGCTGTCGTCCTGCTGCTCACCGGCGCCTATCTGGCCTGGTACTGGTACCCGGCGGCCACCAGCGACGCCCCGGTCGCCGCGGGCCGTGGTGGCGGACTCACTGACGTCTCCGCGGTGGTCTCCAGCTGGATCCAGACACGGGCGACACTCATCGGCGCGCTCGCTGCCGCGTCTGCGCTGGTAGTGCTGGCGCTCGGGGTTCTCCAGCGACGCCGCCGGATCCTTCGGGGGCGCCCGATGACCACGCGGGACAGCACGCAGTGACAGCCCACCGGGTGCGGCGTGCGCACGAAACAGGCTCGGTTGATTGCGTCACCGCGACGCGTTCCCTGACCGGGTCGACGCCAGCCGGTAGGAGTCGGTACCAGTTTCGATGATGTTGCCGCCGAAGGTGAGGCGGTCGACGATGGCCGCGCACAGGCGCGGGTCCGTGAAGGTCTTGGTCCAGCCGGCGAAGCCCTCGTTGGACGCGATTGCCACGCTGTTCTTCTCCTCTCGCTCGGTGAGGACCTGGAAGAGGAGTTCGGCGCCGCGGCGGTCCAGTTCCATGTAGCCGAGCTCGTCAATGCAGAGCAGGTCGACGCGGCCGTAACGAGCGATCGTGCGGGCCAACTGCTTCTCATCGGCTGCTTCTACAAGCTCGTTCACCAGCCTCGTGGCGAGGGTGTACTTTACCCGGAATCCCTTTTCCGCGGCTGCGGTCCCCATGCCGATGAGCAGGTGAGACTTGCCGGTGCCGGAATCCCCGATCAGGCACAGCGGCTGGCCCTTCCGCACCCACTCGCCGGTCGCCAACTGGTGGATGGTGGCGGGGTTGATGTTCGAGTTGGCGTCGAAGTCGAAGTCCGCGAGGAACTTGCTCCGCGGGAACCCGGCGCCGTTCACGCGCCGGATGGTGGACCGACGGTCGCGGTCGTCGCACTCGGCCAGGAGCAGCTCGGCGAGGAATCCGGTGTAGGTCAACTGGTCCTTGTTCGCCGCCGCGACCGCGTCGCCAAGCAGGGCCCGCATGGTCGGGAGCCGGAGCCTCCGGCAGGCCTGGTCGACCGCCGCTACGGCGGCTTCCTCGGTCAGGCCGCGGCGGCGGCGCAAGGTGGTGGTCACGCTGGTGACTGTGCTCATCGGGGTGCTCCGCTCTCATCGGGACTCATCGGGTCGGGGTGGTGGTCGGTGCCGGTGCGGCGGCCGAGCAGTTGCTGGTATTTCTCCATCGACGGCAGCGGCCGGGTGTCGGGCGGGAGGCCGGCGATGACCGCGGCCGGGTCGAGCAGCAGGCGTTCGGTGAGGGACACGACCTTCCGGCTGCGCTTGGCGTCGCCATCTCGTCGTTCGCCATCGCTGGGCTGCGCAACGGGATGACGGTCTGAACTGGCCCCGGTGGGCGCTGCGAGGGTGGTGTGCAGGCGTGCTTCGACCGCGACCACATCAGCTGAGACTGCACCGACGCTCACTGCGGCGAGCAGCCCGGCTTCGACTTCGTCGGCGGCCATGGCGCGGTGCAGTAGGAGCACGTCGATCAGTTCCCGGGTGCCGACCGCATCCCCGAGCCGCCTGCGGGCGTTCGCCCAGAACGCCTCATGCGCAGGCGTGAACGCCCCCGATTCGCGGGCCTGCGCCAACGCGGTGGAGCCTGGCAATGCGCCCGGCTTACCCTTGAGCACCTCGAGGTAGTGGTCGAGGTTCACCGACTGGCCACCCCTTGTGATGACGCGGGCGTGCCGGGCGATCTGGAGTCGGCCGTCGAACACGACGACCTCGGATGCGCGCAAGGAGACGCGGACGCGGCGGTGGATGAACCGCGCCGGGACGGAGTACCGGGCCATGCGGACGGTGATCATCGCGGAGCGGTCGACCATCGGGTTCAGCATCAGCCCGGGGTCGAACCCCTCGACCGGGAGCGGCGCGAGGTTCTCGCGTTCGGTCGCGAAGTCCTCGCCGACGGTCCGGATCCGCGACGAGATCCGTCGGCGGTCGTCGGCGGCGTCCAAGGCACGGACCTTCTCGTTCAGCTCGTCGAGCGAGTCGACGACGGGCATGGGCACGAGGTGCTGGCGGCGGAACCGGCCGACGTCGCCTTCCACACCGCCCTTCTCATGTGCCCCGGCGATGCCCGGCTGGCAGTAGAACGCGTCGAACCCGAAGTGAGAGCGGAACAGCACCCAGCGGTCGTTCTCTACCCGCTCACGACCGCGCGCGTTGACGACCCGGGTGACTGCGGCGGTGAGGTTGTCGTACCGGACGTGCCGGGCGGGGATGCCGCCGATCTCGTTGAACGCGGCGATGTGGCCCTCGAGGAACGCCTCTTGGCCTTGGGTGGCGTAGATCCGGTGCACCGCCTTCCCGGAGTAACTCAACCTGAATGTGAAGAGGAAGACCTTCGTCTTCACCCCGGCCAGGATGACGTAGAGCTCGCCGAAGTCGACTTCTGCTTCTGCGCCTGGCGCGTGCTCCTGGGGGATCATGACTTCGACCCGGCGGCCAGCTTCGAGGCCGATCTGCGTGCGGCGGATGCGGACGTAGTCGCGAACCGTCGAGTACGACACCTCAATGGCGTCGTGTTCCTCGATGAGGCGGACGTGGATCCGGCGGGCGGTGTGCCGTTGCTTCCGCGGCGCCTCAAGGTCGGCGCGGAGCATGTCGTCGATGGCCGACTTGAACGGATCCAACCGGGGCGAGGAACGCACCGGGGTCTTCCGCGGCGGTGGTTCCGCGGACGTGAGGGCCCGGCGAACGGTGCCGCGTCCGACTTGGTGCTTGCGTGCGAGCGCTCGGATCGACATGCCCTCGACCCGGGCGTCCCGACGGATCGCAGCGAACAGTTCCACACGCACCCTCATCCCGAAACCCACTTCCGGTGCCGCGAGGACCGCTGGATGCGGGTCCTCCTGACGCCACGGAAGTGGGTCCAGATCAAGCCGTCACGACGCCACGCCGAAGCCCGGGTGGGTCCCGAATCAGACCGTCACACTGGTCCCGAATCAGACTGTCACCGCCAG
>NZ_NCXO01000082.1 GCF_002104795.1 Mycolicibacillus koreensis
CGCGGCCCAGCCTTCCAGCCCGGGCGGCATCACCGGTGGCGGTGACAGGCGTGGACCCCGCTCGCTGATGACGATGGTGCCGGCGAACACGTCGCCGAGGCGTTTCCCGCGGGGGGACAGGATGCTGCAGATCACCGCGGGGCTACCGAACAGCGTCCAGATCTCGACCACCGAGGCCAACGCCCGAAACAGCGCCTGGGTGAACCGTTCCGGGCCGCCGTCGTCGGAGACCACCCGCAACCCCATCGCCATCTTGCCCAGGGAGCGTCCGCGGGTCGTGGTCTCGAACACGGTGGGGTAGACCACCGGAATGAGCACCACCAGCACCAGCACCAGGATCTGCACCAGTGCGCCGTCGAATTGCTCGACCGTCAACGCCGCCAGCCCGTAGCCGATCAGCGTGAGCACCGTGATCACGGCGATGTCGATCAGCGCGGAGACCGCTCGCACCGGCAGCTGCGCTACCTGCACATCGAGAACCACCGCGTCCCCGGTCACCACCTGCGTCATGGCGCAAACGCTACCTGCCGCCGGTGTACCGCCCGCCCGTACGCTATGCGGGTGGATGTTGACGCGTTCGTGCTGGCTCACCGCGGCACCTGGGATCGTCTCGATCAACTCGTCCGCAACCGGCGGCGTCTCTCCGGTGCGGAGGTCGACGAACTCGTCGAGCTGTATCAGCGGGTGGCCACCCATCTGTCGGTGCTGCGGTCGGCGACGACCGATCCGACCGTCACCGGGAGGCTGTCGTCGCTGGTGGCGCGCGCCCGGTCGGCGGTCACCGGAGCGCACGCCCCGCTGTGGAGCCAGTTCGTCCGGTTCTGGACGGTGCGGTTCCCGGTGGTGGCCTACCGGGCGGGGCGCTGGTGGCTGGGCACCGCGGTGGTGTTCCTGGCCTTCACCGCCGTCCTCGCGGTCTGGGTGGCGACCAACCCGGACGTGCAGGCCAGCATCGCCACGCCACGCGAGATCGACCAGTTGGTCAACCATGACTTCGCCGACTATTACAGCGCCCACCCGGCCGCAGCGTTCGCCGGGCAGGTATGGCTGAACAACTCGTGGGTGGCCGCCCAGTGCATCGCCTACGCGGTGCTGCTGGGAGTGCCCATTCCCTACATCCTGTACCAGAACGCGGCCAACCTCGGCCTGATCGCGGGGCTGATGTTTCACGCCGGCAAGGGTGACGTGCTGCTCGGGCTGCTCACCCCGCACGGCCTGCTGGAGTTGACCGCGGTGTTTCTGGCCGCGGCCGTCGGGATGCGGCTGGGCTGGACGGTGATCGCCCCCGGCGACCGACCACGCGTCCAGGTCCTCGCCGAGCAGGGCCGTGCGGTGGTGTCGGTCGCGCTGGGGCTGGTGGCGGTGCTGGCGGTCTCGGGGCTGCTCGAGGCGTTCGTGACGCCGTCGGGGTGGCCGACCCCGGTGCGCATCGGCATCGGGGTGCTCGCCGAGGCGGCGTTCCTCGCCTACATCGTCTATTTCGGCCGCCGGGCCGTCGCCGCGGGGGAGACCGGCGACATCCTCGAGGCGCCCGATGTGGCGCCGGCCGGTTAGGGCGCCCGTCCGGGGCCGAAAAGGGGAGGGTGCAGCGCGGCTCAGAGCCGTCCGGTCGCCTTCATCGCCAGGTAGCGATCGGCCAGCGCGGGAGCCAACTCGTGGGGCCCGGCGTCGACGACCTCCACCCCGGCGCGGTGCAGCCGGGCGGCCATCGCGGCGCGCGCGTTGCGGGAACGCTCGGCGGCGGCGGCGTCATAGACCGCCGCCGCGTCGATCCGTCCGGCGGCCAGCGTCGCGACGCGAGGGTCGGCGACGGCGGCCAGGAGCACCTGGTGACGTGCGGTCAGCTGCGGCAGCACCGGCAGCAGACCCTCGTCGAGCGCGGCCGGATTGAGGTCGGTGAGCAGTACCACCAGCGACCGGTGGCGGGTGCGCCGCAGGATCGTGGCGACCAGGGCGGTGGCGTCGGACTCGATCAGCTCCGCCTGCAGCGGGGCCATCACGGAGACCAGTTGGGACAGCAGCTCGTTGCGGGAGGCGCCGAAGACCGCCGCCCGGGTCACCCGGTCGTGGGCGAGGAAATCCACCCGGTCCCCGGCGCGGGAGGCGAGGGCGGCCAGCAGCAGCGCGGCGTCCATCGACCAGTCCAGCCGCGGCCAGCCGGCCGGGTCGGTGGTGGTGGGGTCCACGCCGACCCGGCCGGCGGCGGTGCGGCCGGTGTCGAGCACGATGAGGATGCGGCGGTCGCGCTCCGGGCGCCAGGTGCGCACCACCACATCGGAGCGTCGCGCGGTGGCCCGCCAGTCGATCGACCGCACGTCGTCGCCGACCACATATTCGCGCAGCGAGTCGAATTCGGTGCCCTGCCCGCGGATCAGTGCCGGCGCCCGGCCGTCGAGTTCCTGCAGCCGGCTCAGCCGCGACGGCAGGTGCTTGCGGGACAAGAACGGCGGCAGCACCCGCACCCGGCCGGCCACCGACCGGGTGCGCTGGCGTCCGGCCAGGCCCAGCGGCCCCACCGCCCGGATGGTCACCCCGGCGGCTTCGTGGTCACCGCGGCGGGTCGGCCGCAGCCGGGTCGTCACCGCGCTGTGGCCCCCGGGTGCCAGATCGACACGGTGTACCCGCGGGGCGGCCCGGGTGCTCGGCGGCCAGGCGTCGCGCAGCTGCCCGCGAAGCCGCCGCGCCCCGTCGTGGTGGACGGTGACGGTGGTGTCGACCGCCTCACCGAGCCGGACCGACGGGGCTCCGCTGCGGGTCAGCCGCAGCGCCCGGGGGCTGGCGGCCAGTGCCACGTCCACGGCGACCACGGTCAGCAGCACGGCCCCCAATACCGCAAACGCGGTCGCGGGCCACGGCGCCGCCGCGATCGGCAGCACCGCGAGTAATGCGACCAGCCCGGTCCGCCCGGTCAGAACCACTAGCGTGGCACCGGCACCGACGCCAGGATCCCGTCGAGCACGCCGTCGGCGGTGGCGCCCTCCAGTTCCGCCTCCGGACGCAGCGCCACCCGGTGGCGCAGGGTGGCGCGTGCCATCGTCTTGACGTCGTCGGGGGTGACGTAGTCGCGGCCGGACAGCCACGCCCAGGCCCGGGCGGTGCCCAGCAGGGCGGTGGCCCCGCGCGGGGAGACCCCCAGTTGCAGTGCCGGGGAGCGGCGGGTGGCGCCGGCGAGGTCGACGATGTAGGCGAGCACCTCCTCGGCGACCCGAGCCCGCGCGACCGCGGCGCGCGCGGCCGCCAATTCGGCGGGTCCGGCCACCGGGTTGATCCCGGACAGGTCGCGGGGGTCGAAGCCGTGGGCGTGGCGCCCGAGGATCGCGATCTCGGTGTCGCGCTGCGGGAGCTCGACGGTGAGTTTGAGCAGGAAGCGGTCCAGCTGCGCTTCGGGCAGCTGGTAGGTGCCCTCGTATTCGATCGGGTTCTGGGTGGCGGCGACGATGAACGGGTCCGGCAGCGGACGCGGCTCCCCGTCGACGCTGACCTGGCGTTCCTCCATGGCCTCCAGCAGCGCCGCCTGGGTCTTCGGCGGGGTGCGGTTGATCTCGTCGGCGAGCAGCAGGTTCGCGAAGACCGGGCCGGGCCGGAACGTGAACGCCGCCGTGCGCGTGTCGTAGACCAGCGACCCGGTGACGTCACCGGGCATCAGGTCGGGGGTGAACTGCACCCGTTTGAACTCCAGCCGCAGTGCGGCGGCCAGGGTGCGCACCAACAGCGTCTTCGCGGTGCCCGGCACCCCTTCGAGCAGCACGTGACCGCGGCACAGCAGCGCCACCAGCAATCCACTGACCACCGCGTCCTGGCCGACGACGGCCTTGCCGATCTCGGCGCGCAGCGCCAGCAGCGCGGTGCGCGCGGCGGCGGCGTCGGTGGACTCCGGCGAGGTGGGGGAGGCGTGTGTCATCAGTGGGTTACCCATCCTTCGATGTCGTCGAGGGCTCGAGCGAGGTCCAGCAGGTCGGCGTCGGTGGCCGGGGCTGCCCCGAACAGTAGTGCGCCCACCTGCTGCGGCTCGAGGCCGCTGCGGTGGGTCACCGTCGCGGTCACGGTCGCGGCGGAGGCGGTGGGGTCGAGGCCGAGGCGGGGGAGCAGCCGCTGCAACGTGGCGGTGCGCAACGTGGCGGCGGCGCGGTCGCGGGCGCGCTGCGCCCGGTAGAGCCGCCCGCGGCCCTCGACGGTCTCCGAGGCGCGCACCACCACCGGCAGGGTCTCGATGACCGGAGCACCGAGACGACGGCCCTTCCACAGCGCGACCAGGACCACGGTCAGCACCAGCTGTGCCACCACCCACGGCACCGCCGCGGGGATCAGCTCGGCGGTGCTGCGGGTGTCGGTGGTGATGCCCACCGTCTGCTGCGGGGCGTACCAGATCACCCGGGGCTGCTGTCCGGCGAGGTTCATCGCCAACGCCGCGTTGCCTTCTTTCAGCAGCCCGCCGTTGATCAGGACGTCGGCGTTGCCGGCGACGGTGACCGTGTGCCCCGCCGCGTCGTAGCGGACCAGGGCGCCGTCGTAGCAGATGTCCGGATCGGTCTCGTCCGAGCGCGGCCGGTAGGTGGCGGCGCGCCCCCAGTCGACGGCCCCGGCGCGCACCGCGGCCGGCAGCGCGCAACCCGGGTCGGTGACCCCGGAGGTGGGGTGGCCGCGGGTCAACTCCGGCGCCAGCGCGGCCAATGCCCGCGGGGTCGGTTCGACCAGCAGCCGGTCTCCGTCGGTGGCGGCCAGCCTCGCCAGCAGGTCGGGGTCGTGGATACGCCAGGTCTCGGCGATGAGCAGCAGCGTGTCCGGGCCGGTCGCGGCTTCGACGGCATCAACATCGTCGGCGACCTCGACGCTGACCCCCTGGTCGCGCAGCAAGGCGACCAGCGCGTGCGCCCCCTGCTCCTCGGTGGCGTCGGGGTTCATCCGCCCGCCCGGGTGCGGCGCGGTCACGACCATCCCGGCGATGAGCAGCACGCTGAGCGCGATCACCGCCAGCAGCGTCCACCCCCACACGCGGCGGCGCCGCACCGTCGGTGCGGCGACGGCGGCGGTCACCGGGCGGCCACCCCGGCGCGTCGGCGGTTGCGCAACCGATCGTCGAGGTCCGCGACGGTCCGGTAGCCGGATTCGGTGCCCGGGCGCTCACCGTAGGTGACGTCGTTGAACACCTCGGCGGCACGGGACAGCTCGGGGCCGAAGTCGGGCAGCGCCGTCGCTGCGGCGCGGGCCCATTCGGTGGCGGTGCGGCCGGGCAGGTCGCTCAGCGCCCCGGACTCCTCCAGGTCGCGGGCGACGGCGCGCACCCGGTGCCGGATCGCCTCGGCCCACTCGCCGCGCTCGGCGCAGGCCGCGGCGGTGGCGCGGTGTTCGGCGGCGGTGCGGATGCCGGCGTCGAACAACATCGGGTCGCGCTGGCGGGCGCCGCCCATGGTGCGGCGCACCATCCGGATCGCCACGACCCCGATGACGACCAGCAGAATCGCCACCAGGGTCAGCGTGAACCACGAACCGGGGATCTCCGATGCGGCGGCCAGCATCTGGTTGATGCGGTCGTTGAGCCAGTCGCCGAGACGGTCGAGCAGCGAGGTGTCCGGGTGATACATCGGCTTGGCCAGTTCGTGGCCGGCCGCGTCGTGCGCGGGATCGCGGTCGATGTCGACGGCGGACACGGTTAGCGCGCCATCCACAGGGCGTCGGTGGTGTCGGTGGCGGCCGGCCCGCTGGCGGCACCGCTCTGCAGCACCAGGTCGAAGGCCTCGGCACGGATCCGGCGGTCGGTGTAGAGCAGGACCCGCACGCCGGCGGAGAACGGCTGCACGATGATCTGCCCGAGGATCGTGCCGACGGCGGCGACCAGCAGCACCAGCAGCATCGAGTCGGTGGAGGCGCCGACGAGAAGCCCGACGATGCCGAACGGAACGCCGATCGCGGCGGCGGCCAGGCCGGTGATCAGACCGGTCAGCAGCTCGATCCCGGTGATGCGCCAGAAACTGGTGCGCACCAGCGAGAACGACCGTTTCATCGCCGCGACGACACCGAGGCGTTCCAGCACGATGATCGGCGCGGAGAAAACCCACATGACGTACAGCCAGATCACCGTGACAACGGCGGCCCCGACCAGGACGACGATCACCAGCGCAGCGATGACCCCGCCGACCGCCGCGGCCACTGCGGCGCCGACCAGCACGGCCGCGCCGATCACCCCCACCGCGATCAGGCCCTCCAGCAGCACCAGCCCGATCAACGCCAGGAGGCGTCCCCGCACCCGATCCCAGGCCTCGCCGATGGTGATACCGGATCCGAACACCGCCCGGCCGACGACGACGGTGAGCATCCCGGTGAGGACCAGCCCGGACAACCCGGACACCAATTGGGTGAGGCCGTTGATCGCGGTGGGCACCCCGTTGGTGAGCCTGGACTCGTCGCCGGAGTCCACGTCGAGGGCGCCGAGGGAAGCCAGCGACGCCACGTTGATCGCCAACACGATGAGCTGGGTGACGACGACGATGATCGCGGTCAACCCGAGCGTGGCCTTCGGGTTGGCCCGGATGAACCCGACCGCACCGTTGTACAGATCGGCCAGCCCCAGCGGGCGCAGCGGGATCACCCCCGGCTTGGCGGCCAGCCCGGTGCCCGGCGGCGGCCCATACCCCGGCGGGGGCGGGCCGTACCCGGGCGGTGGCGGCGCACCGAACCCCGCGGGCGGGCCATAACCCGGCGGGGGACCGTATCCCGGCGGCGGGCCGTATCCCGG
>NZ_NCXO01000083.1 GCF_002104795.1 Mycolicibacillus koreensis
CACCTCAAACCGCCCAGCCATATCCCGCATCAACTGCGGATCAGTCATAAAACGCGAAGCCATAATCGCCTCTCCTTATCTCGTGATCGACACTGTCAGAACAACTCCGGCGCGTACCCGGCAGCCGGCGGCCGCGCCATCACGGTCGGCCGGATCCCATAGCGCGGTCCGGTGACACCATTGCCCCGGCCCATTCCGGCCAGCGGCACGCCGGGCGCGCCGTGCCCGCCGCTGGGTGCCGCCGCGGCCGGGCTGTGCCCGGGCAGCACGCTGGTGGCGGCCGCTGCCGGGGCGGCGCCGTTCCACGACGCGGGCACCGACAGCGCGCCGATCGGGGTTGCCCGCGCCATCCCCGCCGACACCGACGCCGGCGCCGAGGCCAACCCGGCCGACGTCGAGGCCGGGGCGCCGGCGCTGGCGAGCATCGCCGTGGTGGTCGGCTGAAGGGCGGGCAGGACCGGCGTGAACGCGCCGGGCGCGAAGCGTCCCGGGATCGCTTCGTTGAACTCCTGGACGACCGCCAAGTCGGCGATCATCGACGTGGCCATCGCCGGGTTGATCGCTCCGGTGGAGGTGATGGTGTTCCACAGGTTGGCGTTGGGCCCGATCCCCGCTCCCCCGGCGTCACCGAGGATGCCGCCGGATTCCCCGGAGTTGAACAGGTTTCCGAGCAACCCCGACAGCACGTTTCCGGCACTGCCCTGCCCGGAGTTCTTCTCGGCGTTGGCTTTCGCCGCCTCCTGCATGCTCTGCCCTGCCGGGTTGGGGTTCTGCGTGGCCGGGGCGAACGGTGTCAGTTGGCTGGCCGCCGCCGTACTGGCGGCGTAGCCGTACATCGCCGCCGCACACTGGGCCCACATCTCCATGTACAGAGCCTCGGTGGCCATGATCGCCCCGGTGTTCTGCCCCAGGAAGTTCGTCGCGATCAACGACGACTGCAGACTGCGGTTCGCCGCGATCACCGGCGGCGGCGTCGTCATCGCGAAGGCACCCTCGAATGCCGCCACCACCGCACGCGCCTGCATGGCCGTCTGCTCGGCCTGGGCTGCGGCAGTATCCATCCACATCATGTGCGGGGTGATCTTCGTCGCCATCGCCACCGACGACGGACCCAGCCATTCCTCGGTCGCCAGCCGCGAGACCACCGCCTTGTACGAGTTCGCGGTGGTTTGCAGGTTGGCCGACAACCCGTCCCAGGCAGCGGCGGCCGCCTGCATGGTCGCCGAACCGTCGCCCCCGTAGATCAACGCGGCGTTGATTTCCGGTGGCCGTGCACCAAAGTCAACAAACATCACCGGCCCCTTCCGGTTTAGGCAGCACCTGCCGCGTTCGCGGCTTCGGTCACCGCGTAGGCGTCAGCGTTGCCGCTCAGCAGTGCAACGAACTGCTCATGGATGGCCGCGGCCTGGGCGGCCACGGTTTGGTAATTCTGGGCGTGCGCCACGAATTGCGCGGTCGTCAGCATCGACACTTCGTCGGCGCCGGCGGGAAAGATCCCGGTGGTCGGGCCGGCCGCAGCGGTGTTGCCGGCGTGCACCGCCGAGCCGATACCGCTCAGTTCAGCGGCGGCGGCGGTCAGAAACTCGGGCTGGGTGAAGAGAAAAGACATGGGTCATCTCCTGATGGAACGCAGGGCTGATCAACGGCTCCCGCGTTTCCGCCACAGGCACACCCGACCGACCGCCACGCTCACAGTCGTGCGAGCGCGCGCGAAATCGGCGGAGAGCCGGTCTGTTTCAGGCAGCGGAGATGATGCCGGGGCCGGATCGGAACGGACTGATCATCAAAGCCGGATAATGACTATCGCTGGGACTCAATCTCGCCCTCACCTCCTCACAGCCAGGACACACGGGGGTGTCGCCACGCGTGCACAGTCAGGGGAAGAAGCAACCCGACCCACGTCGGGCGCCGCACCCCTCTCGTCTGAGTTTCGGCACTGCACGGCGTATCCGGTTCGACCGGAAGCCACTTGGGCTCAACCCTTAAGCCGGGAGGAGCTGTCCTGACCCGGGGCGTCTCTCGACGTTCAAGGTCAGTGGCCTGTGTCCATGCAGACGCCTCACCTAGCGAGGTGCATGCATCAGCAATACTGGCACCGTCTGGGCTTGCCGTCAACTCGACGCGCTGACCAGGTTCTGGACACCGAATTGACGCGGCAGCCCCGACGCTGAGCGAACTAGGATGCGCTGTTCTTGTTCTCGGCGACCGCGGCCCGCAGACCCTCCGCCAGGTCCTCGGCGGTGAGTTCTTTGAAGCGCAGCAACTGGCTTTCGTCGAAGTCGGTGAGGTCACTGGCCAGCAAAGCGTCCAGGTCCTCGTCATCGAGACGGGCGTTGCGGTGATCGCGAGCTTTCTCCACCACGTTGCGCACGAAGCCGGCGTTGCCCAAGACGTCGATACCGCGAATGAGATCGCCGTCCTCGGAGTAGTTCTCCTCGGAGTAGAACTCGGTGTAGGAGGGCAGCAGCACCGCCACCGCCTCGTCGGTGATGACGTCTTCGTTCTCGCTGCCCATCAACTGGGTCAGCGCGATCAGTTCCGGCGGGGTGTAGCTGTAGAACTCGATGACCGTGGAGAACCGTCTGCGCAACCCGGGGTTGACGTCGAGCATCTTCTCCATCGCGTTGGCGTAGCCGGCCCCGAACACCACGAGTTCGTCGCGGTGGTTCTCCATGTACAGCAGCAGTGTGTTGATGATCGCGTTGCCATACGGGTCGCCCTGGGAGTAACCGCGCTCGTGCAGGGTGTGCATCTCGTCGAAGAACACGGCCCCGCCGAGCGCCCCTTCGAGCATCTCCTCGGTGTTCTTCTCGGCGTCGGCCATGTGCCGGCCCAACAACTTGGTGCGACTGGTCTCCACCACCAACGGCTTGCGCAGCACCGTGAGTCCGCACAGCTGTTTGGCGAAAGCCCTTGCCACCGATGTCTTCCCGGTCCCCGGCGGCCCCAGCAGCAGCGCATGGCGGGAGCTGACCGGCACCGGAAGTCCCATCTTCTCGCGGGCCAGGTTCACCTTGGTGGTGGATTTGATCAGTCGGATCTCGCGTTTGGCCCGTTCCATGCCCAGCATGGCGTTGAGTTCAGCATCGCCTTCGGCCAGATACTTCGCCGCGGTTTCGGCGTGGCGTGCGGCCTCGGTCTGCTCACGGGTGGGCGCACTGTCGGGATCCCATGGGTCGGTGCGCGCCTCGATCGTCTCCGGGTCGGTGATGACCAATCCGTAGTCGCGGTTCTCCAGAGCCTCGCGCGCCGGGCTGAAGGTGGCGTCGCGGGAGTACACCCGGCGCAGCAACTCCACCGCCTCGTCCTCACGCCCGAGATGACGCAGACACATCCCCTGGGTGTAGAGGGCGACGTTGGCCGCCGCGGGAACCCGGTCGCCCTCAATGGCTTCCGACGCGCGCCGGGTGGCCTCCTCGAAGACCCCCAGGGAGGCCAGCGCGGTGGTGGCCATCGCCGCGGCCGCGGCCTTCAGTTCGGGGCTGCGCCACATCGTCGCAGCGGGGAACTGGGTGAGCACGTCGGGCCAGCGGCCGGTGCGGAAATACAGCAGACCCCGCACGTAGCTGAGCAGTTCGGCGTCGATCGGCTGGCGCGCCGTCGTCTCATCGAGCAGGCGTGACGCCTCGTCGTAGCGCTTGGCCTCGATGAGCGCGGCCGCGTAGGCGGCGGCCAGCGACTCGACGCTGCCGATCGCCAGCCGCAAGAACAGCCCGTCGGAGACCTCGGGGCGGAACTGCAGGTCGGCCACGCCGAGGCGCCGGATCTCCCATCCGAATGTCTTCGCCGCCGCCCACGCGTTGGCGACCACCTCGAGGCTGTCGTCACCGGCGAGGATGCGGGCCAGCCACGCGTCGCACACGCTCGGATCCAGCGCGGTGGCTGTGCTGAACATCTGCGCCGCCACGGTGGGGTTGTTGCTGGGCTGCAACCCGTTGACCGAGATTCCCGAGGCCAGCAGCCCGGCGACCATCGCGTTGCGGGCGTCGCTGGCCGCGGCGTGCGGACCGCTCATGGGCCCGCCTCTGCGGTGTCGAGGACCGGCTCCGGCAGGGGCAGGGCCGCCGGATCGTCGTCCTGCAGGGCGCGCGCCGGCAGCACCAATCGCGGTTGGCGCGCGGGCACCGGCATGATCTCCGCGACCGCCAGCAGTTGCCTGCCGGCCAGCCGGTTCAAGCCCTTGAACACCGACTTGTCCAGCCGTTCGGCGGTGTGGAAACGCACCCAGGCGCAGACCTCGATCTGATTGTGGCGGGCGAGCAACCGCAACCCGATCACGGTGAGATCCGCGTCGACGTCCCACAGGTCGGCGAGAGTGTCGGCGGTGATGTCGTTGGGCGACAACCAGAATGACGTGGCGTACCCGGTCACCTCACCGTCACCGTCGCGGCGTTTGAGAAACCGCAACCGCGGGGAGGCGTCATCAGACACCCCGCCGAGCACCGCGTCATCGAGGTCGCTGAGCTCGTCGGCGGTCAGCGGCCACGCGTCGAACCGGCGTCGCCCCAGATCGTCGGCGACCCGTTCGGCGACCGCCGCCATGGTCGAGGCCACCGAATCCCGCACGATCACCCCGCCGACGTTCGCGGTCGGCGTCATCCGCAGCACCAGCCAGGCGCTGGGTTGGCGTTCGGTCGGGGTGGCGTCCGCCGTGGCGAGGGCGATGACATCGATCCCGTCGAGGTGGACGTCGAACTGGCTCAAGCTCGCGGCGACCGCCTGAATCGGTAGCTCGGCCATCGCCGCCTCGGGTTGGCTGTGCCGGCCGTTGGGGGCGAGCACCGGGGCGGCCACCGCCACCACCGCGACGACCGCACCGTCGTGGTGACGCACCCCGACGGTGGCATGGCCGTAGCGACGCCGGTGGTCGGTCGCCGCGTCGCGGCCGACGGCCAACGCCGGTTCCACCTTGGTGAAGAAGTTCCGCAACCACGTCCCGATCAGCACACCGAGACGCACCCGGCGGAATGTCACCAACACCAGGATCGCCACCAGCGCGGCGATCCCGACGCCGGTCCACCAGGCGATGTCGCGCCGCCACTGGGTCGGCCAGTTGCTGACCAGGGTCATGATGCCCACGTCGACGAGAAACACCACGGCAAGCGGTGGCCACGACACGACCAGCCCCAGCGGGCTCTGCGCCTTCATCGGCGCCACGGCGAACGCCGCATCATCGCCGCCGCCCCGAGTACCGCCGCCGCGCCCAGCGCCGCCGCGGCCAGTCCCCCGGCGGCGACCCACACCGGCACCATGTTGCGGGGGGTCTCCGGCGGCGGCAGCTCCAACGGCTTGGACAGCCGTTCCGGTGGCTGCGCGGGTCCGACGGGCACATCCCAGGTCAACGCGGCGACGGGGTCGATGACGCCGTAGCCCACCTGGTTGTCCACCCCGCGCGCCGGCGGGTGCGCGGTGGTGGTGAGCCGGTTGATGACCTGGTGGTAGGTCAGCTCGGGGTACTTGGCCCGCACCAACGCCGCGACCCCGGACACGATCGCCGTGGAGAACGCGGGGCCGGCGAACACCAGCTGGGTGTTGTCCGGGCCGTCCATCGCGTTGACCAGGCCGTCGTCGCGGTTGGACAGTCCGATGATGTCGGTGCCCGGTGCCGCGATCGAGACCCACGGGCCCTTGACGCTCAGGTCGTTCAGCGGGACCCCGTCGGAGTTCACCGCCCCCACGGTCAGCACATAGTCGTCGAACCAGGCCGGAGTCACCACTGTATTCACACCACTCCAATTCCGCGGGTCATCGGGATGCAAGGGGTCAAAGGCGGGGTTCTGTTTGCAGTCGCTCTGGCTGGTGTCGCCGGCGGCGGCGACGATCACCGCGTCGCGCTCCACCGCCGCATAGCGCACCGCGGCGCCGAGTTCGGGAACGTCGAGCATCGTGCGGGTGTTCATGCAGGTCACCGTCGAGATGTTGATCACCCGCGCCCCGAGGTTGGCGGCGTGCACGATCGCCCGGGCCATCGTGCGCATGCTGTCGATCTTGCGGCGCACCTGCGGATCGTCGTCACCGAAGGTGTCCTTGGGGGTGAACGCGACACTGGTCTGGCGGATCGAGATCAACTCCACGTCCGGAGCCACCCCGTTGAAGGCATCCGGCTGATCGGGGGCCAGCGGCGGGGGCGGCGGACTGTCGGGCATCTCCGGGCCGAGGCCGCTGTGGTCCACCGCGACGACATCGCGCCCACCCCGGTAGGCGCCGCCGGTCACCGCGCCGCGGCGCGTGTTGGCCGCCGGCCCGGGCACCGGACCCTGGGCCGGTCCCTGCTGCTGCGGCGGCGGAGCCTGCGCCGGGGGCCCTTGACCGGGCCCCTGGGGCTCGGCCGGGGCCGGTTCCTCCG
>NZ_NCXO01000084.1 GCF_002104795.1 Mycolicibacillus koreensis
CGCTGTACGCGGCGATGCTGGGTCCGGCCGCCGGGGCGGGCGCGGCGCCGGTGGTGACCGCCAGGGGCCGCTCACCGACGGTCACGGGTTCGGCGGCCGGGATGTCGTCGGCGGGCACCGGGGCCGGCGCCTCACCCACCTGCGCGATCCCGGCGATGCCGAGGACGACCGGGATCGCCGCCGCGGCGGCCGGACCCAGCATCGCCGCGTACAGCGGCGTGCCGATCACCCCGAACACCGCGGCGTAGGCGAACACGTACAGCAGCGGCATCCAGGTGGTCAGCGCCTCCGCCGGGTTCGCGGCGAAATCGGTGACGATCTGTCCGATCGTGCCGACCGGGTTGAGGAGCAGATCGCGCAGCACCAGATACATGCTCTGGAAGTGCTCGGAACCCGCGAGCGCGTCGGCGATGGGATCACGTCCGCCCCACGGCAGTTCGGTGTCGGCGGCGGTGCTGTTCGCCGCGGCGACCGCGGCGGCGGGGGAAGCGGCCGCCTCCGCGGCCAGCACCGTCGGGGCCACGCCGACCGGGCGGGTCGCCGCCAGGGCGGCCCCGCTGGCCCCCTGGTAGGTGGCCATGGTCACCGCGGCCTGCACCCACATCCGCGCGTAGTCGGCTTCGGTGACCGCGATCGGCACGGTGTTGATGCCGAGGAAGTTGGTGGCCATCAAGGCGGCGAGGGCGGCGCGGTTGCCGGTCAGCTCGGCCAGGGTCGGCATCGCGGCCAGCGCCGCCGAGTAGGCCCCGGCGGCGGTCTCGACCTGTCCGGCCGCGCCGGCGGCCTGGCTGCCGGCGGCGGCCAGCCACGCCAGGTAGGGCTGGTGGGCGCCCAGGTACCGCTCGGCGGTCGGGCCGTCCCAGGCGCCGCGGGCGGCGCCCAGCAGCGCGGTGAGCTCGGCGGCGGTGGCGGTGTAGTCGGCGCTGAGCATCCGCCAGGCGCTGGCGGCGGCAAGCAGCGCCCCGGGGCCCGGCCCGCTGCTGAGCAGGCTGGAGTGCACCTCCGGCGGGATCGCCATCCACACCGGGGCGATCACCGGGCGACCCCGGCGTCAAGCGAACGATGGCAGTCGACGACCAAACACATGGCGCACCCGCCCGGATCATCGACGGCGAGGTCGACGGCAAGGTCGACGGCAAGGTCGACGGCGATGCCCCGGGCTTCCCCTTCCTGGCAATGATCTGACAACGATGACGCGAAAGACTTTGGTTAGCGTAACCTAACCTATCGGGGGTTGTCGACAAGTTGTCAGCCACCCAGTGGGACGTGTTTCTCCGCACAGGCTTCCCGCACCGCGGTGGTGACGTCCTCGGGAAGCAGCTCCTGCAGATCGGTCACCGTCACCGATCCGTGCTCGGCGCGGTGCTGGGCGGCGACCCGGCAGTCGCGGCGCCGCTCGGCGCGTTCGACGACGTTGCGGGCGAAGCGACCGTTGTGCATCAGGTCGATGCCGCAGGTGCCGTCCGGGCCGCGGTACGCGTCGAGACGCCGGCAGCAGTCCAGCAGGGCGCTGCGCGCGTCGGGCCCCAGCACGGTGGCCCGCGGACCGCCGTAGCGGGCGGCGATCTCCACCAGCTCCTCGGGGGTGTAGGAGGCGAACCGCAGGGTGCGGTTGAACCGGCCCGCCAGGCCCGGGTTGACGGTGAGGAACGCCTCGACCTGCTCCTGGTAGCCCGCCCCGATGAAGCAGAAGTCGAAGCGGTGCACCTCCAACGCGATGAGCAGCTGGTTGACCGCCTCCATCCCGATCATGTCGGGACGGCCGTCCTGGTGGCGTTCCACCAGCGAGTAGAACTCGTCCATGAACAGGATGCGCCCCAGCGACCGGGTGATCAGCTCGTTGGTCTTCGGCCCGGAGGCCCCGATGTGCTCGCCGCAGAAGTCGGCGCGCTTGACCTCGATGATCTCCGGGTGAGCGACGATGCCCAGCCCGGCGTAGATCTTGCCCAACGCCTCGGCGGTGGTGGTTTTGCCGGTGCCGGGCGGACCGACCAGCAGCATGTGGTTGGTCTGGTTGGTCACCGGCAGTCCGGCCGCCAGGCGCAGGGCGCGCACCTCGATCTGGTCCTCGAGTTCGGCGACCGCGGTTTTCACCTCCGCAAGGCCCACCTGCCCGGCGAGCAGGGCGCGGCCCTCGGTCAAGAGCTCGGTGCGCCGGGTGGCGTCGTGCTCGGCGTGGCGTTGCTGCTCGGACTGTTCGGTGGCGACATCCCATTTGTCGGTGCGGCTGTTGACGGTCTGTTCATCGGTGACCGTCAGCTGCAGGGCGGGATCGGCCAGGGCCTGTTTGGCCGGTTCGATGGGGGCGCCGTTGAGGGTGGCCCGCGACAGCCACACCTGGGCCTGCTCCTCCTGGCCGAGCTGGCGGTGCGCCATGCCGCGCACGTAGGCCAGATCGGCGGCGATCAGCGGGAATTCGTGCGGGTCGAGGACCACCGCGGTGCGCTCCCCGTCGCCGTTCTCGCCCCGGGACGGGCGCAGCCCGGTGAGCTCGACGCGCGCCGCCCAGTCCATCGCCACCCGGGGTTGGCCGAGGTGCGCGGCAGCGTGGGCGGCCAACGCGCTGGTCGCGGCGGTCACCGCGGTCATGATGATCGCCCGCGCCGGCATCACCGTCGCCGCGGTCGCGATCACCTCCGGCCAGCGTTGCGCGGCGAACATGAGGTAGGCCCGGATGTGCTGGCACCAGTGATGGTTCTCCCAGTTGTCCAGCACGGCAGGGTCGGTGAGGATCTCCTCGGCCTGCGGGTAGCGGCCCGCGTCGACCAGGGCGCTGGCCAACGCCAGCCGGGCGTGGGAGGCATCGGTCACCGAGATCGCCAGGTACGGGCCGGCTTTCACCGGTACCGCCAGGGTGGCGCCCAACCGGGTGGTCTCCCGGTGCATCCGGTCGGCGCATGCGACGAGCCGCTCGAGGGTGGCCAGGGTGTGATCGCCGGCGGCGATGAGCCCCAGCCACGCGTCGGCCATCGCCGGGTCCACCTCGACGGCGGCCGCGAAACACTCGGCGGAACCCGCCGGGTCACCGGCCAACCGGCCCATCGCCTCGTCGAAGTAGCGGCGGGCGGTCAGGGTCACCGCGGCGGTGGCCATCGCGGCCCCCGCGCCTACCCCGCCACCCCGGCGGGGACCGTCTGCGGTTGTCGCACCGGCGATCCCAGATAGCGGTTCTCGGCGCGGAACAACTCGATGTGCACGCTGTGGTGCCAGTCGGCGGTGGCGACGGTGACGGTGGCCGGGCCGGTCTGGGTGATCACCACCTCCCCCGGGTCGGTCGGGGGCGCGGCGGCCGCGGCGATGACGACGACGGTGTCCGGGCGTGGGGTGGGGGCGACGCTGCCGTCGGTGACGCTGACGGTGGTGCCCGGCGCCGGGGCGGGGTCCTCGCCGACGGTGATCAACGGCATCCGCAGGCTGGCCCACCGGGCGGGGTCGGTGCTGTGGCAGGTCAGGCGCGCGCCGGTGGCGGCCAGTCGGATGAGGATCCGTTTGGTCAGCGCGTCCTCGCCGACGAGCCAGATCCGGCTGCACAGCGTCGGGTCGTCGAGGGGCACCAGCAGTCGCTCGCCGGTGTCGAGTCGGCCCAGCAGCACCCCGGACGGCCCGATCGGGATGGTCACCGGCGCCGCCAGTCGGGGACGCGGCGAGCGGTCCCGCAGCGGGCCGGGTCCGCACCGGTGCGCGGCGAGGCCGCGGGCCTGCCGGCCCGACAGGGTCTGCAACCGCACGCTCGGCGGGGTGAGCGGGCGGGCCGCGGTCGCGACGGTGACGGTGGCGGCGACGGTGTGGTCGTCGAACACCGTGACGTCCTGCACGACACCGTCGACGCGCCATGTCCAGGCCTGCTCGAGGGTGCCGGTGGTGATGTCCTCGGGGCGGTACCGGTAGGTCGCCCGCCACCCGGTGTCGGCGCGCAGTGCCCGCCAGTGCCTGCGCCGCGGTGCGAGGGCCCCGGCGTCGACAGGGGTGCCCAGGGCTGCGATGTCGAGGGCTGCGATGTCGGCGGCACCGGCTACCGCGGCCCGGATTCCGCGGTGGCGCAACGCCGCGGCGACACGCTGGGCGGCGGCCACAGCGGCTGCGCCCACCGTGGTGCGCAGCCGCAGCGCGTCCACGTTGTCGGCGGCCGTGATCCGCAGGATCAGCCATGTCGCGCGCCGTCCGGCGTAGGGCGCGGTGCCGATCAGGGTGTCGTAGACCTCCGGGTAGCTTCCGGTGTGGGCCCGCCGCGTCCCGATGCTCACCACGCTGATCGACGCGACGGTCAGCCCGAGGGGTTGGCGGGTCAGCGCGGCGAGGGTGGCCAGGTCGACCACGTTGGTGGTCGTTGCCGCGGTGGCGCCGGTCAGCAGCGTCGGGGTGTGAGCGCGGCCGGACACCCGCACCGCGACCGCAGCGACACCGCGGTGGTAGCGCACCCCGCCGCGGCTACGGTCGTTGGTCGCGGTGACCGGCGGCGGCCAGCGGATCGGCCGGTTGCGGCGCAGCCACAGCGCCGCCCATCCGCACAGCGGCCGGCCCCACCACGGCACCACCGCGGCGGCCAGACCCCCGGCGAGTCCGACGACGGCTCCGCCGACACCGCCGACCGCCCAGCCGGCGAGCCCGGTCAGTGCGACGGCGGCCAGCACCGCGAGGCGGGTCATGGCGACCGTCGCGATCGTCCGGCGTGCGCGAGCAGTCCCAGCAGCCATCCGGTCGCCGCGATCGTCGCGGCGAGGCCCACCGCGATGTGGCGTGCCCGGTGGTCGCCCGGAGCGGGCGGGGTGCCCGGGTCCACCAGCCGTGCCCGCGCACCCGGCGCCAGGCGCGGCCCGGCGGGGACGTCGAAGGTCAGCGCCGCCACCGGGTCGACCAGCCCGGCACCGACCTGGTTGTCCACCCCGCGGGCCGGGTTGTGCGCGGTCGCCACGATCCGGTTGATCACCTGATGGGCGGAGAGTCCCGGGAACCGGGCTCGCACCAGCGCGGCGACCCCGCTGACGTAGGCGGCGGAGAAGCTACTTCCCCAAAACGGCTGGGTCGCCTCGCCGGGGCGCACCGGCGGGTAGGCGTTGACCGGGCCGCCGGTCTGCGGGGACAGGCCCAGCACCTTGACCCCGGGGGCGGCGACGCCCACCCACGGGCCGGTCAGGCTGCGGATCAGCGGGGCCCCGGTGGTGTCCACCGCGGCGACCGACAGCACGTAGTCGGTGAACCACGATGGTGAGGACACGGTCTTCACCTCGCGCCAGTCGCGGGGATCGTCGGCCGACAGCGGGTCGAACAGCGGGTTCTGCGCGCAGTCCTCGTCGCCGTCGTTGCCGGCGGCGGCGACGATCACGGCGTCTTTGACGGTCGCGGCGTACCAGGCGGCGGCGCCGAGGTCGCCTTGATCCAGCGGCGCGGCGGCCGCGGTGCAGGCGGTGACGCTGATGTTGATGACCTTGGCGCCGAGGTCGGCGGCGTGCACGATGGCGCGGGCCAGCGTGGCGACGGTGCCGGCCTTGCGGCGTGCGGCGGCGTCGCCGGGCAACGGATGTTCGGGTTCGTAGGCGCGGGAGGACTGGCGGATCGCGATGATCACCGCGTGCGGGGCCACGCCGGCCACCCCGTCGGGGGCGTCGGGCGCCGGTGGGGGAACCTCCGGGTCGTCCGGGGTGTCGGCGGCGAGCGGACCCCGCCCGTGGGCGGGCCGGTCGTCGGGCGGTGCCGGCGGGCCGGGCGGCGGGACGGTCACGGTCACCGTCGGTG
>NZ_NCXO01000085.1 GCF_002104795.1 Mycolicibacillus koreensis
GACCCCTGGACATCACACACCAACCACTCCGACGACTCCCACTCCCACCAGCCCGGGCTCCCCTTCACCAAGTAGCCCGTCACCGAGCACCCCGTCCACCTCGACGGGCGGACCCAGCTCCTCGACACCTGGCGGTCTGGACGGCACGTCGGGACTCACCAACCCGAGTCCGAACGCCCCGAACACGGGCAGTCCGCCCCCGAACTCCCCGTCTACGGGAAACCCGAACCCCGCCGCCGACCCGAACCCCGCGCCCGGACGGCCCCTCGGCGACCTCGGAGCCGCCAGCCTCGGCGGGCTGGCCGACCTCGGCGGTGCGGCGGTCGGACCCATGATCTCCGGTATCCCGATGGGCGGCATCGGTTCTAGCTCCCAGCCGCCCGCCTCGCCTGGTGTGTCCTACCCCCTCGGCACGGGATCAACCCCTGGAACTCCGATGCCGCCTGCGCTGTCTCCGATCAGCGGCGGAACGCCAGGCACCCCCGTCACCCCTGCCGCCCCGACGGGGACGCCAGGGAGTACGGGTACACCTGGAACTCCCGCCTCCCCAGGCGTTGCGGCCCCTGGACCCCAGACCCCCAGCCCGCAGCCGCCCAAGGTGGACATTGGCGCGGCGGTGAACAAACACTGGTCGGCAGGCGGCGAGCGGCCAGCCTCCCCGAGCGGGAGCTCGACAGCCGCGCTCCTCGGCATCGGCGCTCGGGAGGATGAGAGACCAGTCATCCCAACGACATACGTGGACGACCTCAGGGAGCACGAGCGCCTGGCCCACCTCGTCCTGGCGAGCCTGAGGAGTGAGTACCACCGAGCGGGCGAGCACCAGGAGTGGTACCAGCACCTCGCAGTAGCGGTGCTGGATGAGGGAGAGGGTCGAACAGGGCTGGTGTTCGCCACCAGCGACGGGTTGTCGGTCATCCCCGCCGACGTGGCCCTCCCGCACGGGGTGACACCACTGGCGGACCACCCCGCTCGCCCCGACCTCGCTCTGGCTGGGTACACAGACCCCACAGTGAAACTAGCTGTGCTACCAGGAATCGTCGCTCTCGTCAGCACCGCCGAGGGAGCCAACACAGGGACACATCAAACCGTTGAGCAGGCTAACGAGCTTCTCGACGCCGAGGTGACTCCCTCGTGTTCGATCCCCCGTGGAGAGTGGGTCGAACCCAGCTCGGCGGCTGAGCTGCTGGGGCAGGCCGTGGCTCTCCACAAGAACCTCGACCCCGAACACGACGCGCACACCCTGCGGGGGCTGCGCTGGTTCGGCGACGCTCAACAGCCCCCGAGCTATCTGCCGATTTTCTCGCGGTGGCTCGCTGGTGAGGCGGTCGTGGCCTACGAGCGAGGAGACCACGGAGCCGCAGCGTGGCTCGCCCAGCAAGCAATCGAGGCGGGTGGTGCTGCGTGACGTGATAACTACCCAAACCCCATGTGACGTGGGATAATCGACCAAACACCATCTCCTGCCACACCATCTCTAGCAGTACCTCGTAGGACCGACCACCGACCCTCGGGTCACCGGCTGGTCCGACGACGGATGGAGATGGAAATGGCAACGACAAGTGATCGCATCGCTCACAGCGTGACGATCAAGGGCACGCTCACGGCGGCAGGCAAGTCCGCGACCGCAGCGGCGGCGCGGGTTCCCGTGGCTCCTGTGACGGGGCTGCGACCCAGCCACCGCGCGGCATTGAACAAACGGTTCCGCGAGACGCGGAAGACGTTGAAGGACATCAGCAAGACCGCCAAAACTGGCGTGTCGTACCTGACCGAGGACGATCAGCACGAGGACAAGTCGCGGCGCGATGTCGAGTCCACCAAGCGGCCTGAGTATAGGGGCAAATGATGGTGGATACGACGTACGACATCAACGCGGCGAGGCAACGGCTCGCCATTCAAGACCCCGTGACCTCGGTCGTCCTTGAGAACATCTATCACGCCACCCGAGCAGAGGTGGAGCGTCGCATCTTCGACGTATTCCCTGGTGACACCACTGAAGCACCTCAAGACGACGAGGTGTTCCGCTGGCAGGTGTTCGTGGCGTCGGAATGGACTTGGTTCGTGATCGCGGACACCACGCTCGCGGAGATCAAGAGCGCCCTGGGGATCACGGACCCCTGGACGTGGCAGGCGGTCGGCTGGGTGGTGAAAACCCATGTGATAGCGGCGATGACCCTCCTCCGAGACCAGGCGGCGAGTCCTGGGTGGTGTGAATCCCAAGAGGTACGCGACGCCTCATCCCCACAGGTCGAAGCCTTGTTGTCCGACTTCAAGTGCCGCCTTCTTGGAGTCCTGTCTCGGCTCCAACTCCCGAACCGACGGAAGGAAACCCCATGAGCGACAACACCCCTCGCCCCGAGCGGATCGACTACGACCTCGATTTCCTGGAGGACTTCGCATCGAATCTGCGGGAACTCATCTCGGGGTTCGAGGCCCCAGGAAACCTGGTGGGAGCCATCAAGTCTGAGTTCCACCAGGCAGCCAGCACGGGAACGACAGGACGCGGCCTCGTGTCCCCGATCTATCGTCCGCTCGGCGAGGCCCTGGACACCGCCGTCGACAAAACCCAGAGCAACCTCCAGGAACTCGTCGAGGCCCTCGAAAACGACGTACGGGCAATCGAGGAGCTCGTCAGCAAGGTCCGCGCCCACGAGAGCGACTCGGCCCGTGACATCGGGAACACCGACGTGCCCGAGCAGGTGGTCTGATGTCTATGAAAACCAAACTGCTGGAACGTCTTACCCGCTGGGCGATGAACCGTTACCCGACCCTGCGGCTGGCCGTCCTGCGGGTCCAACGCACGGAGTGGTTGCGGGAACGGAGGGAGCGGCGGGAACGGCTGGCCCGCGCCGCCGCGCGTCGCCCAGCCCGCCCCGCACGGCCCGCACCGCTGCCGCCTGTCCGTCCAGTTCCCTTATCCCACACCATCTCAGGCACACCCGTACGTCCTGCGACAAAACGACGGACCCCTAAGAAGTCCAAGGGGAAGAAGCAGGGGAAGGACACCCAGACCGCCCAGCCCCAGGTCATCGTGGTCACGCACCCTGGGTACGGGTCTACTGGACCTACTCCCACTCCTAACGGCGCTGTCCTCCAGGGGAGTACGAGCGGACAGGGGAGCATGTCACCCGAGCAGGCCGCACGGTGGATCACCGAGCAGCTCGCCACCCGTCGGGGCTCGGCTCTTGAGGTGTCGAGTTTGGTCCAGACCCTCGGCGCGCTGGGGACACCGCAGCAGGTGGTGCAGGCTGGGCTCTGGCACGCGCACGCGGCGGGCTGGGTGAAGAAGTCGGGCAAGGGTCGGGTCGCGGCCACGGCTCGGACCGTGCGGGCTGGCGGAGTCCCCGAGGACCGTCGACGGAAGGTGGGGTGACCGCATGACTTGAAACCAAGCCCCGCAAGGGAACTACCCGACAGACCTCACGAACGACGAAAGGTACGAAATGAACATCACACGTAAGAACATCACCATCACCGCCGCAGCGGGACTGACCGCCGTCGGACTCACCACAGGGGGTTACCTGGTCGGGCACGCCCACCAGCCCACCGAGACGCACAACTTCACCTTCCCCTGCACGGAGATCGAGCGCCCGGCCGACCCACTCGGGGTGATCATGGAGTCCTGGCCGAAGATTCCGGCCTGCGACAAACTCCAGGCAGGCGCGGCGTGGAGACATTCCCATGTGGGGCAAGAGAACGACGCCGCCGACGCGCTGGTAACGGCGGGCTGGTCGAGGGGGCTGAGTCCGACCCCGCCGAAGCGGCGCGCAACGTCCAACACCTCAACGCCGAGCTGAGGGCGGAGCTGGGCAAGCTGACTCAGGATGCCGTGGGTTACCGCGACAAGACCCAGATGATCTGAGAGACACGGGATTTAGAGAGAGAGGAACGACCATGAAGAAGACCATTGGACTCATCCCCGCCGTCGCCCTGGCGGTCGGTCTGCTGGTGGGGTGCAGCTCCCACGCCACGGGGGCCGTGCCGTCTCCCGTGGAGCCCCAGCCGCTGCCCGTCGTCGAGGAGACCCCCGCCGCCTCGGCTCCGACGGCACAGCACCCCGACCCCGCGTCGGCGCCCGAGTGTCAGCCCTACCTGGCTCGGGAGGATGGAGACACGGCGGACGGGGTGGTCGGGATTCCGATTCCGACCGACCTCATGTGGTGTCGGCCCGACGCGCTGGGTCGGTAGAGCTCAGCACAGCAGGCCCAGTACAACAGGAGCCCCGTCTTCCCCGTTGGGACGGCGGGGTTTCCTGCTGTCTGGGACGGCGGGGTTTCCTGCTGTCTGGGGTGGGTCGGCAGGGAGACAGGACGACAGGACGACGGGTCGGGACCGAGGTCGGGTTGGGTTGGGTCGGGTGCAGGGAGACAGGACCGACGGGGGCCGTGCCGACGCCTGGTGGCCTGACTGCCCGAGGCCCCGAGGGGGACGAGGAGTCGGCTGGTCAGGTCGTCAGGTATCCCGACTGGTCGAGGAAGACCGAGCCGTCGGGGTCGTGGGTCGGAGGTGGTGGGGAGTACGAGTCCGTCCAGGGGAAGTCGTCGGGTTCGTCGGGGTCGTCGTCGAGGAGTTCGTCGATTCGGGAGAGGAGGTCGTCGTCGGGGTCGGGGTGGTCGGTCATCTGGTCAGTCTGGTGGGTCGGGGAGACAGGGTGACGGGGCGTCCCCACCTGCACGGACTCCTCCGCCGCGCCCAGGATTCGGGTAGGCAGTGGGTAGGCAGGAGGTTTGGTGGGTATGGGTGATATTGGATACCTTGTATGTCTAATCACATCGCCTGAGCTGTGAAATATACAAAACGGTGACGATAACGGTTAGAGTTACCGCCCAGGTCACGGGTCGAGGGCTTCGTTCGGGACGAAGAGGTCGTGGGTTCGAATCCCGCCACCCCGACTCAGGTTGTCGCAGGCAGAGGGCTCCGACTGGTCGATCGGTCGGGGGTTATAGGCCAGATTGTGTGTATGGCTGTCGGTGTGTCGTGGGGTTAGCGGCGTGATCTGCCGGCCCAGCCGTGTTGGAGGCCGTTGCCGTCTTCCCAGCTGAATGCGGTGCCCATGGTGGGGCCGAGGGGTTGGTCGTCGAGGTGTTCGACGTTGGGGTGTCGGGGTGGGTTTCGGTGTTCGGGGCGGACCAGGGTCCAGGGGTCTGCTGGTGTTGCGGTGAGGCTGTTGAGTTTCCATTCCGCGGCGCGGCGGGCGTGCTCGACGGGTAGGCCGCGGTGGGCGCGGAAGAGGTCTTTGAGGGCTCGGTTGGGTCCGCCTTCCAGTGAGGACGTGGTGCGTGGCAGCGGGCCGCTGTGTGCGGTGAGGTCGGGGTCGATCCAGGTGAACAGGTGCTTGTTGCGGATCAGGTTGCGATACAGGCCGCGGGTTTTGCGGAGCTCGCGGTGGGTGTACCACCACTGTTGATGCTCGCCGATCCCGGCGGGTCGTGGGGTGTGGGCGCGGGGGTAGCTGCGGTGGCGCAGGAAGTGGTCCCAGCGGGTTTCCCAGGCGGCGTATTCGACGAGCCAGGCCACGGCGTGGTCGATGTCGGTGACGGTCATCAAAGCTTTTGTCAGGGCCAGGATTTCGCGGCCGGCATCCAGGGTCAAGTCCACGGGTGTGGTGTACGACGTCGTCGCATGATTCTTCGTTGAGATGGTTCAGGCGGTCAGTGCCGCCG
>NZ_NCXO01000086.1 GCF_002104795.1 Mycolicibacillus koreensis
CAGGGTGTGTTGTTTGAGAACTCAATAGTGTGTTTGGTGGTTTTTGTTTGTTGTTGTTTTTTGCCACATTCTTGGCCGCCCCGTGGTTGGGGGTGTGGTGTTTTTTGCCAGAGTTTTCTGGTTTTTTGTCAGGTATTTCTGAATGGCCTTTTTTGGGTTTTGTTTGGAGAGTTTGATCCTGGCTCAGGACGAACGCTGGCGGCGTGCTTAACACATGCAAGTCGAACGGAAAGGCCCCTTCGGGGGTGCTCGAGTGGCGAACGGGTGAGTAACACGTGGGTGATCTGCCCTGCACTCTGGGATAAGCCTGGGAAACTGGGTCTAATACCGGATAGGACCGCGCATCGCATGGTGTGTGGTGGAAAGCTTTTGCGGTGTGGGATGGGCCCGCGGCCTATCAGCTTGTTGGTGGGGTTATGGCCTACCAAGGCGACGACGGGTAGCCGGCCTGAGAGGGTGTCCGGCCACACTGGGACTGAGATACGGCCCAGACTCCTACGGGAGGCAGCAGTGGGGAATATTGCACAATGGGCGGAAGCCTGATGCAGCGACGCCGCGTGAGGGATGACGGCCTTCGGGTTGTAAACCTCTTTCAGCCTCGACGAAGCGAAAGTGACGGTAGGGGCAGAAGAAGCACCGGCCAACTACGTGCCAGCAGCCGCGGTAATACGTAGGGTGCGAGCGTTGTCCGGAATTACTGGGCGTAAAGAGCTCGTAGGTGGTTTGTCGCGTCGTCCGTGAAATCCCATGGCTTAACTGTGGGCGTGCGGGCGATACGGGCAGACTTGAGTACTGCAGGGGAGACTGGAATTCCTGGTGTAGCGGTGGAATGCGCAGATATCAGGAGGAACACCGGTGGCGAAGGCGGGTCTCTGGGCAGTAACTGACGCTGAGGAGCGAAAGCGTGGGGAGCGAACAGGATTAGATACCCTGGTAGTCCACGCCGTAAACGGTGGGTACTAGGTGTGGGTTTCCTTCCTTGGGATCCGTGCCGTAGCTAACGCATTAAGTACCCCGCCTGGGGAGTACGGCCGCAAGGCTAAAACTCAAAGGAATTGACGGGGGCCCGCACAAGCGGCGGAGCATGTGGATTAATTCGATGCAACGCGAAGAACCTTACCTGGGTTTGACATGCACAGGACGACTGCAGAGATGTGGTTTCCCTTGTGGTCTGTGTACAGGTGGTGCATGGCTGTCGTCAGCTCGTGTCGTGAGATGTTGGGTTAAGTCCCGCAACGAGCGCAACCCTTGTTCCATGTTGCCAGCGCGTTATGGCGGGGACTCATGGGAGACTGCCGGGGTCAACTCGGAGGAAGGTGGGGATGACGTCAAGTCATCATGCCCCTTATGTCCAGGGCTTCACACATGCTACAATGGCCGGTACAAAGGGCTGCGATGCCGTGAGGTGGAGCGAATCCTTTCAAAGCCGGTCTCAGTTCGGATCGGGGTCTGCAACTCGACCCCGTGAAGTCGGAGTCGCTAGTAATCGCAGATCAGCAACGCTGCGGTGAATACGTTCCCGGGCCTTGTACACACCGCCCGTCACGTCATGAAAGTCGGTAACACCCGAAGCCAGTGGCCTAACCCTTTGGGGGGGAGCTGTCGAAGGTGGGATCGGCGATTGGGACGAAGTCGTAACAAGGTAGCCGTACCGGAAGGTGCGGCTGGATCACCTCCTTTCTAAGGAGCACCGATACCGGATTCCCCCGTGCCTTACTGGATGTGAGGGTTGTTCACGGTTGGGAGAGTGCGCCGGGGCCTGTAGTGGGTTTCCCGGTGGGTGCGCAACAACAAACGTTTTCGCGTGAAGTGACGTTGAGTGGCTTTGCGTGGGGGATTGCCAGACACACTGTTGGGTCCTGAGACAGCAGACCCGTGGGTTTTGCCTGGCTGTGATGGCTGGGTGGGGCCGGCCCTCTTGTTGGGGGTGGGTTGTTGTCGCCTCATCTTGGTGGTGGGGTGTGGTGTTTGAGTTGTGGATAGTGGTTGCGAGCATCCAAGCGATGGCCGTGTGTTCCTGCTCTGGGGGGTTTCCTTTGGGGTGGGGGTGGTTGTTGTTTGGTTGTGCAATTTTGTTGTTTGAACACATTTTTGGTTTTTGTGTTTGTAAGTGAATCAGGGCGCATGGTGGATGCCTTGGCATTGGGAGCCGATGAAGGACGTGGGAGACTGCGATATGCCTCGGGGAGTTGTCAACCGAACGAAGATCCGAGGGTGTCCGAATGGGGAAACCCAGCACGAGTGATGTCGTGTTACCTGCCGGTGAATATATAGCCGGTAGGGGGGAACGCGGGGAAGTGAAACATCTCAGTACCCGTAGGAAGAGAAAACAAATAGTGATTCCGTTAGTAGTGGCGAGCGAACGCGGAGGATGGCTAAACCGTATGCATCGATGACCGGGTAGGGGTTGTGTGTGCGGGGTTGTGGGAGTGTTGTGTCCGGGTCTACCCGCCTGGAGGGCAGTGAGAAAGTGTTGTGGTTAGCGGAAGTGGCCTGGGATGGTCTGCCGTAGACGGTGAGAGCCCGGTACGTGAAAACCCGACACCTGCCTTGCGATGTTTCCCGAGTAGCAGCGGGCCCGTGGAATCTGCTGTGAATCTGCCGGGACCACCCGGTAAGCCTGAATACTTCCCGATGACCGATAGCGGACGAGTACCGTGAGGGAATGGTGAAAAGTACCCCGGGAGGGGAGTGAAAGAGTACCTGAAACCATGCGCCTACAATCCGTCAGAGCCTTCCCTTTTTGGGTGGGGTGATGGCGTGCCTTTTGAAGAATGAGCCTGCGAGTCAGGGACATGTCGCGAGGTTAACCCGTGTGGGGTAGCCGTAGCGAAAGCGAGTCTGAATAGGGCGTATCCGCTGGTTATGCTGGTGGTGTAGTGGCGTGTTCTGGACCCGAAGCGGAGTGATCTACCCATGGCCAGGGTGAAGCAGCAGTAAGATGCTGTGGAGGCCCGAACCCACTTAGGTTGAAGACTGAGGGGATGAGCTGTGGGTAGGGGTGAAAGGCCAATCAAACTCCGTGATAGCTGGTTCTCCCCGAAATGCATTTAGGTGCAGCGTCACGTGTTGCGTGCTGGAGGTAGAGCTACTGGATGGCCGATGGGCCCTACTAGGTTACTGACGTCAGCCAAACTCCGAATGCCGGCACGTTGTAAGCGTGGCAGTGAGACGGCGGGGGATAAGCTCCGTGCGTCGAGAGGGAAACAGCCCAGATCGCCGGCTAAGGCCCCTAAGCGTGTGCTAAGTGGAAAAGGATGTGCAGTCGCGAAGACAACCAGGAGGTTGGCTTAGAAGCAGCCACCCTTGAAAGAGTGCGTAATAGCTCACTGGTCAAGTGATTGTGCGCCGATAATGTAGCGGGGCTCAAGCACACCGCCGAAGCCGCGGCAATACGTATGTATTGGGTAGGGGAGCGTCCCCTCACCAGCGAAGCAGCAGAGTGATCTAGCTGTGGAGGTGTGGGGAGTGAGAATGCAGGCATGAGTAGCGATAAGGCAAGTGAGAACCTTGCCCGCCGAAAGACCAAGGGTTCCTGGGCCAGGCCAGTCCGCCCAGGGTGAGTCGGGACCTAAGGCGAGGCCGACAGGCGTAGTCGATGGACAACGGGTTGATATTCCCGTACCCGTGTGTGAGCGCCCCTGACGAAACAGCGGTACTAACCACCCAAAACCGCATCAACTCCGCGCCTTCGGGCAACGAGGGATGCGGGGCTGCGTGGGACCTTCGCTGGTAGTAGTCAAGCGATGGGGTGACGCAGGAAGGTAGCCGTACCAGTCAGTGGTAATACTGGGGCAAGCCCGTAGGAAGAGATCCAGGCAAATCCGGGTCTCACATATTCCGAGAGGTGACGCATAGCCGATTGAGGCGAATTCGGTGATCCTATGCTGCCGAGAAAAGCCTCTAGCGATGCACACACACGGCCCGTACCCCAAACCAACACAGGTGGTCAGGTAGAGAATACCAAGGCGTACGAGTGAACTATGGTTAAGGAACTCGGCAAAATGCCCCCGTAACTTAGGGAGAAGGGGGACCGGAACACCGTCAACACCCTCGCGGTGGGAAGCGGGATCCGGTCGCAGAAACCAGTGAGAAGCGACTGTTTACTAAAAACACAGGTCCGTGCGAAGTCGCAAGACGATGTATACGGACTGACGCCTGCCCGGTGCTGGAAGGTTAAGAGGACCGGTTAGTGGACGCAAGTCCGCGAAGCTGAGAATTTAAGCCCCAGTAAACGGCGGTGGTAACTATAACCATCCTAAGGTAGCGAAATTCCTTGTCGGGTAAGTTCCGACCTGCACGAATGGCGTAACGACTTCTCAACTGTCTCAACCATAGACTCGGCGAAATTGCACTACGAGTAAAGATGCTCGTTACGCGCGGCAGGACGAAAAGACCCCGGGACCTTCACTACAACTTGGTATTGATGTTCGATGCGGTTTGTGTAGGATAGGTGGGAGACTATGAAACCCGCACGCCAGTGTGGGCGGAGTCGTTGTTGAAATACCACTCTGATCGTATTGAACCTCTAACCTCGGACCGTCTATCCGGTCCAGGAACAGTGCCTGGTGGGTAGTTTAACTGGGGCGGTTGCCTCCTAAAAAGTAACGGAGGCGCCCAAAGGTTCCCTCAACCTGGACGGCAATCAGGTGTTGAGTGTAAGTGCACAAGGGAGCTTGACTGCGAGACTGACACGTCAAGCAGGGACGAAAGTCGGGACTAGTGATCCGGCACCCCCGAGTGGAAGGGGTGTCGCTCAACGGATAAAAGGTACCCCGGGGATAACAGGCTGATCTTCCCCAAGAGTCCATATCGACGGGATGGTTTGGCACCTCGATGTCGGCTCGTCGCATCCTGGGGCTGGAGCAGGTCCCAAGGGTTGGGCTGTTCGCCCATTAAAGCGGCACGCGAGCTGGGTTTAGAACGTCGTGAGACAGTTCGGTCTCTATCCGCCGCGCGCGTCAGAAACTTGAGGAAACCTGTCCCTAGTACGAGAGGACCGGGACGGACGAACCTCTGGTACACCAGTTGTCCCACCAGGGGCACCGCTGGATAGCCACGTTCGGACAGGATAACCGCTGAAAGCATCTAAGCGGGAAACCTTCTCCAAGACCAGGTTTCTCACCCATCAAGTGGGATAAGGCCCCCCGCAGAACACGGGATCGATAGACCAGACCTACACACGCAGCAATGCGCCCAGGGAACTGGCACTAACCGGCCGAAAACTTACACACACAACAAACCGCAACCACACCACACAATTCCCACACCACACCCCCCACCAAAAACACCAAAGCCCCCCACACCAACACACACGGCAACAAAGGGGCCACACCACAACAAAAAAATAGAGTTACGGCGGACACAGCGACAGGGAAACGCCCGGACCCATCCCGAACCCGGAAGCTAAGCCTGCCAGCGCCGATGATACTACCCAACCCGGGTGGAAAAGTAGGACACCGCCGAACACACATTAA
>NZ_NCXO01000087.1 GCF_002104795.1 Mycolicibacillus koreensis
CCCCAACCCCCAGCCACCCGCCCTGCTCGCCCGTCCTCGCCACCGCCGCCGACGGCGGCTCCCACTCCCGTGGGCGGCGAGGCCGACCTCGCGTCGAGCCCCCTGACCTACGGGGCCGTCGGATACCCCTGTAAATGTGACCATAACATTGCAGGTAAACGGGTATGAATTGGTCACTCAGCAAATGGTGTGTGTTGTGGTGAGTACAACATAATGGCTGGTAACCGAGGCTTCGTTATCGAATTGTTATCGGGACAGCGAACCGAAAACAATTGACGAAAACGGCGCGCTCTGGTTAGAATCTTTAAAGCCGTAACGGACCGCATTCGCGCCCCGCTCCGGCATAAGGGAGAGAAGGGCCCGCAGGTCAGGAGGTCGCCGTGGGGAAGTTCGTTTTCGCCGCCGCGCTGATCCTGGTGGGCATCCTCCTCGCCACCCATGAGCTTGTGGGGCCAGGGCTCCTGCTCCTCGCTGCGGGCGGGCTGGTCCTCTTCCTCTCCGCTCGGACTGCAAGCCAACCCACAGCCCCGCCGCTGCCGTCGGCTCACGCCTCGGCTCGGTCGGAGGCGCGGCAGATCGAGCGGGCCGCGCGCGCGGACGCCTCGAAGCTCGTCCGAAACGCCGAGGCGGCGGCACGGAAGCGAGGCCGCGAGGCCATCGCGGCAGCGCAGGCCCGACTCGACGCCGAGCGGGTGGAGAGGTGGCTCGCCTGATGGCTCGGCAGAAGTACACCCACCAGCAACAGATGCACCTGTGGAAGAGAAACCTCGACCAGCAGGATCGACTCGCGCGGGATTTTCAGCGTGACCAGGAGAAGGCCGAGATCGAGGTCGAGAAGGCTGAGGAGAAGTCCGAGGGGATCGCCGAGAAAGCTCGGAGCGATGCCCGAGCCGCCGCCTCACGGGTGGACTCCGAGTTCGCCGCCGAGGAGAAACGACTCCTCACCCAGCCCCGCACGGTCTACACGGGAGCCACCGCGAGTGTCACGTCCCCCGTGTGGGTTTGGCATTGGCGAACGGTACTTCCCCCGTCTCTGGCTCGGACACTCGGCATCCAGCGGACGGGGGCTGGACCGCTCGCCGCGCTGTTTCCTGGCGGCGGGCTGAGTCCGTCCGCCTCGGTACCTGACCTCATCGTCGGCGAGCGCCCCGAGCTGGGTTCGGACCCCGATTTCGTCGAGTGGGCCGAGGGTGTCGCACGTATCTGGAAGTCCGAAATCGAGTCCAGATACGGGGTGCTGAAACGCCTCCGAGACGACGACTGGTGGGCTCAGCTTGCGGAGGCGGCGGGCGTCACCAACTCCGTCTCGGACACGGAGCAGATGTCGGGAACCTACGGAACCTACGACCGCAAGGTGACTCTGGTCTCCGTGCCGACCCTCGGTGAGGTGGTCATCGAACGGACTGGACTGACTCTGACCTATCTCCACCGCACGGGGGATACGCGGGAGCGGTGGACGAAAGCCGTCCCTGCGTTGAGGACGGGTTTCAAGTCCGCAGGGATGAACGCCGAAAACTTACGAGTCGTCGAGGACTCGTCGGGGAACCTCACCCTGAGGTTCGACGACGTGGACCCGTTCGCGGGCTCCACACCAACCTCAGGAGAGTTCGACACGGCGCGGGGACGGAGTCTCCTGGGAGTCACGTCGGACGGTCACGAAGCGTGGATCACCTGGTCTGGGTCCAGTGGCATGGTCGTCGGCGGTGTGCCAGGAAGTGGGAAAACTGCCAGTCTGCTGCCGGTTTTCGCGGGGATGCGGGATGCAGCAGAGCTGCATGTCTTCGACGGCAAGAGTGGCTTCGACATGCACCCTCTCCGTCATATCGCCAGGACGTACGACAGGTCGGGAGACGTCGGAGCGCCACTGGAGACCCTCCGACGGATGGAGGAGTTGCGGAGCCAGCGGGCGGAAGCGATGTACTCGGCGGCGAAGGCGAACAACTACTGGAACATGGAACAGAAGACCCGAAATCGTTTGGGGCTCAAGCCCGTTTTCGTGATCTTGGACGAGTGCCAGACCTGGCTCGACCAGAGTGGGATGGACAAGGACGAGAAGTCCCTCAGTTCCGAGATCACCCGCCTCATCCGAACTCTCGTACAGAAGGGGAGAAGTGTCGGGATCATCGTCGTCCTGACTACCCAGAAACCCGACGCCGTGTCGATTCCAACAGTGATTCGTGACAACTCGGCTTTGAAAATCTGTTTCCGTGTGAGCACCCCCGAGCAGGGCATCACGGTGCTCGGTCGGCAGTCGCCAGGTGCTCCTGACCCGACCGAAATCTTGATGAGCACCAAGGGTCGGGGAGTCATGGAGACGGAGGGGCAGGGAATCGTGTTGTTCCAGGCGGGCTACGCCGCGCCCGACGAGCTGGAAGCTCAGCTCCTCGATGCCGAGCCCGTCGAGGACCAGACGGTCGTGGTCGCTCGGCTCCTGGGACGCAGGGCTCCGAGGGTAGAGCAGCCAGTCATCGAGGAGGTCGAGGAACCAGTCGTCGAGACTCCCGAGCCCACACCAGAACCCGAACGAAAGACCTCACCTTCCCTGTCCGACCTGACCGACCTGACCGAGGACGAACTCTGGGAGGAGCTCCGTCGCCGTCAGTCTCCCTCGGAGACGAATGAGCCCGAGACCGAGGAGAAGACGGAACCCGAGACCGAGGACGAGTCCGAACCCGAGCACCAGGACGACGAGACCGAGGAGTACACCCTATGACTACACCCCGATTCGTGATCGGACTCGACGCTGTGGTGACTGGTGTGTCCATCGCCGCGTTCGTCGAGACCGTCAAAAACCCCCTCACCAAGTTCGTCTCGGCCCCGCCCCTGACGGAGAAAACCGTCGCAGGCCATGTCGAGCGGATGAACGTCACGGTCGACCGTGTGATGGAGTCCGTGATGAAAAACGGCACACCCGAGCTGGTCGTGATGATGACTCCGATGATGACCCAAGGCATCCATCGGGACGGCTCGGGGCCACGTCGGATGATGCTCGCGGGCGAGATTCAGCGCCGCCTCGTCGAGCAGGGAATCCCTGTCGGGGAGATCGCTCCCCGAACCGTCACCTCCTGGGTGACGGATCGTGATTCGCCACGTAGAACTTTCGAGGCGGCGGAGGGCTCGATCCGTCAGAGCTGGAACGTCGGGAAGACCGACGCGCGTTTCCGTCTGACCACCATCGCCGTCGCGGCGGCGGGGGCCGTGGCCGTCGGGATCACGACCTCGCGGAAAGTCACGAACGATGATCTGTCCAGATTGGCGACGCTGGAACTGCCCACAGGGTGGACGTTGCCAACCAACGCGCGGCACTGGCCCGCGAAGTGCGGGCCGAAGACCTCAGAGGAAGGTGCAGCATGACCAGGATTCGACGAGCAGCCGCCGCCGTCGCGGTGGCGGCGGTGACCCTGCTACCCGTGGCGGGGTGTAGTCAGGAGCCGACGGCGCAGCAGCAGTCGGACTTGCGGTGGGCTAAGAGCCAGTACGAGACGTATCACAAGTCGCAGAGTGCCTGTCGAGACTCGGAGCACACCGAGGGGTACTGCCAGTCCGTGCGCGACAAAGTAGCGGAGTACAAGAAGGAAGTGGACACCCTCACAGCGGAGATCGACCAGCGGCAGAGCGGTCTGCCCCCCTGGGCGTGGTTCATCATCGTCCCCATCGGTGGATTCGTAGTCGTGACTATGGGGATGACACTCTGGGCGACGGCGGCGGTTGCCCCCGAGATCAAGCAGGACATGGCAGACCTGCCTCGCCAGCTCGACGAGATCGAGCGGCAGGTCGAGGAGGAGGACCGCGCCGCGCACGGCTACGACGACTACGACATCGAGGACTACGACTCCTACGACGAGGCGGTGGCTGCCTCACCGCCCGCAACCCCAGCGGCTCCGACACCCGCCCCGCCCGCAGCTCCAGCGCCGACACCGCCCCAGGCGCAGCCAGCCTCAACCCCACCAGGCGGCGGGAGTTTCCTGGAGGAGCTCTCCCGTCGGCTGGACGAGGGGGAGCAGCGATGACTGTCACGTCCCCACGCCTCCCCGCCCTGCTGGTCGGACTGGGGCTCCTGGTCACCCTGGTCGGGTGCTCGGCTCCGACCCACGATGTGGTCGAGGCGGTGTCGTCGATGACGAGCTCGCCGCCGCCGAGCTCGGCGGTGGAGGAGCCGCGCGGGCTGGTGGACGTGGCGGCGGTGTGGGGGGAGCACCCGTTGCCGCCGTGTGATCGGGTGATCGTGGACAACAATCTGGCTGCTCCACCTGGGGTCGAGATGCCGAGTTTCGAGTCGGTTGCGCATGAGCTAGCGGGGGTCAAGTCGCCCGCGAGCGACGAGTGGGTAAGGACGAAGCTCGGTTGGGTGACCCAGTGGCTGATCCAGGTTCGGACAGCTATCAGCACGGCTGCCGACCCGCTCGTGGGGCGGGCGTCTTCCCACCAGTTCGACAAGTACATCAACCACACGAAGCAGGAACTGGAAAACGGACACGACATCCCAGACTCGGCGATTAACGCTCGATACCCCGAAGGGTGCAAGTAACCATGCCTGGTCCAGACATCCTCCGTCCGCCCGACCCCCACGGTCTCATCGGGGACTCCTGGCCCGAGGAGTCCGAGGGCTCCTACCTGTCGGCGGAAGCTGGGACGGACGCAGCATCGGCCCTCGCCGAGCAGAAATCCACCGACACAGCCGTCTTGGCTGAAACGGTGGAGGACGAGATGAGCGGGCAGATGGCTACAGGGATGACGGAGCATTTCGACGCCGCTGCTGACCACCTGCGTCAAGGGGCGGTCGACTACGCCACGGTGAGTGGGTGGATGGCGGACGCGGCTGCCGACATCGTGGACGCTAAGGGCAGCATTGTGGACTTGGTGTCGACGGGCACCGAGGAGATCGACGCAGCCGAGACCGCCGAGGCAGCGGGCGAGAATCCCGACCCCAGCTCGGATGAGCTGATCCAGCAGTACCGCCGCGCCATTACAGGAGTGAAGAGTGGCCTGGACACAGCACTGGACGGCATCGGCTTGGCTCTGGAAGGTGACCCCTCCGCCCCGTCGGTCCCTACCCACGTCTCTATCCCGACACCCCAATCCCCTGGTCAACCGCCCACCCCTGAGACCAGTATCTTATAAACATAA
>NZ_NCXO01000088.1 GCF_002104795.1 Mycolicibacillus koreensis
CGGCGGCACTGACCGCCTGAACCATCTCAACGAAGAATCATGCGACGACGTCGTACACCACACCCGTGGACTTGACCCCCACCCAGTGGTGTCGCATCAGGCTGGTGCCCAACCGGTGTGACCTCCAAACGGTCGCCCAACGCTCACATCCTCTCCATCGAGTTGCTCGGCGGCAATATATCGGCGGAAATATAGACAGATCCGGACATGGTGGGCAAACCACGGGACCTGACGACACGGCGACGAGATGTGATCACCGAAGGGCCCTCCGTGTGCGAACTACGATCCGCTCGACGACACGGCGATGACCGCAGGCGTGCGCCCCGATCTGGAGCACAACGCCCGCTGAATCATCGATCCGGCCGAAACGGTCACCGGCCTCGGCGGGGAGATCGACCGCGGGCAGTGCGGGGTCCTCACCGCGACGTGTAGCCGAGCGCCGCAGGTCCGTCCAATGTTCCCGACATCCCGGTCGGCGAGCATCTCCCGCTCCCGCAGGGCCGCGTTATGGATCGGTCGCGAGGGCAGAGGAATCAATACCCCCGAACACCCTGAAAATGTTTCGCTATTCTGCAGGAAGGAACCGGAGGGTGGCCATGAGCAGCAGCGATCGGCGAACCAAAACGGACCCCGTTGTCGTCGCTGTCGCCGTGGGGTTCCCTGTCGGACTGATCGCCGTTTTCCTGGCCGGGTGCATGTGGGCACTTCCCGAGGACGCGTGGAAGATCGCCGCGCAACCGTTGGCCACGTTGACGGCGGGGGTGTGTGCCCTGCTCGCCGGGGCCATGGCGTTGCTGGGAGCCCATATTGTGAGTAGCCGCGCCCGGGCCGACAACGCCGCGCAACTCGCGGAGCAGCACCGGGCTACGTCTGACCAGATCGAGCAGCGCAAGGATGCCGCCACCGTTGAAGCGTTGTGGCGACGCTTCGAATGGGTCGTCGACCATGTCGGCACCCGGAGGCCGATTGGTTTGGGCCTGGCCCAATCGACGCCAGGAAGCATCGACGAGGTGCAGGCCAGCGAAATCTTGGTCGCGATTCGCAACGCCGCCGAGGACCTCGACGCTCAACTGTCGACGATGCTGGATATCTATATGGGACAGCAAGCATCCGGGATCGTCGCGGAGATCGGGCTAGAGGGCGACAATGCCGACGCATAAGAGGACACTGGTAGGCGACAACGAGGAGATGTCGATATGAGCTTTTCCCGACTGCTCGCCGATGCCGAGCCCGACAAGGCCGCGCGCGCGGCGGTGCGGATGGCCCACGCGATCGTGGAACGTCCTAGCGTGTCGGCCGAAGAGCGCGCCAACGCCCAACGACTGATCGACCTTGGGCCAGAAAGCGTAGAGCGCCTGCTACGCAAGGCCCGGGAACGCCACTTGGCCGGCCACCGGCAACGGGCGGGTGCCGCGCAAGCGCCGCCGCTGGCAGTGCCCACTCTCGCTGACGCGGCGATCCAGGAGGGAAGAGCACCATTAGTGCTGCATGTCAGGGCCGGGAGCCCCGACGCCGAGGTCTCGATCTACGGCTCTGCGGGCGCCACGGAAATCCATTACGGCGGCGAACGGTACCAGATCGTCCCGGAATGAGATGGGAGCGTGGGGGTCACGTCGGTCGACGACAGCTGAACCGCCACGTCATCGCAGGCGCCCTGTGACACCGAGTCAAACGGCAGAACCGGAGTCACTGCCAACCCGGGGCGACATTCACATCGGCCGATAGAGGTTCGGCCACACACCAGCGACCCTTGTGCTGCCACAGCGCCTGGGCCGGCTTCCCCGGCCAGCACACACCCAGCCATGAGCGCACAGTCGCCGAGGTGAGCCCGCGCCGCGGGCGGCGACCAGTTCGCCACCGAGGACGATGAACCCCGCACGCCGGCGGGTCCCGCACGGTCAGCTGACGCCCGACAGCATCGGCGGGTGGCCCGGCCCATGAGGCCGGTCACCCGCCGGATGCATCATGGTGTATGACGATTCCCAGCATCAGGCTTCAGTATCGCTCGAAGTCATGGTCGGGTCCGGGCATGCGCACCTGAATATCACCGGTCAAGATCCCGCCCGTTGCCAAGAACGATGTGTTCCGATCACAGGTCAGTCACATGTACACGAAGCTGAGGCGGGCTTGCGCTTTGCAAACCCGCCCCAGCTTGCTGACGACTTGCGTCAGATCACCGAACTGAAGGTGTCGATGATCATCTGCCAGATCATGTCGAACGGGAGCGCGTCAGGGAGCAGGGCTCCGATGCCAGTCGACAGGTCGCCAAGGTTCAACGCATCCAGCAATGTAGCCGGGTTCAAGAAATTGAACAGGTCATCGAACGATGAACCGAGACCCAGGCCGTCGAAGATCGTTTGGCCACCGAGCGCATCGGCGATCACCCCGGGCAGGTAGTTGATCATCCCGTCGGTCAATCCGCCCATCGGCCCGATGTCCAGGCTGAGAATTCCGGGAATTCCGAGTTCCAGGCTTTCCATGGGTTGCAGCAGGCCGTTGAGGACTGGGATTTCCAGTCCCAGGATGTCAAGTCCCCACTGGCCGTTGAGCGCCGCGTCGCCGACGAACCCAGGACCGGCGACAAGCGCGCCCAACGCGCTCAGGTACTCGCCGCTATTCAGGGCCGCTTGGAACGCTTCGCCGCTGACACCGATACCTGCAAGCGTGTTCACTAGGGGGCCCAGTCCCGCGAGACCCATCACCATCGCAGGGGGTAGGTCGACATCAACCGCAAGAAGGTCCGTTCCGGGGAGAGCCCCAATGGCATTAAACAGAGCCTCCGGGTGCAACACCCAAAAAGCCAGGCCCTTTTCGAGGATTTCTGCAATGGCGTCCCCCAGTGGACTGTCGACGCCGATCGTCGGAGTGAGCGTCGTGAGCGCCGCGAACACGTTCTCCAGGTTCCCCAACATCTTCCCGGGTACGTCAATGATCGATGCCGGCTCGTTGAAGACACCCTGGATATAGTCGAACTGGTTCGACGCGACTGCCTGCAGGATTGGGAAAGGCTGATCGAGCCAGTTCTGACCGATGACCGACAAGTTGTTGAACGAGTTCTCAAACAGTGCCGGATAGACCTCCAACGGGTTCAGCGGATCGCCGAACGTGTCGGCATTCAGGAGACCGTCACCCAACGCTCCAAGTGCGGCGGTCGCCCCGCCGAGCAGGTCGGTGATGCTGTCCAACGGGCTCGCAGTCAACTGGATCGCCGGCATTTGAACGTCCGGCGTCGTCGGTGGGGACACGACGGGCGTCGCCAACAAGGCGGTGGCACCCACAACAGCTATACCGGTGGTGACATAGGGACGAAGCGCTTGCTGCATGGTCGTTGTCCTTTACTAGTGCCGCATCCACGTCTCTCGGAACTTGAGAGGTAGCTCACATGTTAGCTGGGTTTTATCTGATAAATGCCGGATTTTCAAATCCGTCCTGACTTTTTCGAAGGGCCTCGATCCAGACCACCGCTCCGAAACCGGCGGGCGACCATCAGCGGCCGCCACGACGGGATGCCGAACAAATTACGAGGTGAACGCACCCCCGGGCATCCGCCTGAGTCCCTTCAGCGGTCTGCTACTCATCCCTTTAGCGTCCGGGCCCACAGGTACGGGTCCGCTGCCAGCCGGGCGGTGACGTAGTCGATGAACGCACCAAACGGGTCCGGCCCTGGCCGTGCCCACAACCCCAGCGTTCGCTTCCCAGACAGACAGTCCCGCACCGTATTGCGGTCGCGGCCAACGTGACGGGCGATCGCTGCAATCGTTCAACAACCGTCTACGAAGGGAGTGCCTCAACTGCAACCACTGGACCAGCCTGCTCGAAGCCTGCGTCGTCATCGGCGACTTCACGAACGACCACAACCACCGGCATCGGGCTTCCAAACCCCGGCCGAGTACGCCGCCCAATACAGCCACACCCACCAGCCCGTGGCCTCCGAGATCAACCGAGATCGGCATCGACGCAACCCGGCTCTACAACCGGCTGGACGGACTATCGGGGGCCTGGCACGATAGTCCATCGTCGCGCGACCCAAGCGCGGGGCCATGGCCTTTGGAGTAGCCGCCTTCAGTTCGCTCTCCGGTGAACCCGCGGCGATTCACGGGGCACAGCGCGCCCAGTCGGCGGCCGAGGCGAAGGAGTCGCCCGTGGGGCTTACCCGACCAGAGCGCCCAGCAGGATGTTGGGGATGCTCAGCATCAGTTGACCGATGGCGTCGATACCCAGCAAGCCGGTCAGATCAAAGCCGAACAGGTTCGCGAGCGCTCCGGAAACCTCAGTACCCCAGCCGGCGAGCGTGCTAGTGATGTCGTCGAGACCGCCAGTAAGGAAGCTGAAGTCCACGCTTGGCAAGACGGTGCTCAGCAGTCCAAGGTCTCCGCAGTCCAAGGTCTCCAATTTGCCCAGTGATTGCGCTAGCTGGCTCCACCGGAGCTGGTAAGACGCTCAACGCCTCGGTAAGGAAGCTATTAAGGCGCGACACACTGGAGAGGATCAGTCCCGCTTCAGTCAAGTTGTCCAACTCTCCGGTGGGTCCAAGCGGGGCAGGTAACAGCGTTACCAGAGTCTTCACTACTGGCCCTGTCGCCGACGTTATCAACGACGGCATATCGTTTCCGTTCGTACTAGGGCCGATCAGGTCGTACAGCAGGTTTGACAGCAAGCCAGGGATGTCGCTCGGGTCTTGGAAAGCAGCAGCGCCTGTGTTCAGCAACGACCCTGGGAAGTCCTCGACCCAACTCGCAATCGCCGGCAACATCCCCGGGATGTCTAGTGGAGCTACGTTATTGGGGCCGATCAGCGCTTGAAGGGGTCAAGTCCACGGGTGTGGTGTACGACGTCGTCGCATGATTCTTCGTTGAGATGGTTCAGGCGGTCAGTGCCGCCG
>NZ_NCXO01000008.1 GCF_002104795.1 Mycolicibacillus koreensis
TTGCCATGGGGACATCCTTCCAGCCCGCCCATCGTGGGCAAGCCAACTCAGATGTCACCTGATCGTGCAGCAGACCCATTGGAAACCGAAAGGCAACTCATGACTGCTGACAATCTGCGACCGGGCCGCGGTCACGTCCCGAACCTGACGCGTCTCAACGACGCCCGCCAGCTGGTCGCCACGGTTACCGACCTGGGCGGCACGGTGCCGGAAGCGCTCTCGCATCTCATCGCCGCTTCCGATGCTCTCACCGCAGCGCCGAAGCCGGTCGACCCGCTGGCCGAACTGCTGGACCACGCTGCTGCCGGCAAGCTCACTGCGAAGAAGTTCGAGGAAACAGCGAGCGCGTCGGCCCAGGCTCATGTAGCTGCCGCACACCGCAATGAGCTTGCGGCGCGGGCCGAGTCTGGTCTTGTCGAGCGGTTCGGCAAGACGCTATTGGACGGCGCCGCCGACGAGATCCTCAACTCGCTGCGACCTCAATTCGACAAGGCGGCAAAGGTCGTCACAGACACCCTGCGCGGCGTGAACTTCGACCAGGCGCACGCCGAGTTCGTCGACACCGCGACGCCTGAACAGCTGAGCGCTTTCCAAAAGTGCAAGGCCGCAACGGCGACCATCGACCGCATCGTTGATCTTGCGGGCGAGTTCGGGGTCGTCGGTCACTGGCCTCTGATCGCCAAGCCGGAAGCCGCGCTGGTGGGCGACCCGCTGCCGATCTCGGCGAAGAGCTTGTTCACCCACGACGCCGCGCCGGCCAGTCTTGAGCAGGATTCCCAGCGGCATCGCGACTTCACCCAGGCGGTCGCCAGCCAACGGTCAATACAGCCGCGGCACCTCGGGATGCGATTCAGTCGATGGTTGGTGCCCGGTCTCGAACTGGTCAGCGTCGCGAAGGCTCGCGAGAACCTGCGCGAGTGGGCCGAGCAGCGCTGGGACAGCCGCAACGTCGACTCCGTGAAAGCGCGCATGGCGAACCCATACGCGGCTGAAGAACTCACCACCGAGACTCAAAAGGGCTGAGTCACATGGTGAACTCCACTCCGCGCCGCGCGATCCTGGCGCAGCGGCGCGAGTGGCGGCTCTGGCTGCGTTGGCAGATGGCGCAGACCGGAGCGGGGCGGTGGCGTGGATGCTCGGCGGCGCTGCGCCACCGCCCACTTAGCGAGAAGAGGAGCAGGAACATGAGCCGCTGGGGTCAAGGGACTGGCGCATCACACGCCGTTCGGCGGCGCGTGCTGGAGCGTGCGAATCACCAGTGCGAGATCCGCGACAAGACTTGCGTCGGCACCGCGACGATCGCAGACCACATCATCCCCGTTGCGCGCCTCGGTGTAGAGCGTGCCGACGCCAACTCCGACAGCCTCTTCCAGGCTGCGTGCAAACCCTGTCACGACCGCAAGACTCAACGCGAGGCTGCGGAAGGTTTGCGCGCCCACCACGCTCGCCGGCGCGCACGCCTACGCCTACCGCAGCAACCGCACCCCGGCGAGTAGCAAACATGAACATCAACTCGATTGCGCTCTCCAGCAAACACCATCGAACAGATGTGCAACGCGCTGACCTGCGACGATGCAACACGCGCACATGGTCACAACCGGTCGAATCGGCACAGCAAAGCGATAAACATGCTCTGACCTGCGGGGGAGCTCTCCCAGCAACGATTTGCGCCGTACCCAAACGATATAGCGTCTACCGCTGGCTACGGGTTACAGGGCCAATTCGACTCGATTCAGCAAAGAGGAAGGTCGTCTGATGGCCTCTAAGAAACGCTCCCTCTCCGATGTCTTCGTCGGCGTGATTCCCGAGACCTCGCAGATCGCCGAACGGCTCAGCGCGGCGTTCCGTGAGGTCGACCCGAAGGCGCGCGAGGCCGGTAAGCGGTGGGGTCGCGAGATTCAGCAGGGTCTCGGTGACATCGACGTTGATCTGGACACCAGGCAGGCGCAGGCCAAGGTCGACAAGCTGTCCTCCGATGTGGAGGACCACGACCGCGAGATGCCGGTCGATGCGGACACTTCGAGTGCGCGCCGGTCGGTCGATGCTCTCGATGCCCGCATCGAGGGTCGCACCCGCACGATGCGCGTCGATGTGGATCGCACCGCATTGAGTCGTCTCGGCGGCTCCCTGGGCTCGACGGGTGCGCTGAAAACCAACGCCTACGCATTGGCCGCCGCGAGTCTGCCCGCGCTGACGACCGGCCTGACGCAGGTGCTCGGCGGTGTTCAGCAGATCGCGCAGGCGGGTCTGGCGATGCCAGGTATCTTCACCGCCGCCGCATCATCCATCGGCACCGCGGTTCTCGGATTCCAGGGTGTCGGTGACGCGATCACGACGATGTGGGACGCCGCAGCATCCGGTGACCCCAAGGACTTGGAGAAGGCGCAGGCGGCGCTACAGGGCTTGGCACCCGCCGCGCGTGAGGTTGTCGGCGCCGTTGCTGAGCTTCGACCGCAACTCATGGGACTCAAGGCCACCGCGCAGCAGCACATCTTCGCGGGCCTGTCCGATGACCTGACTCACTTCGCCAACTCGGTGCTGCCCACGGTCAACACGGGCCTGGCGAAGATGGCCGACTCGTGGAACGCGACGTTCTCGGAGATGATGCGCGTCGGCGGTCTGGATTCGACCAAGGGCATGTTCGCCCGCATCTTCGGCGACTCGGCTCAGGCGCAGCAGATCGTCAACGGTGCCATCGAGCCGCTGACCAACGCACTCGGCAAGCTCAGTGTTGCCGGCGCCGATGCGCTGCCACGGATCGCCAGCGGTGTGGTGTCCCTGTCGCAGCGGTTCTCCTCGGCCATCGACCAGTGGTCCGCGAGCGGTCAACTCGGCAAATGGATTAATGAGGGTCTGACCGGTCTGACCGAGTTGGGTAACGCGTTCATCAACGTCGGCAGGATCATCAACAGTCTCACCACTGCGGCGGGCGGCGGGAAGTTCCTGCAATGGCTGGAGACCGCGACCGACAAGCTCGCCAACTTCATGGCGCTGCCGTCGACACAAGCCACGATGCAGAACTTCTTCCGTCAGGGTGCTGATGACCTGCGCCAGTGGGGCGACCTGCTCAAGGCGCTACTGCCGGTGCTACAAGGCGTTCTCGACGGCGCGCACCGATGGGGACAGGTGCTGCTGCCGATCCTGACCGATGTCGCCAACGTGCTCGGACAGATGCCCGGACTCATCAGCGCCGTGGTGACCGCGTTCCTGGCATGGCGCACCATCTCGGGCGTCAATTCGCTGATGTCGAAGTTGACCGGAGTCGGCACCGCGTTGACCGGTCTTCCCGGTAAGGCGACGTTTGCCGCCAACGGCATCAGCAAGGCGCTGTCGCTGATCGTCGTTCCCGAGATCGGCAAGATGCTCAACGACCAACTCGACCAGTGGCTCAAGGACAACCATCCGACGCTGGACAAGCTGAACCACACCGGCACCCCCGGAAACCTCGGCAAGAGCGCCCGCGACTGGGTTAACGAGCACGCGCCGTGGATCGGCAAACATCTCCCCGGCTACAAGGCTCCCCAATCGGACTCGGATTCCTCGAATGCGCTCGACTGGTACAAGTCGATGTATCCGGGTCTGGCGGATGACAACGCGACCCCGAGCGGGTTACCGGCCCCGAACACCAAGGGCATCACCAAGTCGAATCCGCTGCCGGTGACAATCGCCGACGCGCCGGCCATCCCGCAGAGTGTCGTCACGCCCTCGGTGTCGATTCCTGCAATTCCGGCCGCTGCATCAGCGGTGACGGTTCCGGCCACGTCGGCAGTACGCGGACCGGGCATGAAAGCTGTGCCGATCCCTGGCATGGCGGGCGGCCCCGCGGTCGGCGCGGGCGACGCGATCTACTTCGCCAAGTCCCGAGGCGATGGACGGCCTTACCTGTTCGGCGGCATCGGTCCCTACTACGACTGCTCGGGCTACATCTCGGGCATCTATGCCGCCATCACAGGGAAGAACACCCATCACCGATATTTCAGCACCGACACCAACTTCGAGGCGCTGGGCTTCGAGCCCGGACTGGTTCCGGGCGGATTCAACATCGGTGTGCATCGTGGCGGTCCCGGTGGCGGTCACATGGCGGCCACCCTGCCCAACGGCGTCAACGTCGAGTCCGGTGGCGTACATGACTCCACGCTCTACGGCGGTTCGGCTGTCGGCGCGGCGAACTCTGAGTTTGAACTCAAATATCACCTGCCTAAGTCGCTGTGGCTCGGTGGCGCGAACAACAAGCGCACCGTTCATTCCAAGAACCTGATAGGCACCAAGAGCAACCCGATGTACACACTGCCCGCCGGCGCACAGGCCGCCATGGGTGGTGCTGGAACTGCCGCGACCGCCGCGACCGCCGGATCGGCCAAGGGCATGTCACAGGGCGAACAACTGGGTCGCGGCATCGGCAAGGGCCTGCTGCAGTTGTTCGGATTCGACGGCTCAGTGTTCGGCGACCCGTCTCAGTTCGGACTGACCAAGACCCTCGGCGCGATCAGCAAGGTCAAGGTTCACGTCGGCAATCAGACGTTCGGCATGTTCGGACCCCAGGGGGGCGCCGGCGGTGGCATCAGTGGCCTCGGTGGCGCGCTCAACATGATCTCAAACATCCCCAAGCCGTTCGGCGACCTGGCGATCGGCAAGCAGCAGGAAGCCCCGGCGCCGTTCATGCCTGCGCTGCCCGCGAGCACGTCGGTCAACCTGCCGTCTCCGAAGGCACCCGGCGCACCGCAGCAGCAGGCGCCGCAGCAGCGCGGAGGAAACCAGATGACCGTGAATCAGACGTTCAACGGCGTCACGCCCGACGAGGCAATGCAGCGAGGCCGCGAGAAGATGCAGGGTCCGGCGCGCGCGATGCTGAACTCGATGCCGCGATAGGGCGTCGAGATCGGCTACGGGTTGTAGGTCAAATACGGGTTGGACGGATTATGCGCCTGGTCCGATTCCCCTACGAGTACGAGAAAAGCCCCCAGCGCGAGCCGGGGGCCGTTCTCTGCCGTCGAGGGCTATTCGTTGTCGCGCTGCGCCACCGCCGGACCACGCCACGGCCCATACAGGGTCGACGGGCAGTACGTGAACGGACTCGTCCGCATCGAGCCGCCGTCCCCATTCGGGCAGAAACAGGGCACCTCGCCGCCGACCTGGCACAACGTCACGCCACCCGGGTCAGCGTGAGCAGTGGCGACCGGAGTCGCCAGCCCGATCCCCAGCACCGCAGCGACACCGGCTACCAACATCGCGATCTTGGTCATCGTGACCATCTCCTTCAATTCCAGACGTTACGAGACTGGTCTGACACGCCGCTCACTTCTCCGACTCCTGAATTGCATCCAGTTCGTCGGCGACCTCAAACAGGGCCTCGGCCACGGAGCGCGCGGTCGGGGCGATCATTTCGTCGGTGTTGTACGCGACGATCCAACGTTCCGTGACCACACCGTCGCCACGCTGGAAGCCATGGACCGACACCCCCGCATTCTGCCCGCACTCGATCAGCGTTCCCCAAAAGTGGCGCTCGGGCAGCTCGCCACCGTTGTCCTCCCAGTCATGCACCTCGCGTGCGTCAGCCGGAGGCGGTACATGCGCGTACTTGGCGTCCAGTTCGGCGTGCTCGGCGTCGGTGGCGGCGATCAGCCGATCCAGGTCCTCGTTGGGGATGGAGCCCATCGTGGGGCGGGTGGAGTCGACGGGGTGGGTGGTGTTGGCGGTCATGGCGGCAACCTTCCGTGTTGCCAGACCGTCAATCCGTCGATTGGGCATTTTTTGGGCACGAGGCCCGTTCTCTACCCCTAAAACCGCTGGTCAAACGTGGTGCGCGATACTGGGATTGAACCAGTGACCTCTTCCGTGTCAGGGAAGCGCTCTCCCACTGAGCTAATCGCGCCGGGAGACGAACGTGGAGGTGGAGACGGGAATCGAACCCGTGTGCACGGCTTTGCAGGCCGTTGCCTCACCACTCGGCCACTCCACCGTTGGGGTTGATGCCAGTTGCACCCTCCGAGCGGATGACGGGATTCGAACCCGCGACCCTCACCTTGGCAAGGTGATGCGCTACCAACTGCGCTACATCCGCGCGCCACGGTCGAGATCGTCGTCCGTCGCGAAGCACGACATTAGTCCACTCGAGCGGGCCTGCACAAATCCCGCGGTGATGGTGGCGCGGGTGTGTCGCAAGCGAGTGTCGGTGGGTGCCCATGCCGCCCGTGGTGCTGCGGCTTTCGGCTGGGTGTCCGGTTCGTGCTAACCTTCGACCTCGTTCCACCTCGGTGAAACGGTCTCGTAGCTCAGCGGGAGAGCGTCCGCCTCACACGCGGAAGGTCACTGGTTCGATCCCAGTCGGGACCACCGGAAAAGCGCAGGTCAGAGATCATTTACCGGTTTCGGCGGGAATGACCGATGACCCAGAGTGACCCATTCGGGATTTAATCGCCCACGGCCCGGCGGTGCGTGACCCACCGATGACCCACCGATGACCCACGGCCGCTACGCGCCACCGTTGGAGCGGGGCCGGTCGGTGGCGGTGCCGGTGAACGTGGCCGCTGCGGCGGCCAGGGCCTCGTTGGTGGAGTGGGCATAGGTGGCCAGTGTGAAGCGCGCGTCGGTGTGACCCAACCACGCGGCGATCACCACCGCGGGTACCCCGCGCATGTGCATCAAGGTGGCGCAGGAGTGCCGGGCGTCGTGCAGCCGCACATGGGGTAGACCGGCCGCGGCCAGAGCCTTTCCCCACGCCTTCGTCACCGTGTCCGGATAGGGCGGCTGGCCGAGTGCGTCGACGACCACCAACTCGCTTCCGGGCCACATCTCACCGAGCTGCAGCTGCACCTCGTTCTGGCGGGTGCGCTCGCGGCGCAGCGCCGCCGTCAAGTCCGGCGGCATCGGCAGCGTGCGCACGCTGCTGGGTGTCTTCGGCACTCCGGTGGTCGCCTTCCCGGCGGTGGCGACCCGCGACGCGTCGATCGTCACCGTCTCGGCGTCGAAGTCGACCGCGTCCCACCGCAGCGCCAGAATCTCTCCGCGGCGCAACCCGTAGCTGGCCAATAGCCAGGCGACGTGGAAGGGGTCGTCGCGAGTGGATTCCAGCAGCGCGGCCATGTCGTCGGCGCTCAGCGTGGTCAGTACCGGCTTCTGGCCCGGCAGGGCCTTGACCAAGGCGGCCGGGTTGCGGGCCACGACGCCCTGCGCCATGAGGTCGGCGAAGATCGACCGCGCCCGTGCCAGCATCGGGTTGATCGACGCAGGAGACCAGGGCGCGCGGGTCTTCTTCGCGGCCTTCGGCAGCTTCGTCGGCGCGTGCCAGGTGCCCATCGCCGAGGTTCCGTTCAGCAGAGCCTGCACCACGGCCTCGATGTCGGCCTTGGTGACCTTCTGCACCGGCTTGCCGCCGAGCGCGTCGACCAGCGGCCGCAGCGCGGTGATGTAGGCGCTGCGCGTCTTCGGGCGTATGCGCTGCCCGGCCAGCCAGGCGTCGGCGGCCTGCTGCAGTGTCATCTCACTGGGCGCGGCGTGGGTGCCGTGCGCCAGCTCGGAAGTCACCGTGGAGCGCCACTTCACCGCCTCGTCGACGGTGCGGAACCGCTTCTTGTGCTGGAATCGAGTGCCGTCGGGGCGAGTTCCGTGCACTCGCACCTCGTAGCGGCGACCCGCCGCGGTCTCGACGGGCTTCACCCATTCGGGCCTGCGTGCCATGGGACTATCATGGACGTTGTCACGTCCTTGCACTTCGCCGGTGCATAATTCCTTCCGGCGTGTCGTGCCGACTCGTTTGTGGCCGCCGCCAGATCAGGGCACTCTTGAAGCCATGACCTCGCCCGACACCGACGCCTTGACCGCCGCGGTGGCTGCGCTGGTAGCGGCCGTGCGCCCCGAGACGAAGGCCGCCGAGCCGACGACGCGTCGGCTGCTGACCGTTCCCGAGGCCGCTGACGCGCTGCGGGTGGGCCGCACCATGGTCTACGCCATGCTGCGCGACGGGCGACTGTCCGGGGTGAAGATCGGGAGGCGTCGCCTGGTGCCCGCCGCGGAGATCGACCGGCTGATCGCCTCGGGCGGCGTGGCCGCCTGACGACTATGGTCGCGCGACCGGCCCCGACTCAGTCGCTCCACCGCCGCCGCCCGGCCCGCCCGGCGAAGCCGTCCAACGCGGCGAGGACTTCCGGCGCGCGCCAGGCGCGGTTGCGGGTGCGGTCGGTGAACTCCACGACGATCCCGGCATCGACCAGCGGGTCGATGTAGCGGCGCGCGTTGCCGGTGGCGATACCCAGCTCGTGGCGCAGTAGCGCGGCATTGAACACCGGACGCTTGACCAGCAAGTCGACCACCTTCCAGACCGCGGAGTCGCGGCGGGCGGTCACGCGCGTGGCCCACCCGGCGCGGATGTCGCGCAGCTCGGTCACCAGACGGCGGCCGTTGGCCACTGCGAGCAAGGCCGCCTGCGACAGCTGCTCGGCGATCGGCGCGGCCTCACCGTCGCGGTAGGCGTTCAGCGCGGCGAAATAGGCGTCGGTGTTGGTGAGCAGACCAGCGGAGACCGGCACGGTGACATGGCGGGTCAGGCCCTTTCTGCGCAACATCGCCTGCACCAGGGCGCGGCCGGTGCGCCCGTTGCCGTCGGTGAACGGGTGGATGGACTCGAACTGCGCATGGGCGATGGCGATCTGCACCAGCGCGGGAACGTCGAGGCGATGGGTGAAGGCGATCAGGTCGTCGATCGCCGCGGGGACGCGGCGGTGGTGTGGGGCGATGTAGTCCGCGCCGCGGGGGCCGAACGGGCCGCCGCCGATCCACACCTGTTCGTCGCGCCATCTGCCCGCCGCTGCGGGTGTGCTGGTGTGCATGAGGGCGTGGTGCATGTCGAGAATCGCGGCGGCGTCGATGCGGTCGGCCAACGCGACGGCGGCCTGCATGGCTGCGGTGTTGGCCACGATGATCGCGGCGTTACGCCGCGTGGGGCCGCCGAGGGATTCGGCTTCGGCGATGGCACGCGCCGAGGCGGTGAGGTTTTCGATGTTGGAGCTGGCCGCCGACTCCGACCGCAGCAGCACCGCGGCGAACGGGGCGATCTCGTCGCCCAGCTCGGAGTCGAAGCGTGCGATCTCGCGGCTGGCGTCCTCGGCGGCGGCCAGCACGGCGGAGGGCAGCGCCACCTGCAGCTCGGCGATGTCGGCGGTGACGGCGGCTTGGTAGGTGCCGGACTGTCGGATCGCAACGCGCTGGTCGGCGAGACTGTATCCCGCCTGGGCGGAGGGCTCCCAGGTGAGGGTTTCAAGGCCGACGGCGGGGCTAAGTGATGCCACCACCGCACGATAGCATCACTTAGCGACACAAGTGATGTTATTGCCGCGCGCAGCTATCAGTTACGCGCTGCTGCTCGGTGCCTGGGCTCGTTCAAACTATAGTTGGCATTATCCAACTTTAGTTGCGAGTGGAGGGCGCCGCGATGCAGCTCAACCGGTCGTTCGCCACGGTGACGCCCACCCTTGACGGTGACGTGCTCGCGGTCCTGGCCAGTGCCGACGCCACGTTCACGATTCCCCAGATTCAGCGCATCCTGGCCACGGCTTCCGGCGAAGGCATCCGCAAGGTGCTCACCCGCCTCTCCGGCCAGGGTGTGGTGCTACGAGACCAGGTGGGCAGAACCAACACCTACCGGCTCAACTGCGAGCACCTGGCGTCCGAACCTATCCGGGCGCTCGCACAGTTGACGTCGACCTCCCTACGTCGCCTCGAAGACCACCTTGCGCAGTGGGGCGGTGACGTCGTCTACGCCGCGGTGTTCGGTTCAGCGGCCACAGGGAAGATGAGGCTCGACAGCGACCTCGACCTGCTGCTGGTGCGCGCTGCCGACGCGGAACCCGAGGCGTGGGAGCAGCGAGTGACCGAACTGTCCCGGCTGGTCACTGCGTGGACCGGCAACGACGCTCGCGTCGTCGAGTACACCGAGGACGAATTGCGCGCCGCGGCCGCCGCCGACGAGCCACTTCTTCGTGACGTGGCCACGCGGGGGCTGACCGTCGCGGGGGAGCGGTCCTGGCTCTACTGGCAGCTGCGCAACCACAGCGGTCTGCAGGAGCAGCGCCAACACGACCGCCGTGAACTCGCCGAACGCTTCGCATCGGCAGAGAAGACGCGGCACGCCGCCACCGACGAGATCGCCGAACTGCTCTAGTTGACCCCCGCATCGACGGTGCGGGGCCGGTGCCCGAAGAACGATCCCTACTCGCTGCCCAGCGCCGGGATGCCGAGCGCCTCGTGCGTGACGAGCGGCAGGTACCGCACGCCGCGACCCTCCAGTGCGGCCGCAGCCGCATCGCCGCGATCCACCACCGGTATCGCCGCCGACGCAACCGCCCCGGCGGCCTCCACGGCGTCCAGCGCCCGCAGCGTGGACCCGCCCGTGCTGACGACGTCATCGACCAGCAGGACACGGTCACCCGCGCCCAGCTGCGCGCCCTCGATGCTGCGGGCATGGCCGCGTCCCTTGGCCTCCTTGCGCACCGAGAACCACGGAACACCCGACGCCAGGGACACCGCGACCGCTACGGCGTCCGCGCCCATCGTGAGTCCGCCCACCGCGGTGAAGGTGACGCCCTCGCGACGGGCGAGCGCCACGATCGCGGAGCTGATCTCCTGCAAAACGGCCGGGCGGCACAGGGCGGCCTTCACGTCGACGTAGTAGTGGCTCGTCGCTCCGCTGGCGAGCTGGAACGGGCCGTCACGATAGGTGACGGCGTATTCAGTGAGAGCGCGGACGGTTACGGATGGGGTCACAAAGTGCCTCCGGGCGAGTCGAGGTGAGTGGGGCGCTCGACGTCCGAGATCAGTGAAAGTACCCGCACGCATCCACGTTCGCGGATGTGGGCCACTGGGCCACCATAGGGCGCGGCAAGCCAGCGCCGGAGAGCGCGATCTTCGGCATCTGCGAGGGGGTACCTCCACAGTGCGACACTGGAGCCATGGCTGAGCCGACACCGGAGACTATCGACCGGATCAACGACCGCGGCCCGGACGCTCCGGCCATACGGGCAGCCGCCGACGCGGTGGCCACCGCGGTGGAGAACCTGGCCGGTGAGTACGCGGCGGGCGCGCCGGAGGCGTACCCCGGTACCGCGAGTTTCACCGTGTCTATCGGCCGCATCGACGACGAGCCGGAGACGCTGACCTTCCTGTCGGGCGACCAACGCTAGCCCGACACCCTCCCGGCCGCTTCTGAACGAGGGGGTGCGGTGGCCGTCACGTGGCCACCGACTGCGCTTCCGCCTCCTCGGCGGCGGCGGCCTCGGCGATGCGCGCCACGGTGGAGCGGTGCAGCCCGGTGGCCGCCGCTGCTGCCCGGTAGCTGTCACCGGCGTCCAGAGCGGCCAGGGCGGCGGCCACCGCGCCCACCTCCGCTTTGACGCGGCCGTCGGCCACCAGCCGCCCGGCCGTCCGGCGGTGTCCGTCTCGGTGGCCACCCTGGTCGCCATGGCCGTCCACACTGTCATCGTCACTGGTCACGGCGGTGGCTGCCGGGTGACCGCCGGTGGCCGTGGCGTGGTCGTCGGCAGCCACCAGGTGCAGCGAGGTGGCCGCTGCGGGATCGGCAGCATCCCGCGGTGTGGCCGCCGAGTGGTCGCCGGTGGCTGCCGGTGTGGCTGCCGCGGCAACCGCAGTGGCCGGGTCGGCGACCAGCGCGACGGCCGCGGCCGCCGCCATCGTGTCCACGGTGACCGGCAGCAGCCACGCGATCCAGCCGCGGTGGCCAGCGGCGGCCGCCAGGGTGGCCAGCGCATCGAAGCTGAGCACGAACGCCGTGGCGGCCACCACTGCCACCGCGGCGATCACCACGGCCCGGATCGCCCCACCCAGCTGGGCAGCCACGGGCACGGAGTGCACGGCGACCGGCAGCGCGAGCGGAGCCACCGCGGCGACCGCGATCACCACCCAGGAGACCAAGTCCACGCTGTCGTGCTGGACCAGCAGCGCAGCCGTGACGTTGCCCGCGAGCGACGTGGCCGTGGCCGCGATCAGCACACCGGCGAACCAGCGGCGAGGGCTCATGCGGCGGGGTGGGGTAGCGGCCATGGTGGACCTCCTGGGTCGGGCAATGCCGTCGACGATGCCACCCGCGGCCGGACCCGGTCGCAGCCCGGCTGCTGGTTGTGCGCCGCGGGGTCGCGCCGTAGTGTTGGAGGCATAGTTCCTCGCCATCCTCCGGGATCGGCGAGGTTTTCCATTCCGAGGCCGCCCCGCGCCCGGAGAGGAGCGAAGGACCGTGCGGCTTGAAGGCAGCGGCTACGCACCCATCTGCAGGTTCGCGCCACTGCAAGGACCATCGTCTAGGACAGGGCCTGTCACGTCCTCGTCGTCGCCTTCCTCGGCCGTCTGACCTGCGAAGAAGAACCTGATGCCGCGGCCAGAACCTAACATCCGCAGGATCGAGACCCGTGACCGGCGCGGCCGGGCGGTCACCAGGTGGCGCACCCGCAAGCGTGCACCGGCCGGAGCGTCCGGGCCGCGCCAGCCCCAACGCACGTTCGACACCTACCGCGAGGCCAAGCGGTGGCGCGACACGATCACCGCCGACACCGTGACCGGCTCCTACGTCGCCCCCAACCGGCGCACCGTCAAAGATGCGGTCGACGAGTGGCTCGCCGCCAAGAGGCTGCGCACCGAGAAAACGACCACCACGACCAGCTACGGATACGCGGTCGCCCCGATCGTCGACGAACTCGGCGGTATCGAGTTGCAGCAGCTCACCGAGGCCCGCATCGAGAAGTTCCTGTCGGACCTGCGGGCCGGTGACCTGGTCAAACCCGACGGCAGGAAGCGCCCGCCGTGGAAGGCCACGACCACCGCGGTGACCCTGGCGAAGTTGCGCGACATCCTGGCCCGGCAGGTGCGGCAGAAGACGTTGCAGGCCAGCCCCGCCGAGCACATCGAGGCGATCCCCATTCCGGCCAGTGAACGCTACGTGCCCGCCACGCTGTCGCCCGATGATCTCGATGTCTTCTTCGCCCACATCACCGGCGACCGCCTGGAGCACTGCTGGTACCTCGCACTGCTGGGCCTGCGCCGCGGGGAGATCGCCGCGCTGCGGTGGGACTGCGTCGACATCGACGCCGGGATGCTGGCCGTGCGAGGCAACCGTGTGGCGGTGCCCGGCGGCACCGAGGACACGTCGACGAAGACCGCGGCCGGGCAGCGTGTGCTGCCGATGCCGCCGCAGCTGGTTTCCGCGATGCGCCGTGCGCGGGAACGCCAGAGCGCCGAGAAGCTCGCCGCCGGTGACCGCTACCGCGACGAGGGCTGGGTGGCCGCCGACAGGTTCGGCCGCCCGCACCATCCCGACACTCTCAGCGACCGGTGGGCCGCCGCGGTGGCCGCCGCCGGTGTCCCGCACGTGACTTTGCACGGCGGACGGCACACGGCGCTGACCATCTTGCACCTGGAGGGCGTCCCGCTGGCCGTGGTGGCGGCCTGGGCCGGGCACACCGACAGCGCCTTCACCTTGCGCCGCTACGCGCACTCGCAGACTCACATGCTCGGCGAGGCGGCCACCGTCTGGGATCGCATTGTGCGCCCGCGTGCGCGTGAGGGCGAACCGGCCCCGGCTGGCCAATGATGCCGATCAGCGTCTGTGCAGGTCAGCGAGGCGCTATTCGCCCGGCTGGCTGCTTGAGCGGCAATACACCGCTCGCTATATACGCGAGCGGTGAACCAGGTGATGCGTGGCCGCACGCTCCGCGGGCCGGGCTGCAGGCACACCGGCGCGACCGGCAACAGGGCGCGCGGGTGCACAGCGAAGGCGGCGAGAACATGCAACACCGCGGCCCGGATGCAGGTCGAGATTCCGGGTTGGCAGCTCGTCCGGTGGCGTTTGCCAGCCAGCACGATCAGGCGGCGGCGAACTCCTGCAGTCCCGCCACGTCGGCGATGGCCCCGGCCACGGTGTCCGGCTCCAGCTGCGGAAGCATGTGTCCGGCGCAACGCAGCCGGTGAAAGGTGCTGCCAGCGATGCGCTGTGCGAGCAGCTCGGAATGCTCGATGGGGGTCAGCGCGTCGAACTCGCCACCGAGGATCGTTGTGCGCGCCTCGATGTGAGCAAGCGACTCGGTCACGTCGAAGTCCCGCAGCGTCGGCAGGAACCCCGCGGCGGTGCGCGGGGACGAGGTGGCCAGCGCGTGCGCGGCGGTGGCCATCAAGGTCGCTCGCCTCGACGCGCCGGAGCCGAGACGCCTCAGCAGCGTGCACAGCGGCAGAGCGAACCCGCGAGCGGCGACGTCGGGAATCCGGTCGAAACTCGATGCCAGAAGGTCGATTCCGGGGATCGTGAGCAGCCGTCCCGCCCCGCTGGAGGTGAGGTTCCCCGCGGTGGTGGCCACCAGCACCAGCCCGCTGATCTCGGTCCGACGTGGCTGGCTCAGGTAGGTCAGCGCGGTCATGCCGCCGAGCGAGTGTCCGACCAGCGTTACCGGTCCGCGTACCTTGAGGGTGGCGAGCACGTCGTCGAGGTCGCTGGCGAGACGGTCGACGGTGTAGCTGGACACCGACGCGGAGTCCGAATCACCGTGGCCGCGATGGTCGTAGGCGATCACCTGGGTTCGGGGTCCGAAACCGGCCAGCGTGGAGGCGATCTGGTCGCTCCATGTTGATGAGTTCAGACACAGGCCGTGCAGGAACACGACGGTGTTGTCGACCTGGCGGCCGCGCCACTGCGTGACGGACAAGCCAGTGCCGTCGGAGGCCAGCACTCGCCTCTCGCAACGGGTTTGCGTGTACTCACCGGACCATGTCATTTCCCACCCCGTACCGAGTAGCGAACGAGCGGATCAGGTTCAAACTTCGGTGGCAGTCGCTGACGGTGCGGTGCTCGGCGCTGCCGACCAGTGCGTCGATCTCGCCATAGGCGGGCGGGTCGGTGAATCGCGCCAGTTCCATCAGGGCCGAGGCGTCGATGGTGCGGTGATTGAACACGGCGGAAGTGTGCGGCATGTGGGCACTGAGGAACGGCGCGTCGAGTGAGCGCACCGAGCTTCCCACCATCGGCACCGGACCGGCGACACCGTTCTCGGCAAGGAAGTTCGCCATCCAGGCGTCGGCGTCGGCGAGCGTGCCAGCGACGGTGAACGTGTCGGCGTCATCGGGGCAGAACCTGTGGCTGCCAAGGTGGTAATCCACCAGCATGAGGTCGTCGACGAGGCCGTTGCGTATGTGCATGGCCTGGGCCGGGCTGAGTTCATCGTCGTGGAGGAAGAACGTGTCGAAGGCCCAATCCACGGCCGCGTGGGTGGCCACGATGACTGCGCCGGAGATGACGGGCTGCAGGTGGCTGTCGAACACCACCGCGCCGACTTCGAGGATGAGATCGGTGGCGGGATCGAGTCCGGTGGTCTCGATGTCGACGGCGGCGAGCCTGCCCATGGTGATCACACCCTCTGCTTCCGATTTCCTTCGGGCGGTTGTCCTTCGGCTTCGATGAGTTCTGCGGCCCGCGTGACGTCCACCAGGCGATCCGCGGCGATGCTGGTGCACTCGCCGTCGATGTACAACCGGCAGATTCCGGTCTCGTGGGCGTTCCCGCCGCTGATCACGTAGCGGTGATCCGCACCCACAGCGCAGTGGTGGTTTCGGCCCTGCTGCACCCATTCCACCGGTAGGTCTCCTGTCGCGCGTGCCGGTGATCCGGCCCCGGTAACGTCTCTAAACCAGAGACTAACACAGTCGAGCGTCATTGTCTCTGCACTTCCACCGCCACATGGGGCTGCACCAAGTTCAGGTCGACCGTGTTGAAGCCCCCGGAGGCTTCAACGGCCAGCCGGTCCGCACTGAATCGGTGCCCGATGTACTTCGCTGCGCGCGCCGAGACGTCGCGGGCGAGCGCGGCCGGATCGGGGTATGCACCCACAAACACCGTGTCTCCATCCACATGCAAAGTGCAGTGCAACGTCATGGTGCGATCATCACGTCGGCCGCTGCGCCCTGCCGTCCGAGGCGCGCAGTGTGTCGCCTGGCACAGAAATCGCCGCCGAAGCAGTGACGGCATCCGTCGGCGCGGCGGGTGTCAGCCTCCGAGTGATCGCACCAGAAGGTTGGCGATGATCCCGCCGCGGTCGACGATCACTTCGTCGGAAAGCTCCTCGCGGTAGGCGCGCGGCAGTTGCTGCCAGGCCACCTCGATCAGTCTGTCAGCTGCTTTGTCGAGCGCGTCGTCGCTGCTATCAGCCACGTCATCAGCGCAGATGTCCTCGGCGATGGCCTCGGCGTCGATGATGGGCGGGTTCTGCGAGCTGTAGCCGCCGCGCCCGTCTGTATCTGCCATCGCGCACGCCTTCCGCTCGTCGGCCCATCTGCCTCGCGGCAACCTACCCGGCCCATCGTCGCCGATGCGGCCCCGGCGCGCGAAAACGAAACCGCCGCCGTGGTGGCGGCCTTTCGGCCACGACTACGACGGCGGCAATTCGTCACCGTGACGAAACGGTGCTCACTTCTTGACGCGCAGCGTCCCCAGCCCCATGGCGGCCAGGGCCTTCGGGGTGGCGAAGCCGGTCTCGACAAGCTCCGAGGAGGCGTCGTTGAACTCAACCGCAGCGTCGTTGACCGCGGCGACCAGCGTCGCGTTCTCCGCGTCGATCTGCTCCTGCAGCTCGGCGATGCGCGCCTTACCGACGCGGCGGCCACCCTCCAGCTCCTCGGTGGCCTGGTCGTAGAGCCCGCGCAGCTCACGCAGGCGACGCAGACCATCGGCCACCTTCTGGGCCACAGCCTCGTCAGCGTCCACCTCGTAGTTGACGTCCGTCATGGACCTGTTCCTTCCTTGTCGGGTGCGCGGGCGCACCGTCTTCCATCGAGCCCGGCCGGTTTAGTCGGCGGGCAGCCTGCTCATCACCTCGGCCGCGAGCCACACGTAGCGCAGGCGGGTCTCCTCATCCATCAGCTCGATGCTCATCGGCCCGCCCTCGCTGGCGTGCGCGTCGAACGGAACGGTGATCACCGTCATGCCGTAGGAGTTGGTGATGCTGTTGCGTTCCTTGGCGATGTCGACGTTGGTCTTGCCCGGCCGGGTCTGTGAGAGAACCACCACCGCGTTAGGCAGCAGTTCCAGGTAAGAGCCGCCGAACGCCTTCAACGTGCGGATCAGAACGTGAAGCTCGTCGATGCTGTCCTTGGTGGTGGATGCGGCCAGCACCAGCTGATCCACCGCGCCGAGACCGGCGTGGTAGGTCGGGCTGTCGATGTTGAGCCCGAAATCCAAGACGGTGAGATCGAACTGGTCGCCGATCACGCCCAGCACACGAAGCAGCGAATCGGGGTCGAGGAACTGAGACCCGTCGCAGGTCGATGCCCCCAGCACGCGCAGTCCCGAACGGTCGGTCTGCAGGTACGTGCTCACCACCGGTGCGCGACGCAGCTCCCCGTCGGGCTCGGCGGCCAGCGCCATCACCGACTGCGGGGCCTGGTTGTTCACCGCCAGGACTCGATCGCTGATGTTGCCCATCGGGTCGATGGACATGGCCACCACCTTCGCGCCGCGTTGCTTCGAGGCGATGGTGGCACCCATGTTCAGCGCGATCGAAGTCTTGCCCGACGAGCCTTTGCCCGAGAGCACACCGATCGTCTTAGAGGACCGCAGCGTGCGCTGAATCTGCGACACGCGGTGGTCGTATTCCTGCTCGTCGCTGCCTTTCGACAAGTTGGTGCGCAGCAGACGGTTCACGGTGGCACGCCACCCCCGCTGCGCGCCCTCCACGCGTCCACCGATCAGCTCACTGCGGGGTGATCCCGCGGAGTTCTCCTGGTGGTCGTCGAAGTCGGCGGGCGGCCGCTGCCGAGGCACACGCGGCGGCACAGCCTGCTTCTGCGGTGGAAACTGCGCCCGATGAGGGGCCTGCGGCAGCGGCGGCGGCATCGTGGTCTGCTGCGGCGGCTGAGCGGCCGCTGGCTGCTGCGGAATCTGCTGCGGCGGCTGAGCGGCCGCTGGCTGCGGCTGCTGTAGGTGACCCGGAATCGGGACGCGCGGCGGGTGGTTTGGCCCAGCAGGCGACCACTGCGCCGCGGCGGCCGAACGCGCGTCGGTGCCGCTGGAGTCGGCCGGGGGCGCGTCGGACAGCTCCGGGTGGCGCTCCGGCGGCGTGTCCATCAGGTCCGGCGCAGCGTTGGCGTACTTGGCACGCACATCGTCTGGTCGGCGGTTCTGGTCAGGCATCAGTGAACTCCTGTTCTCCTACGGCAGCCATGGTGGCAAGTGGGCGAGGACATGACCTCACGCGGCGCGCCCGTCACAGCGGGTCTCCGAACTCGGAATCGCGGACACGCACCACGCGCTCATCGGGGTCGGAGCTAAGCCGCAGCGACAGTCGCGTGTCGCCTGCCGGGGCGACGGCCACGACGGTGCGGCCCATCGCCGCGTTGACCAGCTCCACCTCCTCCTTCTGCACCAGAAGCTCGTCGGCGGCCAGGAAGTCGCGCATCGGGGCCATGAAGCTCGCGGGGTGGCGGTTGACCCCCGGCGCGATCCCCGACAACGGCAGCTCCGGACCCACCGATGGGGCTGTCACGTCCTCGCCAGTGGCGGAGGCGGACGCCTCGAAGCGCCACGCCGCACGGTTCCAGCGCTGCTGATCGTTGATCGGCGCGGCACTCGAACCCGATGCGGCGGGCGATGGTTCGCTGACCTCCACGCCGTCGACCACCACGACCGCCGGTCCGTGCTGCACATCGGAGGCCACGCTGATGTGATCGCCGGAGAACCCTGGAAGCGGTGAAGCCACAGCGATTGCCGACGGCGGCGGGACATGGGTGCTGAACGTGGCACCGACAGCCTGGGCTGCCGCACCCAGGTCCGCATCGGCGTAGACGTTTCCGCCCGCGGTGGATACCGCCACTGCAGTGTGCTCCAGCGACCGCGCCGGGGAACCGGCGAGAACCCCACTGTCACCGGGCGGTGACTGCGGCGGCGTCGGTGACGGCTGCTCGACCGGTGACGGGCCGGTCGGGTCAGACGGTGGGGGAGTCTCGCCCTGTGGGCTCGCGGAGAGTTGCTTCTGGCGATCCGGATACACCTCGTCGTCGTAGGTGACGTCGACCACCTCGGCGTCGATCACGCCATCGTCGACCGGATCAGGGACATAGCTGTTGTGGGTGAAGTATCCGTACACGTCGCCGATGCGGGTCACCGCCGACCAGCGGGCGATGTTCTGAATCGCGGACTGCCAGATGCGGTTGGAGTGGGCCTCCTGCGCAGCGGTGGACTGCGTCGCTGCCGAGACGGCGTCGGTCGGCACGGCGATCGCGGAGCTGCGCTGCTGCGCCACCGATTCCGCCGACGCGGACAGCTCCTTCACCGCGGTCGCGTCATCGGCGGCGATGACCTCGTTCATCGCGGCGTCCTCTGCAACAGAGCCTGAACCCTTGAGCTTCGCGTCACCTTGTGGCCCTCCTCCGCGTGATCCGGCGCTGTCCTTCTTCTCGTCGCGCAGCCAGTTGCTCTTGAAGAACTTGAAGTCGATTTCGCCGAGGTTCTTCGGTTTGAGGCCCAGCGTCGCTTCCAGCGTCTCGTTCACGTCGGCCTTCAAGACGCGGATCAGCGCGCTATTTTTGGACGACACCTTCAACAGCACCCATGTCGACGCAGCGAAGCCGATGCCGAGGGTCACCATCATCAGGAACGCGGAGTCGGCGACGGTGACCGTGCTCAGAATCCGCATCGCGAGTCCCGAGCACAGCGACGGCAGCGCCACCGCCACGGCGGTGATGATCACGGTGATCAGCATGTGGGCCGCGCCGCGGGCGAAGCATTCGGAGACTTTGTCGAATCCGCGGCGGTGATGGACCTTGATCGCCCCCACCCAGGCACTCGCCAGGAGCGCCGCCACCGACGTCGACAGGTGGATGATGAACTTCCATCCCGCCAGCGCTGAGAACACCAGCATCGGAATCGCGGGAAAAACCCACATGATGATCGCCGTGATGACCGTCAGAGGCGTGGCCTCGTTCTGGCCCTCCACGAAACAGTTGCTGTTGACGCTCAACTCCTGATTGGACGCCATGGCGTCCGACCACTGCTGGCTGCAGTCGGCGGAGAACTCGTGGCCGTAGTTGAGCACGATCGCCGGGGTGCGCACCGACTGGTTGACCAGCGCCTGCCCGGTCTCGACGGCGGTGCTGTTTCCGCTTCCGGTCAACTTCGCGGCAAAGTCGGTGGCCAGCCCGCTCGTGGTGTTGAGCACCCAGTGGATCACCTCGAACGGGTTCGACGCGAGAACCGCCACCAGAACCACCATGGCGACCGCCACGCCGATGCGGTTGAGTGACTCACTGTTGAGGATGCCGCCCTTGGTCGACGACACTTTCTTGCCGACCATCGAGGCCACGACGATCGCCAAACCCACCAGGGCGATCGCTTTCGGGGGAATCACCGCGTAGAACGGGGCGGTGATCTGCTCGTAGATGTCCGACAGCGGCTGCAGCCACGACCCTGACGACAACACCAGCCCCAGCAGCGCGTTGGCCGGGATCGCGATCACCATGTACACCACGAACGCGAACTCCGTGAGCATCCCGCACACCCACGACAACTGGTGGGATGCCACGCTGCCCAGATAGTGCAGCCGGTACTTCGCCGCCGACACCCCGTCGGAATCAGTCGCGGAGAACAGGTCGAGGAAGGAGGCCATCAGGCGGCCCCCTGGCCGTCGCGGGCGTGGCGACCCGGCGGAGCGGCAGCGAGGTCGGACTCGCGCACCATCTTCGAGCTGGTGGTGTCGGCGAAGCGCGCCAAGTCGGTCGACAGGATCGGCAAGAACTGCACACGGACGATGTTGTTGTTGCCGTCGTTCCACCAGCCCTCGCCGTAGCGCCCGGCCCGAGTCATGTTGTTGTTGTCCGGGTCTGGCGGGCTGGTCTGGGTGACCATCATGTCCACCAGTGAGTCCAGCACCGGCATCCCGGCGTGCTTGATTGCCGCGCGTGCGTTGTCGGACACCTTCTGCCCCAGCGCCGCCTTCTTCTCGATCATGGCGTAGTTGTGATCGAAGTCGTCGGCGTGCTGGCTACCGAACACACCCAGGTTCTGGTCCTTGCGCGCGGTGCGGTCGGGGTCGCGAACCAGCAGCTCGACCACGTCCTCATTGCCCTTGAGGAAGCTGATCTCGTCACCGAAGAACACGCACGTGCCGCGAATCTTGGCGAAGCGGAACGCCGTCATGCGCGCGATCGAGCCGTACACCGACGCAGCCCACTTGTTGAGGTCCGAGGCGTTCTCTCGGTTCACGCCGCGATACACCGGCAGCTGGTGGGTGCGGAACACCGTCGCATACGGCATCGCCCCGGACTCCGTTCGCGCCGCCAGGTCGGCCAGGTTGTCGAACGGGGGCAGGCCGGGGTCGTTGTGGCTGCGCGGCTCGGGGTCGATGAACGCGCGGGAGTAGGGCAGCGCCGCCCAGTGCTCCAGTGCGCGGCGGATCACCTTCGCCTCGCGCTCGCCCTGACCGGCCAGCCACTGGATCAGCCGACGGGTGCTGGTGATGCCGCGGGGCTCACGAAACGACGGGCGCAGAATCTTGGCCAGGTACCCGGCCTCGTCGGACTGGGTTCCCAGCTCCATCAGCGGCAGGTAATGGGCCATGAACGCGACCTCGGCGTCCGGCGACGGCAGACATTTGAGGAAGTCCATCGACACGAGACCGGCCGGGGTCTCCCCGGTGGCGGCGTTGACCACCTGCGTGCGCGCCAGCTGTCGGCTGAACACCGCCCACTCCCCGTGCTTGGAGTGATCCACCGCCGTCGCGTAGCGGTTGAGCGCGGTCACGTACATGAAGATGAGCTTCATCAGGTTCGACTTGCCCCGCCCCTGCGCGCCGGTGATCGCGATGGAGGCGTTACCGCGGTCGGTGGCATTGAGCAGGTCGAGCAGGATGATCTGGCCCAGGGTGTTCTCGCGGTTCACCGCGATGGGCATCCCGATCTCATCACCGGCGAAGCTGCGCCGGACCGGCATGGCACCGGAGAACCACCGCGTGGTGGTGGTCTGCAGTAGATCGCTGCCCAGGCGGGTGCGCACCGATCCCGGCATCGTCATCGTCCACAGTTCCTTCTGGCCGCCCACGGGTGTGAGCGTTGTGTATCCCTTGCTGCGGAACTTCTGCGTGATCGCGGTGACTCGCGTGTTGAGGTCGTCGAGGTTGTTGTGGCCGAACGCGAAGATGGCCGCCACTTGCATACCCACGGGGCCGGGCTCATCGCGGATGGCGCGGTGGAAGCGGCGAAGCTCCGCGCGCCGTGAGTCGTAGTCGTCGGCCTCGAACTCGTCCTCGGCGTTGGCCTGGCCTTCGGAGACGAGTTCGCGTTCGGTCTTGGAGACTGCCGCCGTCGCGATGAGGCTCTGGTCGAACCGCAGTCGCAGTGCAAAGTCGGCGTCCATGTCGATGGCCTTGTCGACCACATAGGTGAAGTCGGAGACCTCGGTGGTGTAGTTCGACGGGTAGCGGGCGATCGCGACCATCGACTGGTAGGTGGTCGGCCCGTCGGGGAACGACGCGCTGCGGCGGCCGGGGTGCGAGATCGACATGATCTTGCCGTTCTTCAACGTGCGGAACCGGCGGGTCAGCGTCGTGCGCCGTTTCGGATCAGCGATGTTCTTCGCGTAGTCGCGACCGGCGTCGAGGTCTTTGACGAACGTGCTGTATAGCGAGGTGGCCTCCGCAGCCTCGTCGAACATCACCTCGGGGTAGGCGCGTTCACTCGGCACCACGGAGGGGTTCGGCTGAGGCGGCGGAAGCATCGGCACCGACATCTTGGACAGGCCCAAGGTGGTGGAGCGGTCGAAAATCCAGTCCACCATCTCCGGGGTGGTGCGCACCGGCCGGAACTCCGGCGGGATCGACTTGAAGCAGTTCTTCTCGAAGTCGCCGAGATCGGTCCAGTTGAGCCCCTCGTGCGGGTCGGTCTCGATGACTGAGGACGCGATCCGGTCGGCCATCGTCCGCCGTGACGGCTGGCTGATCGACACCCAGTACACGCGATCGAACTCGATGAACTCACCACTGACCATCCGCTCGTAGAAGTCGTTGATCAGCTTGCCGAGATACCGGTACTTCTCCACGCCCCAGTCCGGAACTCCGCGGGTCATGCGCGTGAAGGTCTGCATGGGGTCGACGCGCACCTTGGCGCTTCGCACCAAGATGTCGTCGGTGGGAATATGCGATAGCGCGTTGAGCAAAAGCTGGTGCGAGTCCTGCGCGGCGATCGCTGTTTCGGGGCGGTAGCTGTTGACGTTGATTCCAACCAGCAGGTAGTTGCACCACACGCTGCCGTCGTCGGAGAAGATGATGTTGCCGCGCCGTTTACTCAACGGCGGAACGTACTTGCCCATGATCAGCGGCCCCTCTCGGTCAGTTCTCGAACGCGTCGTAGTTGGCGGTGTGCCGGTGACGCATGGCGCGCCAGAGCAGACCGAAGGCGGTGATGTCGGACATGGTTTCGTCCGGGTCCAGCCGTGACAGCAGCATCGACACCATCACCACGGTGATGAAGCCGGTCCCGAACACGATCGCCGCCAGCCACGGGGACTGGGACAGCACCAGTGCCAGCCCCGCTCCCATGGTCAGCAGCATCGCGACTTGGGACACGCCGCCGAGCCGGACACCGGCCACCTTCCAGATGATCGGCACCTTCGACACTCGGTTGAAGACACGGAACGGCCTCATCGCTCACGCCCTGAATTTGCTGTCACGTCCTCAGCCCATGGAGCATTCGTACGCTGCGTCACGGCTCACCCGAGTCCAGGGATGATGTCGGTTCCGCGGTTGGCGATGAGAAGAATCCCGCCCAGGAACGCCTCAATGGCGAGAATGCTGATCGCGTGGTCGCGCAGGACCGCCGTTCCGTTCGCGCCCTTCTTGTCGTTCCACTCCTTGAACGCGTGCCACCCACCCACGATGACAACGAGGACCATCAGGCCAGACAGCGCGTAGTTGGCCAGCGTGGTCAGGATTCCGTCGTCGGTGGGGTCTTGCAGTCCGGCCATGTAGATGACGTTCACGTTTACCTCCGTGATCGAGCCTCCCTGCGCGGGGGAGGGGTGTTTTCGCCGATACACACCTTCACTGACGAAAGCGCTGATCAACGACCGAGGCGCGCCTGGGTACATGCACGGAAAAGGCCACATGGGCTGGGATTGCGCCATGGTCGGCCGACTGCGCCGAAACGATACAACGCATGGTACAAACGACGGTACAAGTGGCAATACAAGGTGCAATACAACTGCCAATACAAAGAATCACACAACGAGCGGCACAGACGCGCCCCGTTCCCTGACCTGCCGTTTCCAGGGATAGCGTGCCCACCATGAACCAGGACACCGGCATCACCGTCTATGCCTTCATCCGACCCGGCACACCATCGTCGGCGGGACCGGCCGTGGTGACCCAGATCGTCGACCTCTACCGGTTCGGGGCCATCGGTCCCGGCTCGAAAGTCTGGTGCAACCTCGACATCCCGAATGCGCTGTGGGTGCTGTCCGACCGGTCCTCGTTCCTGCGCATCGTCGATGTCCCCACGGCTGGGTGGGTGCGGCTGACGAAGAACTCCGTCGCGTGGGGCCGGGTGGCAATCGAGACGTCGCGCAACCCGAGTCACTGCTTCCACACCAACGACATGCCGATGGCGTTGCAACCCAACGACACGGTGACGGTGGCGTTCCGCAACACGGACCCGAAGAAGATGCGGTCACAGTTCGGGGGAGCGAACCACGCGATGCGCGACTACGTCGCCGAACACGGTTCGATGCGTGCGATCGACCTCAAGATGGGAACGGATCAGACCAAACAGCTTCGCGCGGTGCCTACGGAATTCGACATCAACCACGCCGGTATCCGCGGCCTCGATCTGATGGCGGCGACCACAGGACCGGCCATGCACCGCATCATCCGCAACAACATCGAAGCGTTCACCACGACGATCCTCACCGACGAGTTCCGCGACATCCAGGCCGCGCAAAAACGTATCTCCGAGATCACTGAGATGATCACCGACCCAATCGTGGATCGCATCTCGAAGTTGCCTGACGTCGGACCGTTCGACGACGATGATGAAGATGAGAACGAAGCTGCTGCCGCGATCCAGGCGAGTTGAGTCGTTCCTGTGTTTGCGCCCCAAAGTAGCGGTGCACTAGTCTCCATTTAAGAGACGAACTGCAAGGTGTGTGGAGCAGCCGCACGGCACAGGATCGGAGAAACCATGTCCGCCTTCAAGTTGCTGGCTGTGCTGATCTGCATCCCCACCTTGGGCGTCACCACGGCCGAAATGGCCTTTCTGCTCGCCGACTGGGCTGGCAACGGCGGCGACGCCACCACCCTGATATATGGGCTATTTCCGTGCCTCGTGTTGGCGGCCCTCGCGTGCTGGGGGCTGGACTGGACGACTAAGCGGAAGGACGACCCGCACTCCTACAGCCGACGCACCGACTGAGGCACGTCGACGATCCCGCTCGGCTCACGTCCCAGCGCCTGGCTGACGGTCAGGGTGTACCAGTCGAAGTCCATGATGATCTGGTCGCCCTCGGCGTTGATCAGCGTGACGCGGCCGCGTTCCGGGCTTCCCGACAGTGTCAGCTCACCGCCGAACGTACCCATCTGCCGACTCACGGCAGTGGCGACGCGAGCGCGATAGGTGTCGGCCCAGTCGGACACCTCGATGCGCGCCCACTCGCCGGTCAAGATGTCACGCAGATAGACGTAACAGCGTTCGATGTCCACGCCTTTCACGGCTGACTCGTCTCACCGCCGCGGCGGTACGCAGCACCATCACTCACCGGAAACGTCACCCCACTCGATGGGGGAGTCGATTCCATCGACCAGCCACACGTTGTTGTCACTCAGCGAGACGCGCAGTGCAAGGTCCATGATCGACCAGGTCTTGATCGACGCTGAGGCTTTGACACGCACGAGCGCCTTCACCTGTGTCCCCGGCGCGGCCTTGTCGACCTGTGGGCTTCCTTCGGCCAGTTTGATCGACTCGATCTCTACCTCGCTGTAGGGGGTGTCGGCGATGGCCGACCCCCGGAAGCTCGACGACACGAACCGGCCCAACGATGTCGAATCCGCGCTCGACGTGAGGTACGCGGCAGCGAACTGTTTCAGCGAGTTGTACAGCGCGGACTTCTCGCCCACGCCCACGGTGTAGGCACTGGCCACCTTGTACGGGACCGTGTCGACGTTGACGATCGACGGCCACATCAGCAGCTGATAGTTGTGGTCGCGGTCGATCACCGTGACCGCGTATCGGTTGATCTGTGCCGCACCGGTGCCGGGGGCGACGAACGTGACCGCGAAAGTCACCCGCCATTGCGCCGCGTCGAAACCCTGCCAGCGCTCGATGTCGGACGGGTCGATGGAGCGCACCTCGAACGGAACTTCGGACAGTTCGATCGACTTCGCCGCCGACGAACGATTCAACAGCGGCTTGGACGACGAGGAGGTTCCACCCATCCACAGCAGCAGCGAATAGCGGGCAAAGTTCTGTACTCGCGTCGTGTCGGTGATCGCCTCGTAGGTGTCCACCGGCTTGGGGATGTTGCTGATCGCCTTGGCCATGATCATCAACGAGAACAGCGACACCACCAGAGACAGTGGTGCAGCCACCAGTGCCAGAGTCACCGCACGCTCGCGCGCCTTCGGCTTCCAGTTGGACAGTCTCGACATCTCTTTGGTGCGTTTGATCCAGCCCATCTGACTGCGCTCCTTCGTTACTGCGTCCGCGCCGCGCACCCTCGGCGGGCAGGCGGTGGCCGTACGGTATCGGCGACCGCCGCCGAGGCATGTGCACGGCGCGTACCAGGGAAGGGGCCGACGTGGGCGTAATGGAGGCTCTGCTCAATGCGCAACGGCGTCCTGAAAGTGAGGCCGCCAGGCTGGCCGACGCGATCGCCAAGCAGCTCGACGTCGACCACGGCGGCGGCCCCGATTCCACCGCGGCGGCAATTTCGGCCGCAGTGAACGAGTCATGTGACCAGATCAACCAGGACATCGCGTTCGAGAAGCTGCCACCCAAACAGGTGTCGAACGCCGCGATGGAGTCCTTCGGCGACGAAGCTACCGGCGACGAACACATCGCCGACGCGGTCCACGACATCGCCGCCCCGCTCGGCGCTGACGCCCACTACCGGCTTGACGACATCGACGACGACGAGAGCACCGCGGTGGGCGACGACAGCGAGTCGCCCGCCCCCGAAGAAGAAGGTGCCGACGTTCCGCGGGAGGAATACCCAGCTGGGTGGGCGGACGACACCGAACCAGAACCGGAGCCCAGCGACGACGCGGGGATCGGCGACATCCCTCCTTCGGATGGCGAACCCGGCGTCGACAGCGGTGACGGCGGCCCCGGCATCAACGTGGGCGACGAGGCTTCCGACGAGGACAGTCTGGCTGATGGTGGGGGAGCCGGAGCCTACGACGACGAGGCTGCCGACGACTCCGTCGGCGGCGGTGAGCCGTACACAGATCAGGCCGCCGCACCGGTGGTTGCGCCGTCGCCGCTGGACGCCTACGCCGCGGTCCCCAGCCCCTGGGACGGCCAGGAGGAGCTGCCCATCGACGACAGCGGCACGGACGATGATGCGCAGGAGCCGGATGCGGGCGATGACGCCGATTCCGACGGCGACACCGACGACGACATCGCCCCCGAAGCGGAAGCGACCGCACCGCCGTCAGATATCGACGCCCCGCTGCCCAGCCCCGAGGCCGGGTTCAAAGAACGCGCCACCGACACGGTGCGCTCCGTCGTGGGTTGGGTGAAGGACAACCGCAAGAAGGCCACCGTGTACGGCGGCATTGCGATCGCGCTGATCCTGGCGATCGGCGGGCTGTTGTCGGCTGTCAACGGAACTCGCGGCCGCCCACCGGTGGCCAAAAACGAGATCGAGACGCAGCCGGGGATCGACAACGCCGAAAAGTCTCCGGACCTCAAGACCCTCATCCCCGAAGAAGTCTCCGCCAGTTGCGGGAACCAGAGTGACGCGGTGGGGCCGTTCAGCTCGAACAAGACCCGCGCCTGGGTCTGCGCCCGCATCAACGGGCTCGACCTCAACGTGCTCAACATCATCTTCGCCTCACCGGTGGTGATCGAGAAAATCTGCATCGTCCCCGGCTGGGACTACGTCGCCCCCGACGGTCGCGACGAGTGGGCGCGTCACCGGCTGCTCGCCTCGGTGTCGTGGCGCATGGGCGGAAAGGTGTACCCGCAGAAGATCACACCCACACGCCCCGGTGTCTGCAAGGACTTCCCGTCGGTCATCACCAAGGAGATGTCGATGACCGTCACCGCGAGCGTGCGGCCCACGGTGGGTGAGTCCAAGAAGCACAGCAACATCGGCGACAAGGGCGACGACGACATCGACATGGAGAAGGTCGACGAGACCACCGCGGTGGGTTCCATCATCATCAAGGGCCACCCTGTGAACCCCGCGGGAGGCTGACCGTGCTGGCACGTCTTCTGTGGCGAGTCGTCACCCCGCGGCAGCTGCGCCGGGCCGCACTGGTGGTGCTGCTGGTGTGGCTCGGATTCGACTACCTGCACAGCAACGGCACCATCGACCAACTGCGCGAAGACCTGCCCAGCCAGGTCAAAGTCACCTTCCCCAGCCACATCCCGCAGAGCTACCCCAACTACCGCTGAGGCGCGCCCCGCACCGCGGCCGCGCCAGCCCGGCCGCACCATGGGGCAGTCACCCTGCATACGATGAGAAGGGATCGGAAGCTGTGATCATTCCGCAGGCCAGCGAATGCCTCCGCATGGCTGTTCAGGCCATCCACCACAACAACCACGCCGCCGCGGAACGCGAGTTCGACTTCGGCCGCGAGGAGTGGCCCGACCAATGCGACCTGCACCGCGCTGCGGCCCTGTCACGGCAGATGAAAACAGGGGAGACCACCCCGTTCGACCTGATCAAAGACATCCGCGACTCGTTGAAGAATTTCGACGAAATGGTCAGTGGAGTGCCGCTCGTGGCCGACGGCCAGACGTTCCAGGGTGACGTCGAGAAGACGTTCACCACCAACTGGACCCTGCCGCTCATCCCGATCGTGTTAAACCTGCTAACCCGCGGCTGCGTGCGAGCGGCGTACGCGGCGTCGCTGATCGAGCAGGGTCACTTCGACGAGGCGTACACCGAGCTGGACATGGCCGACCGTGAGCGGGTGGTGGTCCCAGAGAACAAAGGCACCACCGACAAGACCATCGCCGCGGTCAGGACACTGCTGTACTTCCGCACCAGCCGCTGGGAAGACCTGCTCACCGCCACGCAGCCGCTGTCGAAACCCGCCAGTACCGACGATTTCGAGCAGATTTGCTCGGCGCTGGGGAACGCGATGGCCGGTACGGCTCTGGCCCACATCGGCTCTCACAGCGCGGGCCAGGAGAAGCTGCGCTACGCCATCGAGATGAACTACTCGCAGGTCTCGGCGTGGGCCTCACTGCAGCTGGGGCTGTCCCTGCGTGCCGAGGGCAACGAGGAGGACGCGCAGACGGCGCTGGCCAAGGGGATGCAATATGCCCTGCTGCCCGAGATCAACGACGCGGTGCGCGACAAGAGCATCACCATGCGAGTCAGCGCGCCGGGCGTGACGGCCGCGCGCACCAGCTTCTGGGACGTGACAACGGAGCCCGACGTGGCCGATTTCCAGCGCCAGGCATCCCAGGACGACCGCAAGGCCGTGCTGGACGAGGCCATGGTGCACCTGGAAGACATCGACGGCATGGACGCCATCAAGGCCAAGATGCGTCAGCTCAGCGCGGCCATCATCTTCGAGAACGAGCAGCGCCGCCGCGGCATGAAGGTGTCGCCGAAGACCCGCCACCTGATCTTCAAAGGGCCGCCGGGAACCGGCAAGACGACCATCGCCAACCTGATCGTGGAGCTGTACTACGGCCTCGGTGTCATCCGCTCGCACAACCTGGTGCACGCCAACCGCGCCAAGCTGATCGGGTCGTTCGAGGGCGAGTCGGCCAAGAAGACGATGGCCAAGCTCAAAGAGGCCCGCGGCGGGGTGTTGTTCATCGACGAGGCGTACGAGCTGGTTCAGGAACGCAGCGGCCAGTCCGACCCCTACGGCTCCGAGGCGTTGACCACGCTGCTGGAGTACATGGACAACCATCGCGACGACATGGTGCTGATCATCGCCGGATACGAGGCCCCGATCGAGCGGTTCCTCGGGGAGAACCCCGGATTCAAGTCCCGGTTCGCCGACTCGATCTCGTTCAACACCTACACCGGCGACGAGATGTGGCGCATCCTCAACGGCATGGCCGCCAAAGAGGGGCGCACCATCGACCAGTCGATCGAGGACAAGTTCAAGCAGATCATCGACATCATGTGGGACACCGACCAGTCCGGGAAGCGGGTTCTCGACGTGGCCGGTAACGGCCGCTTCGCCCGCAACGTGTTCGAGCAGGCCCAGGACGCCGCCTCGCAACGGATGATGAGCGGTGACGTGGACATGTCCTCGCTGTCCGACGAGCAGTTCATGGCACTGACCGCCGAAGACGTTCTCGGCACGATGGGCACCATCCTGCAGGGGTTCGGCTTCACCAACGTCGTCTGACCCGTGCGCACGCGAAAGCGGCCCCGTCCCTCACCTGGCGGGGCCGCTTTCGCGTCGGCACCGCGCTACAGCGTGCCGCCGGAGGCAAGCTGCGCTGCGGCCTGCTCTGATTCCTCGTCGGTGGCGTCGTCGATGAACTGCTCCCACAGCCCGAGCATCTGCTCGTCGAACTGTTCCTCGCGCCTGTCCGCGGGCATGACCCGACCGTCGGCCACGGCGTAGCTGGTCGCCTCGACCAGCTCGAACACCTCACGAATCTCGTCGGAGCGCAGCTCGCTGTCAGGCTCCTGTTCCAGCTCCGGGTGCAGGATTCCGCGCTGCGTGCAGACCTCGATCACCGCGTCGGAGACGTCGGCGGCGGACTCGCTGCGCAGCACAGCGGACACTTCGTCGAAGAAGCCCTCGGGCACCGTCAGCGCTGGCGTATCCGGTGGATTCGCCGGTGGGTCCGTCTGTGAGGCTGTTGCAGTGTCGATGTGATCTGACACAATGAGCCTTCCTTCCTTGTGTTGCGGCGGCTGTGTCGGCAGCCGATGAATCGACGCTAAGGCCACGGGAAGCCGATGCGGTCTCAGCGGCGACGACACGCCGACGCAGTCGCCGCCTCCTATTGCGCGACGCTGGCGGCCAGAACCTGATCGGCAACGGCGTTGACTTCCACCGTCCCGTCGTCGGCCACCGTCGCCGACTCCACGCGGAACGTGGTGCCGGTGTCGATCACGTCGCCTCCGGTGATGGGCATCGCGTCGCCGGTGAAGTAGCGCACTCGCACCCGGCCCTTGCCGCTGCCCGAGACCCCGTCGCGGCGGCCGAGCACATACCCGCGGGTGGTGAACGCCCCGCCGGTGGGGAACACGTCGCGGATGAAGTCGGCCTCCCGGCCGCGGTAGCTGGCCGGAACCGTCTGGGTGGCGGTCACCACCCGCGGTGTGACGTCGCGGTTAACCATGCGGTAGACGTCAAAGGCCGACGCCATCTTCGCGCTGGCCACCAGAACCTCGGCGTCGCACAGCTCCGGGTTTCGCCCACGCTGGGCGATCTGGTTGGCCGCCATCACCATGCGCACGCCACCGCTGCGCACATCGGCGTGCTCAGGTGAAAGCGCCTTTCCCGGCGGCTCGGGAGACACCGACTCGGTGGAAGTCCAATCCACCATCACCTGCGCGCCGGGGTAGTCGCTGGCGACCGTGTTAGCGCGGTGACGGACCCGAAACCCGGCCCGCGCGGCGGCGTCACGGTCCTCGGCGGGCACATCACCCGCGTACCGCTTCAACGTCGCCTCCTGGGCTCGGGCGACGCGAATCTCATCGGGAACCTTGGCGTCGAGGAACTCCTTGCGCGCCGCTGTGGCGTAGCGCATGTGGCGCGACAGGTCGAACCCCTCGATGCGGGCGGTGGTCGCCTCGGCGTCGGCACCGTGGCGTGAGCTATGCGGACGCGACGCCAGCGCCGAGGCGGTGTGGGCGCGGGCCTTGCCGGGAAGCTGGTGGACCACTCCGGCCGACGACGCGGACTGGCCCATCACGGTGTCGCCGTAGAAGGTGCGCTCGATGACGCGCCGACGCGCGGCCAGGCGCATCGACTGTGCCCGCGGGCTCTTGCCCACCATCATCGACTGCACCGCGGCGTTGACGCCCGAGGCGCTGCGGTCGGCGGGCACCTCGGTCAACGAGTCGAAGTCCACCGCGGGAATGCGGCCCACCACGTCAGCGATGCGGGCGTCGGCGGAAACCGGCATCCGCAGCCCGTCCACCAGGACCGCGGGGCCGCCGGACCCGCTGACCAACGTGACTCCGTCGGCGATCTCGACCCCGGCGGTCGGATCGGAGCCTTGGAGCCCGGCCTGGGTCAGCACCGCGGACACGTCGACGGGGCGCACACTCTCGGCGCTGAGCCGCTCGACCAGCGGCGACACCGCCCGTGGGGCGGCGGCCACCTGGGCGCGCTCTGTCACGTCCTCGAACAGCTTGTCGCTGATGCGCTGCGAGACGGTGGTCAGCGCAGCCGTCTCGTCCATCGAGTGGCGTGCGTAGAACTTGCGGGTGCGCTCCGGCAGGTCGGCGAAGGCGGTACCGGCGGGCGGAGCCACCATGGCCCCCGACGCGATGGCGTCGATGCGCGCGCTGATGCGCTCCAGCTCGTCGGCGGCGGCCAGCGGGTCGCGGATGGCCCCGTTCTCCACCATGTCGCGCTCACACAGCGCCGACGCCAGCTCCACCCGTGACACCGCCTTCGGGTCGAACTTGCCGCCGTTGAGCCGCAACGCGGCCTCGTTGGATCGCTCGCGCACCTCGCTGAACACGTCGTTGTGCATACCGGGCACTCGCCGCAGCGAACCGCTGGGGGAGCGCAGAATCTCCCCGGACACGCCCGGCGTCACCGCCTCCAGACTCACCAGCAGGTTGCTCAACATCGACGGCGACAGGTTCTTCACGGCAACTGCACTGGCATCGCCGCCGAACAGACGACGCACGTTGCTGCTGGCGGTGCGCATGGTGACGCGGTTCTCCTGGCGGCGTGCAGATGCATCTGCCACCTGTTGTGCGCTCAGTGTGCAGCGTCGGCACCGACGGTTGGTGTCGGTGAACTGGGCAAGGGATACGCACATGGGCGAAACCACCTCATCTGTCTCGGCAACGTGTCACGTCCTTCGACGGTCAGTGTGCCATGCAAAGTGCCGATGCAATTCGAGTTGGTCAACACGCAACGCGTGTCGCCACGCGCCGAGACGCGGGGCCGATGCCTAGAAACAGGCGTCGCAGGTGCAGTGGTTGCGCCCACCGCTGCGGCATGAGGGCGACGCTTGATGGTTGGGCATGATCTGCACCACCGCGGTGCGGCCCCGGCAGGTCGCGCAGCCCGAATCCCAGAACACCCCGCCGGTGTGCACGTAGCGCACCAGGGGGTGGCCTGCAGCCTCATCGAGGCGCAGATGCGGCGGCAGTGCGCCGGTCCAGTCCGGCAGCGCCGCCGTCACAGCCCCGCCAGGTACGCGGTGACGGCCTCACCGTCGGCGAAGGCCACCATCTCGTCGCTGGGCTGGCGCAACTCCGGGTGGCTCGCGCAGCGCAGCGCGGTGGATCGCAGCTGGTTGATGCGGGTGGCCATGTGCATCAGCTCCGCGCCGATGGTCAGGTCGACGCTGTAGATGCGGCAGAACGGAACCGGCGCGTCCTTGGGCACCGAGGCCACCTTGGCGATCACCTTGGAGACCTGCGGCATCTTCTCCCAGCGGCTGCCATCCCACGACAGCATCATGGTGGCGTTGGCGTACTGGGCCAGCTGTACGGCGATCGCCACCCACGAGAAGTCGATGGACCCCGACGTCTTCAAGTCGCCCACGCACATCACCCCGTCGGCGTCGACGGTGGCGAAGTCCATCGTGCCCACCATCCCGGTGGCGGGAATGAACACGGTGCGCTCGACCATCCGGCCCATGAAGCTCAGCCCGTGCTTGCGCATCGCGGCGAACAGCACTTCGAGATAGCCGCGCAGCTCGTCGGGCACATCGTCCATCGTGATGACGCCCTCGATGAGGGCCTCCAGATAGGCGTGCAGCTTGGTGCCGAACAGGCTCGCGTCGTCAGTGCCCACGCTGCGGCCAGCCTTGTTGGCCAGCCGGTTGAGCATCTTCTTCGCCCCGTAGTCCAGCTCGGAGATGTGCTCGGCACCGCCGGTGCTCAACTCGTCGAGGAACTCGGGGTTGCGGGCCAGCCCCAGCACCGTGGCACGCTGCTTCCAGTCGATGAGCGCGGAGCTGTCGTCGAGCACCTTGGCGTGGGTGGTGGCGCGGGTGAACGTCTCGGTCTGCTTGATGCCGTCGAGACCCGGAACCACGTACTGCTTGCGGTCAGAGGTGTATTCCGCCTCCCACTTGCCGGGAATCTTCGGCGGGTCCGGGATCAGCGCGGCGGGCGGCTCGTAGGGCTGACGGGCGGCCATGCGGCTGGGAGCGGAGTTGATGTGCACCACTTCGGCGGCCGGAGGCGGGGCCGACACCGGGGGAGCGACCGCCACGCGCCCGCGCGGCGGGGCGAACCGGCTCACCGACGGCGCAGGTGGTGCCGGAGGGGCGGGCGGCGTCGGGGGCGGTTCGCCGATCATGGCGATGCGCGGTGCGGGGTTGCTCATGGATGCAAACCTATCCGCACTCTATGACAGTGCAGTCTGCACAATGGAGACACGCCGAAGCGGCAATGGTGGGTGACGCGCCGCTAGGCCGCGGTGGCATCGCCCAGTCGCGGCGGCAGTGACGGCTCCGGCAGCTTCGCCAGGGCGCGCTTGCGAGCGACGGTGAGCGTGAACGGCAGCGGCACACCGCCGAGATAGGCCGCACCGAGTGCAGCGGCGAACGCCGCGTCGGCGCGATCCTCCACCCTGGAGTCGCGGGCGGCGTCCGGCCAGGCCAGCGCGTAGGCCGCCACCACCTGGGACTTCTTGGCGTTGCCCTTGCCGGTGGCGATCTGCTTGATCTGTGCGGGAGACGCCTCCAGGATCGGCACCCCGGCATCCGAGAGCCCCTCGACCAGCGACCACCAGACGAAACCGCGCCGGGTCAGCGAGCTGTCCTTTCCCGACACCGAGAACGACAACCCTTCGATCACGACCAGCGCCGGATCGACCGACACCGCGGTCGACACCAGCCCGTCCACCAGCTCGCGGTGACGAGAAACGTGACACAGCAGCGTGTTCTCGGCGGGTGCGGGCGAGGAGTGGATCGCCGTCGACAGTTCCCCGGTGGCCGTGTCGATGGCGGCGATCCCGGTGCCGGTCAGCGACAGGTCGATGCCCACCACGCAGCTTCCGGCGCGGCGGGGGTCCAGCGGTGCACATGCAGACATACCCACACGGTGCCACCGATCCCGCCATGCACCACGGTCGGACGCGGCCAAGGCCGGGTCGGCGTGTCGCGCCTCCAGCAGCCGTGAACAGCCGCAAATGCCATACGTTCCTGTGCGGATACGCCCGGTAATCCGAGGAGGCATCGTGGCCGAGAACGAACCCGCACCGCTGGTGCGGCCGCGCAGTGATGCCGACGAGCCGCAGTGTGTCACCCCGCGGTCGGCGGCGGCGATCGTCGGCGTCCACGAACGCACCATCCGGCGGTGGATCGCCGACGGATTGCTTCCGGCGCGAAAACGGACCACCGGCCGCATCGCCATACGCCTAGCCGACCTGCAGAACTTCACCTGACCATCCCAACTCAACCCCGCCGAGCAGCAACCCCGCCCACCGATCAAGAAGCGAGAGAAGGTCCGACCGTGGCAGCAGAAATCCGGCTGACCCCGGAACTGATGCCGCTGGTCGGTGCCGTCACGGCGCGGCCCAAGATCGCCGTTCCCCACGCGCCCGACGAGTCACGCGACACGTTGACCGAGGCCGTCGACGCGGTCAGCTGGGCCGAGTGGATCGCCGGTGACCCGCGGCTGGCGGCCACCGGTCAGGTGGATGAGTGCGGCTGCGCGACCTGGCACTGGCACACGGCCGAAAATTCAAAGTCCGCCACCCTGCACGACGGCTGCGAGCGCGGCTATGGGACGCACGTGTGGAGTGGCACGATGCGGGCCGACCTGGGGATCGGCGAGCATGTCTCCCGCCTGCAGCTGGCCGCTGCGCTGCATGGCTGCAGCGAAGCTGAGGCCGCCGCCCAGGTAGGTGTCGAGCTGCGCCGGAGTAACGGCCTGCGCCCGATCACCCCCGACGACCTCGACGACGCCGCCGCCGAGGCCGAGGCTGCGGGCGACACCGAGCGGGCGGCCCGCAGGCGTCGGGCCGCGCAGGGTATGCGAGACAGCATCGCCCAGCTGCTGGGGACAGCACCCGCACCCACCTACCGGGTGGCCGGTGGCGGCAGCGCGGCGGCGGCGGCCAACGGCAGCGGCGGTGGCGGCGGGGATGAGCCTCCCGACGGCGGCGACAGTGGCGGCCCAGATGATGGTGACGGAGACAGCGACAGTGACGGAGACACCGCGCTGGCCAAGGCTTTCGCCGAGCTTCCCGACCCCTACGAGCTGGAGCTGGAGGAGTTGGTTTTCGATTTCCTGCCGGAGACGAAAGCGATCCGCGAAGCCGCGCGATCAGGTGCGGTGTCGCCCTGGTCCGTCCTCGGCATCACGATCGGCCGCGGCTTGCTGCGCGTGGCCCCGGAGGTGCTGCTGCCTCCGCTGGTCGGCAATAGCCCAGCTCCGCTGAATCTGCAGATCGGAGTCGTCGGCGCGTCAGGAAAAGGGAAGGGTGTTTCGGCCGAGATCGTGGACTATCGGGCTTCGGTCGATGAGGGCTGGGACCGCCCATTCCGGCCGCCGTCCGGTGCCGCGCTGGCCAACCTATACGTGCAGCTCAGCAAGGATGATGCGGGCGAGCCGTTCATCGAGCAGATTCGCGATGCCGCCTGGTGCGACTGGTCAGAGGTGGACTCACTGACCGCCACCGTCAAACGCGGCGGCAACGACTTGGGAAGCGAGCTGCGAGTGGGCATCAGCGGCGGCACGCTGGGCACCGATCCAAAAGGGGAGCGGCAGCATCCGTTGAAGGTGGCTGCTCGCAGCTACCGGTTGGTGGTGACCGTGTCGGTGCAGTACGGCGAACCGGCGTCACCGCTGATGGCCGAACGCGATGGCGGAACGCTGCAGCGGACCGTCTGGGTAGGCACCGCTGATCCACGGCGGCTGCGCAAGCGGCCGCGCGGTGCGACCGCGTGGGCGCAGCTCGACATCATGCAGCAGCTGCCGCCCGGCCAACAGCAGCTCACCGTCGATGAGGCCATCCACGATGAAGTATGGGAAGCGCAGTCCGCAAACATCGAAAGTGACTGTGCAGGAGATGAATTGGGCGGTCACCACAACCTCAACCGGTTGAAGATCGCGGCGTGGGCCGCACTCATTCAGCACCGACACCACATCGGCGCAGCCGAGTGGGAGTGGGCCGGATCGGTGATGGAACACAGCCGCCGCATCCAGGCCCGGCTGGACGCCTCGGTGAGCACGCTCAAGGCACGCTGGGCACGCGAGGACGGCCGCCTCGACCATGTTCGGCGCACCGCACAGTCCACCGCGGCGGCGGCGGCGTGGGAGAAGACCCTGGCCAGTCTGGCGCGGTGGGCCGCGGACCCGAAGAAGGGGCCGGAGCACAAAAAGGCATCCGGCCGATTCACGGTCTCCGATGTGATGCGCAGCGCGAAAAGCGGCGAGTCACGGCGCATCAACGCGGCCAAGTTGTGTTCCGAGCTGGTCGAGGGCGGCGTCTGGGGCAGTGACGGCACCCATTTCTGGGTACGCGACAGTTGACGCTTCGGCGTGTCGTGGCGGCCGGGGCCGCGGTGACGGGTTACGCGGTTACGGTGGGGGCAGCACGATCACAACTGAATAGAAACGGGCGTTGTCACGGGTAACGGTGCAGGTCAAGAAGTCTCCTCCCCGCGCAAGCGGGGGTGTTCCTGAGATCGCCCACGGCATCGACCGTGCCCACGTCTCCTCCCCGCGCAAGCGGGGGTGTTCCCGCCGAGGCGACCGACACCGGTGACGTACCGCCCTCCTCCCCGCGCAAGCGGGGGTGTTCCGGAGCGTTGCCCCCACACAGCGAGGAGCTGAAGCTCCTCCCCGCGCAAGCGGGGGTGTTCCGCGCCCGCACACCATCGTGGCTGGCTCATCCGGCTCCTCCCCGCGCAAGCGGGGGTGTTCCGTCGAAGACCTGCTGCTCCAGCTCCAACGCATACCTCCTCCCCGCGCAAGCGGGGGTGTTCCACGCAAGGCGGCGTGCGAGTTCGGGGAGCTGGACTCCTCCCCGCGTAAGCGGGGGTGTTCCCGGTGAGCCCTACATCGAGCAGATTCGTGACGCCTCCTCCCCGCGCAAGCGGGGGTGTTTCCGGCGGGAGCGCCCACATGCTGCCGTCCGGCAGCTTCCTCCCCGCTCACGCGGGGGTGTTTCGGGTGGCGGTCGCGCGACTAGCGACCGCCACCCCATCGAGGTGCGCACGTGGTGTTACGCGCGCCCATCTTCCTGTCCCGCGCACTTGTCACGTCCTGCGCTTCGGCAGCGACGCGGGCCGCCTCAATGGCCCAATCCGGCGCACACCGCGGTGTGACGATGCTGCGGAGCCCAGGCATCTTCGCAGGTCAGTGCGCCCTCGCCTGTGGCCTCCGATCGGTAAATGTCACGTCCCTGAGTCCTGGAATCGGCACTATTCTGGCCGCAATCTGACGGATTCTGATGTATTACGCTGCAATCTGCATGTGCTACGTTGCGGAAACGAACGTGCATAATGCCGGTTTCGCTCGTCAGGAGGTGCTCACATGCCGGACACGGCAACTGCCGAAGGTGTCGTCCTCATCGACCCCAACGCGCTGTACCGGCCGGGATCGGTGCCGATCATCGGTGCCGACCGGCTGGCTCAGATGCGCAAAGTCGGCACCGGGCCGCGGTATCTGCAGCCCACCGCGGGCGGACAAATCTGGTACCGCGGGCGTGACTTGCTCGAATGGATGGAGTCGGGCCTCACCGACCCGGCGGGGGAACGCCGAGACGCTTAAGGCCCGGAGGCGCTCACCTCCGGGCCTTAGCGCTGTCCATCACGAACACCAACCTCGATGTCCAACGGGCCGACAACCCACAACAAGGAGGCAAAGGCATTATGCCACAGGAAATCCGGCTGACCCCGGAACTGTTGCCGTTGGTGGGTGCCGTCACGGCGCGCGACAAGCATCGCAAACGCGACGACGACGATGACGCCGAGCACAGTGACGAGCTGACCGCAGCCATCGACGGCGTCTCCTGGAGCGCGTGGATCGCCGGTGACCCGCGAGTGGTCGGCACCGGCAGCGTCGACGAATGCGGCTGCGCGATCGCCCACTGGCACACCGCCGAGAATTCAAAATCCGTCACCCTGCACGACGGGTGTGAGCGTGGCTACGGCGCGCACATCTGGAGCGGCACCATGCGCGCCGACCTCGACGTGAACGAGCACGTCTCCCGCCTCCGTCTGTCAGCTGCGCTGCACGGAGTCAGCGAGCGCGACGCCGCCGCCGTGCACGGCATCGAACTGCGTCGGCGCAGCTCCCTGCATGTGCTCACCCCGGAGAGCGTGGAAGATTCCGCCGCCGAGCTGGAGGCCAAGGGCAACCTCGCCGCCGCGGACCACCGTCGCCGGGTCGCCGCGGAGATGCGCCGTGCAGTTGCCATGCGCAACGGAGAGGCCGCCGCACCCACCTACCGGGTCGCTGGTGGCCCTGAGTCGCACGCTGCAGGCACAGACGGCCCCAGCGGCAGTCAGACCGGCGGCCAGGACTCCGGCGACGGTGACGGCCGCAAGGAGGCCGTTCCGCTCGATGAGCTGTTCGCCGAGCTTCCCGACCCCTACGACTCCGAGCTGGAGGCGCGGGTCTTCGGCTTCCTGCCCGAGACTCAGCGCATCCGCGAGGCCGCACGGGGCGGGGCGATTTCACCCTGGTCGGTGCTGGGGATCACGATCGGCCGTGGACTGCTGCGCGTAGCCCCCGACGTGCTGATCCCGCCACTGGTGGGCAACACCCCCGCCGTGCTGAATCTGCAGATCGGCATCGTCGGGGCGTCGGGGAAGGGCAAGGGTGCCTCGGTGGGCGTGGTGGACTACTCCGCCTCCGTGGATCAGGGCTGGGACAAACGCTTCAAGCCGCCGTCTGGCCCCGCGTTGGCCAACTTGTTCGTGCAGCTCAGCCGGGATGATGCGGGCGAGCCCTATATCGAGCAGATTCGTGACGCCGCGTGGTGTGACTGGCCCGAGGTGGATTCGCTGACCGCCACGGTCAAGCGCGGAGGAAATGACTTAGGCAGCGAGCTTCGGTCGGGGATCACCGGCGAGGAGCTGGGCACCGACCCGAAAGGGGAGCGCCAGCACCCCCTCAAGGTTCCCGCCCGCAGCTACCGGCTGCTGGTGACCGTGTCGGTGCAGTATGGCGAGCCCGCCGCCCCGCTGATGGCTGAGCGCGACGGCGGCACGTTGCAGCGCACCATCTGGTTTGGGACGGCTGATCCCGGCCGCTACACGACCTGGGACGCGTCGCGGCCCACCTGGACGCAGCTGGACATCATGGCGCAGCTTCCGCCCGGCCAGCAGCAGCTCACCGTCGACGAAGACATTCGCCGCGAGGTGTGGGAGGCACAGTCGGCGTCGATCGACTCCGACTGTGCTGGCGACGAGCTGGGCGGCCACCACAACTTGAACCGGCTGAAACTCGCCGCCTGGGCCGTGCTGGTTCAGCACCGGCACCACATCGACCGCGCGGCGTGGGAGTGGGCCGGTGCGGTGATGACCCACAGCAGCCGTATCCAGGCGCGGCTGGACGCCTCGGTGAAGAACCTCCGCCGCAGTCAGGCCCGCGAGTCGGGCGAGCTGGATCACGTCAGGCGCACCGCGCAGGGGGAGGCCGCGGCCAAGCAGTGGGAGCGGCTGCTCGACAACCTCGCCCGGTGGGGCCACAAGCAGTCGGCGTGGTTCACCGTCAACGACATCAGGCGCTCGGCCAAGGGCGGCAGTGAGCGGTACCGCCGCGCCCAGGAGCTGGCCGACGAGCTGGAGGCTCGCGGCGTGTGGCGGCGCGACGGCATGAGCTACTTCCCGCTGTAGCTCGCCACCCACCGCCCGCACCCGTTGCCGCCTCCGGCCGCGGGGCCACACCTCCGGTCCGGTCAGCGCACAGCGGGATGGGTTTCGTCGATTCCGCCCAGCTCCGGCAAACTTCCGGTTTTCAGCAAACTAGGGTGGACCCGTGGACCCAAAAGGTCCACCCCTGACATCATTCAGACCCCACCTGCGGGTATTTCTCTACGTGGCGATGAGTAAAATTGTCTCTATTTTAGAGACATACCTGTTCAGAGGTGTTTTATGGTTTTTGCGGGGGGTGGACCCCCAGGGTCCACGGTCCACACCAAAGGTCCACCCCTACAGCAAACTTTTCCTCCGCCGGGAAAGTGGCGTGAAAACCCGTCGTTTCCGCAGGTCAGCCGCCATTTTTGTCTGTCCAGCGGTGGGTAGCTGGTTAAACCGGTACCGCGGCTCTGACCGGTGAAATCGCTCTGACCTGCACGTTTCCTGGCCGTGGTATGCTCGGAACCGAGTTCCGAGCACGGGTCGCTGACCCTGATTCAGCTCGATGAGACACCGGACCCGGCATCCGAACCCCTCCCGAACACGGGCGCGATGTGCGTCGGTATGGGCAGCGCGAGAGCCGGGGCCATCCAGCGAGGCGTGACCCCGCAGCGGGGACACCGCGGCGACAAATACGCCGCAGCAGCATCCCGCACATCCCACCCGCGGCGCGCGGCGGTCGCGGCCGCCGGGACACCGCAGAGCCGGACTCCCGCCGCGCGGCCGATCTACCGCCTCCCGTGACGCGCGTCGGCGTGTCCCCGCGCCGCGACCGGCCACCGTCGGCGGCCGCCGATACCGTCAGCGCCACCACCAACGTGAGGAGCGCGATCACATGGGCGACTACCGCGTCGGCTACGTCGACGCCGACGGTGAGGCGGTGGCGTTCTTCCTCGACTCCGCCGAGGACTGCAACGCCGGGCACCTGATGACGTACATGCGCGTGGGTGAGCACGACGAAGCCGCGATCGACTGGATCAACGAACAGCCGCTGGCCGCCGCGGACCTCTACGGTCCGCTGCACGAGTACCTGAGCCACCGTTACGCCACCGCGCCGGGGGAGACGCCGCTGAACCTCGTCATCGACCAGGCGGCGGTGCCGCGATGAGCGCCGAGGATGAGACCCGGTGCGGGCGGATTCGCTCAGCGGCAGTGGACGTCGGCCGCCACGCCGCCGCTGAGTCCGGTCTCGAAAGCTGCGATCCGCAGGTCCGGCACGGCGCTGCTGACGCGGCCCGGTACTGGATGGGCGATGATCTTCGCACCCGCAGCGACCGTGCGGCATTCCTCGACGGTTTCGAGGACGGATGGTTCGGGTTCTTCGGGCGGGAGCACTGATGCAGGAAGCGACGCTGGAGCAGATCGGCGTGCGCACCTGGCGTGTGGTCGACGGCGACGGCCGCGAGCTGGTCCGGCTGACCGGTCTGGTGCCGACGATCCTGGGTCCGGCCGCGGCGTCGCTGGTGGCCGACCACGGATACCCCCGCGGCGACTGGGTGCCCGACCAGCGCGGCAGCGGATTCCGCTACGTGCCCGCCGACCCCGCCCAGGGAGGCTGACCATGGCCGAGAAGTACCGGCTGCAGTTCTGCCACGACGGCCGTGACATCACCGCCGACTTCCACGCCGATACCGACGCCACCACGGTGCGGGTCTGGGACGCCGGTGACCTGGTGTGCGTCGCGGTGTCTGCGCAGCCCGGCGGGTGGGGCTACGAGGCCAGTGACTACGGCGCGGACCCCGCTTGGGACATCGACCGCCGATTCGGCAGCTGGCGCGAGGCGCTGGAGGCGTTCGGCTACGGCGACGTCGAGTAGGGGCCGGACATGGCGGAGCTGTATTACTGCCCCCCGCTGCGGGAGGCCGACGTGGTGGAACCTCGTCTGCGGTGAATTGGCATGTTCGGTCTGCGGATACTGGCGTGGTTGAGGTGCGCTCGATGGAGGTGAACTGATGCCCCTTCCCAAGTGGCATTACCGCAAGTTGAACGGATTCGCGATCGGCGGTTGGGTTTTCGGCTACGAGCGCCGCGACTACCCGGTGACGGTGAACATTCCGGTCGCCTGGCCGACCATCTACCGCGACCGTGAACGGGACTGACTGTGAGCATGGAGTACGTGCGCAGCCACTACGGTGTCCCGGCCTTTCGCGGCCAGGCCGTCGAAGTGGACGGGCGGCAGGGCGTGATCACCGGCAGCGATGGCCAGTATCTGCGGGTGCGCCTCGACGGTGAGAAGCACTCGGTGCGAGCGCACCCGACCTGGCGCGTGAGGTATCTCGACGCGGCGCAGGAGCAAGGATGCGGGAATGTGTAACGGACTCTGTGTGAGCGCAGCTGACGTCGGCGTGGGGCCGCCGACTGCGATCGCCTACCCGCACCCGTCGTGCCCGGAGCACGGCAGCCCGCATCCGTTCGATTGGAGCGGAAAGGTGCACGAAACGCACGACGGGACACTGCGCCTGTGCACGTGCGGGGCGTACGAGGATGAACACCAGGACGCAGGTGCGTCGCGATGACTGCCAACGAGTGGCTGCGCGCTCGAAGGGGCGGCCGAGGCCGCGGCAGCCGAAGCGGCGAGAGCCGACGGCTACACGGTGCGCGTCACCTGCCGCGACGGAGTGCCCCAGGTGGCAACCCGCGACTACCGGCCGAACGATCGGGTGAATCTCGTCATTGAGGGCGGAGTCGTCCAGGCGGCGACCTGCGGCTGAGGCGAGGGTGGCGGCCGACGACGCCATCCCGGCTGCCGCTAGCTGCTGGTCCGCTCCTGCAACCGGGCGAGTACCGCCGCGAGGCTGAGGCCGTCCGGCCGCTTGGCGATCGTTCCGCGGTGGGCGAGCTGCTTCACCGTGCCCAGCGTGACCCCGAGGATTTCGGCGGCGACTTTGTGCGTTACCGCTCCGAAGTGCTGCGGGCCGAGGGCGTGGGCACATGCCAGGCCCAGTGGGGTGCTCCACCACCGCGGTGCGCCGACCGTTTCTGGCGCGCCCATCGGCCACAGCGCACCCATCACGTGGGCGGCGGTCTCCGCAGCCCGGTGGGCGTCGCCTCCGCACAACCGGTGGGCCAGCCGCGGTGCTTCGCCTGCCAGGGCTGCGGGCCACTCGGTGGCCGCCGGTCCGCCCGCCACCCGCGCGAGAGCACCCACAGCTGCGCCCAGCTCGTCGGCCAGCTGGGCGGCCACCGGGTCGTCACCGGTGTCCGGGTGGTTCGTGTCGTCGATGGCACCAACCATGTCACCCATTATAGGTTGACTCCGCGCTGTCACGTCCTTCGGCGCGGCTCTGTCGTGTCTCTGCCGCCGAGACTGTGTCTCTTGCTGGTGCAGCCAAGTTGAGGTTAACCTCAACTTATGTTTGATTTGGAAGACATCGAACGCGCCGCGGGGATGGACCCCGATAGCGCGGACTACCGCTTGCGCCAGCAACTCGCCGCGGCCGATGACGCGTTGCTGGAGTCCCTGGTGCAGATGCGCAAGGACAAGGGCCTCACGCAGCAGGACGTCGCCACACGGCTGGGCCGCGACAAGGCCACGGTGTCGAACTTCGAGCGCCTCGACGTCGACCCGCACCTGTCGACGATCCGGCGCTATGCCGCCGCCATCGGGGCCTCGGTGACGCACACCGTCGCCCACTTCGACCCACAGGACAGCCCAGCGGCGGCCGCGCCCGCCCGCGGCGGCCCGCCGCCGGTGATCTACCAGCTGCGGCCGTCGTGGCGTCCCCGATTCGAGCCCGATGTGTTCGTTCCGGCCGACCTGGGTCTGCTCACCGGGCCGCTGCACGGCTCGTTCGACCCGCCGGTCAATCTGTACTGGCAGCCCGGAAGCCTCGACTTCTCCGACCCCGGCGACTTGCGGCTGTTCTACGCCTCCGCGCTGACCAGGGCCGGCACTGCCGAACAGTTCGCCACCTGGATCAACGCGCGCGCCGTGATCGCCAACTGGCCCGCGATCGCTCTACCGTCGCGGGTGCGCGCCGCTTGGGAGACCATCCATCCGATGCTTCGGGACCAGGAGACAGCCGTGAACCCACGACTGCGGATTCAGGACCATGTCCTGTCCGCCATCGCCGATGAGGGCTTCGCGTTGGCCGGGGGCTCCGCGCTCATCGACTACGACGTGGTGGCCCGCGACAGCGAGGACATCGACGCGTTCTACAACCGCCTCGACGCCGCGGCGTTCGACCGTGCGGCCGCCGCGGTGATCGAAACCTGTTCGCGCAACGGGTGGCCCGCGCGGCTGGTCTTCGACCAGGACTTGGACAAGCAGATCAAGGTGACCGTTCCCGGTGACGGCGACACGGTGGTGCAGCTGGTGTATCACCAGCGTTCCGCTGATCCGGAGCGCCGCCGCGGAGGTGGTCTGCGGTTGATCTTCGCCGACGTGGTGGGCGGAAAAGCCGCGGCGATGGCAGACGCGGCGCGCGGCCGCGACTTCGACGACATCGCCCACGTGGTGCAGACGCGAGGGTGGTCACTACGGCGGGTCGTGGAGGCGATGGAGCGCCTCGGATACCCCGACCGTGCGGCCGCCTTCTGGCACAACATCGAGCGGTTCCGCCGCGGTGAGTTCGACGCCGGGATCACCCAGGCCGGGTTCGATCCGGCGTTCAGCCACTCCGTGTTGGACGCCGGATGACACCCCATGACGAGAGGAACCGAGATGGCTACTGTCGCTGAACATCAGCGTGCCCTGGACCTGTACGCCGCGGCGGCGTACTGGCTCATGGAACTCGGCGGCGACGAGCTGGCGTCGCGGCTCGAAGCGCAGCTGCAACGGCGGGCCGTGGCCGCGGGGGCGTCGGTAGAGCAACTCCACGACGCGCGCGATTACGCCCGAGACTGCGTGTTGCTCAGGAACAGGCCCCTGATGGCGGGCGCATCATTCGAGGCGTTCGAGCGGGAGGCGTCGCGGTGACCGGCAGCTCGAAGCACGTCAACGTGGACACCCACAATGGTCAGACGTACGCCATCACCGATGTCGATTTCGCTGCTCCGGTTCGGATGGCGGCAGAGGGGCGGAGCTGGACGCTGACTACATCGACGAATGCGAGGCGACGACACCGTGAGCATTGACCCCAACGACTACTGCGAAGGATGCGCAGCTGTGGTCGACCAGGAACATCTACCCCAGTGCTCAGTGTGGCTGGAGATTCTCCGCAGCGGGCACTGATGCCGAAAACGACGACGACGACGAAGTGGTGTGCGGGCTCGGGGCGGGGAGTGCCGCTACCGCCGCGCCGCGGCCGCTGGCCGCGTCGGACGCCGCGTAGCGTCCATCACCATGATCGAGGCCGCTGAACCCGGACAGCCGGGATCGCCGATGACCAAGGACTTGGCGCGCCGCGTCGCCGCGCAGACGGACCGCACGCGCCGACAACTGGAACGGATGCACTCCGATACTGCCCGGAAAGCACACGCCGCGTCGGCCAACGGCTATGACCCGAGCAGGCCGAACCGCTTCATGCACGACAGCCTGGGCGACCCGTACACATGCACCGGCGACCACAACCACCCGCAGCACATCGGCGAGTAGAGCGCGATCGGCGACACCGCGGTGTCGCGAGAAGGGACTGGACGTGAGTCACCAGGCGACGACTACCTGCCACGAGCCCGGACCATGCCCTGACTGTTGGCGCAGCGGCAGCGAGCGGGTCGGCTGCAACTGCCTGCTCGAATCCACTCCGGCGGCGAAAGGCGATGATGGCGAATGAGACCGGCGCGGTGCTCGGGATGACCGGCACCCGCAACCCGATCACCGCAGCGCAGCAATCGTGGCTCGACGCCCAGGTGTGGGACGCCGACGTGCTGCATCACGGGGCTTGTGTGGGCGCGGACGCCGCGGCGCACCGGGCGGCGATCGACGCGGGTGTAGACATCGTGGTGCATCCGCCGGTCGACGAGCGGCTGATGATGCCGCGCGGGCTGGGGCAGTGGCTGCCCGCCAAGCCGTACCTGGACCGCAACCGCGACATCGTCGACGCCTGCGACCGGCTGATCGCGCTGCCCGACGGGCCACCGAAGCCCAAGAGCGGCACCTGGTACACCGTGCGATACGCGGTGGAGCGCGGCAAGGACGTGACAGTCTGCTTGCCCGACGGGTCGGTGCACCGCGGTGCGGACCTGCTGGCGGCGCACGAAGGCGCGGCAGGTGCCCGATGAGTGCGTGGGTTCCGATCAACGACTACCCCGGTGACCAACGCTTCGACGCCGTGCCCGGCACGCCCGAGATGTCGTACTGGGGAGAGATCGGACCAGCATCTGACGGCCGCTGGAGCTGGACCATCATCTCCACCGATGACTGGGCGAATCAGGCCGAGGTCGATGGCGGCGTGGTCGATTGCGAGGAAGATGCCAAGCGCGCCGTCGAAGCGTGGCGGCCCCGGTAGCAGTGGCGTCGCAAATGAACGAGCACGCTGGAGGGTTGTCACCGTGGACAGGTTGACCGGGACAGTGGTCCCAGGGCGCGGCTCTATGGCGGCGAAGATGGCCGTGGGTGGGCTGACGCGGCGTCTGCTTGAAGCATCGACTTGTGCCGAGTTGACACCGGGCACTCTCAACGTCAAGTTGCTGGTCCCTGTGGGATTTCCACCGAACTGTTCGCGCATCTTCCGAGGGGTCGGAGAGGTGCCTGAGCGCGACACCATCTTGTTGGCTCCGGCTCCGGTCAATGGTGTGCGCGCATGGGCCGTTCGGCATGGTGAGGTCGAGCAGCACGGCGATACCTCGGTTGTGGAACTCATCGCCGAATGTCGCCTGCGGGAACGTCTTGGCCTGTCTGATGGCGACATGGTGCGCTTGAATTTCTAGCTGAGGCCGCGCGCCGCGGCCGCTGACCACGTCCGGCGCTGCGTAGCGTCACCGCCGCACAGTTTCCGCCGCGTCCGCGGCCCACAGCGACGAGGAGCGCGAACATGGCCAGGCCCATCAACTTCGACGACATCCCCCGTACGCCGGACCCCTCCCCGGACGGGCGTCACAACCTCGACGGGGGCGATGTCCTGGTCTACGCCCACCACAGCGGAGTGCACGACGGCATCAACGTCGAGATCGACGCCCCCAAGGGAACCCGGATCACGGTGAACCTCAACGACGGCGAGCTGGTGGACGTGGTGGTGCCGTAGCACCCGGTGTGCCGATCAAGGCTCAGTCCGCGGCCTCTATGTGGTCGTCGGCAATCTCACCACGCAGCCAGTCGGCGAACGAAACTCCGACGTTGCCCGCGTCGATGAAGTCGAGGTAGCGCCGCTCCAGAGCACCGTCGTGCAGTGGGGCTTTGGTTTGGGCGTCGCGATAGTGGGCCATGCTTGCCACGGTTGCCTACTGTCGGCCTGTTCACCGCCAAGGGCGCGCCGCAGGCACATGCGGCCGCCCGGATCGGGAAGTGTGACCTGCCATGGACGATCAGAACGTCGGGGACTGCCAGGAATGCAGCCAGGAGGATCAATCGTGAGCTGGGATGCGGAGCTGGTCGACGTGGCCACGGGCGAGACGCTCGCGGAGTTCAACTACACCCACAACACCAATGTGATGGCGAATCTGGTGCTCTACCCCGACACCGACGTCTCCCGTGGTGTGGGCGAGGAGGTGTTCTTCCCGCAGAACCCGCCGTGGTGGCAGCATCTGGACGGCTGCGGCGGCCCGTCCGGGGCGCAGCTGCTCGATCGGCTCATCGCCGCCTTGAAGGCTGACCCCGCATGGTTCCGGCAGCTGAACCCACCCAACGGCTGGGGAAGCTACGACAGCTTCCTGGGCAAGTTGGAGGAGATGCGCCTGGCGATCCCGGCGTCGGGGGCGGTGCGTTGGACTGTGACAGGCTGAGCAGAAGCCGGGAGTGTGGAGGCGGATATGGGCGCGATCGAGTGGCGCGAGAACAGCGCTGGGTACCTCAGCGGGGTCGGTGCGGTCACTGACCTGGTCTTCGAGATCAAGACGGCCAAGCCCCAGGTGATCGACGATGCGGACTACCACTACCTCGGCGTGATGAAGGCCGGGAGTCTGCCGTACTGCGTGGGCGCGTACCGGGAGCTGGATGCCGCGAAGGTCGCCGCCGAGCAGATCGACGCAGGACAGCACGACCGGGTGCGCTTCGATCCGAACGCCCCGAGCGGGGTGGTGGTCGCAGCCGAGTACGCGTCAAGGCAGGATGCGCAGATGGCCTACGGCGGCCGCCTCTATTTCTGACTCGACAGCCGCATCCGATGTGCTACCGTCTCGGTATTAGAGACGATTTGAGGAGGGCGGCATCGTGAGCGGATGGCAGGACGACTACCGCAGCGCGTTGCGGGACTTCGTGGCCGCCAAGGGACGCCCGGTGCGGTTCACCGACCCGGACAACGAGTTTCCCGAACACCGCGTCTCTACCTACGGCTGGGTGGATTACGAGGCGATGGAGCACGTGCGCGAAGACCGATGTTCGTGGCTGGTCGCCGAAGGTGCTGAGGTCGAGGAGACCACGTACTCGGAGTTCCAAAACACCTTCTCGGGCAACCGGGAGGTCGTCGGGACGAACGTCACCCCCGCCAGCTGCGTGTGCGGCCGCTACACCGACGTCACCCTGCGGGTGGAGTGCACCTTCGGCGAGATGCTGAAAGGCGTGCTGCCGGAGAACCCGATACACCTGTAGCGCCGCGCCCCGCAGCTTGCGACGTCGCCGTCTGCGCGACGCTGGCACCGCAAGCAACATCTGTCCTGAAACTCTGCCGCACCTGGAGGTAACTGTGACCGCAGCATTGGCCGATCTGGAGAAGGTGTTCGCCAACGGCTACACCCCCGACCACATCGACAGCGTCCTCGGAGACATCTTCGACCGCACCGGGGTGAGCCTGGTGTGCGTCTGGGAGTTCATCGACGGCGACGGCTGCGGCGGGGACTCGCAGCTCTACGTTCTCGACGATGACGGAGAAAACCTCTACGAGCTGGTCGGTGACCTGTGGCCTTGGCTGCTCGACGGCAAGTCCGAGGCCCCCGGAGGACCAGGGGAGCCGCCGCAGTGGAAGGGCAAGAAGGTGGCCATGGACCTCGATGCCATGGGCGGTGAGGGGCAGCGAAACCTGGCCATCGAGACTGTCGAGGACTAGCGGTGACACGAGTGGGGACACCGCTGAACGACCAGGAGCTGCGGGAGCTGGACGTGAGGATGCCGGACGGGGCGACCGCCGTGTGGGGGGCCACTCTCGACGGCGAGCCGGTTGTCCGCGCGGCCACCGCCGAGTCCAGGCTGGCGCTGATCGGGGAGTACGCCACCGGATTCGACGCCGGTGGCCCGTCGGCGACGCTGTGCCGCGAGTGCAGTCGGTTGCTCTACGCCGACACCGCCGGTGACCTGTCCTCGCTGCAATCGCGGCACCTGTCCGTCGAACACGGCATCAGTGCACCGATGCTGCCCTAGAAGCTCTGGCCAGGAGGCAGGATGGACCCCGCGTACTTGCTCGACCCGGACGCCTGGGTGGACCGGCTCGTCCACGACGGTGCCGCTACGACAGAGGAGGAAGCACGATGACCGACGAGACCCCACGCGGATACAGCCGCGAGGTGCGTATCGCCGCCGCCAAAGTAGCCGTCGCCGCCAGCGAGCAGACTGGCGACCACATTCCCGATGAGGTCCGCGAGCTGGCCACGGAGGAATCGCGATGATGAGCGCCTACGACTCCTGGCTGCAGTCCGGTGACCCCGGCGCTGGTGTGGTGCTCTGCGCCGAGCACGGTGACACCTTCGAGACCGGTCAAGTGCGTGATGAGCCGTCGCCGGATGCGCCTCCCGGCAGCTACCCGGTGAAGGTCGAGATGCACTGCGGTTGCTGGATGACTGAGACGCGGGTGAACGACCCCGACCTCGGCTGGCTGTGATGGCGGCGGTCACGGTGGTCAGCCACCAGCGGTGGCGTGCCGATGACCTGCGCGGCGTCACCGACGTCGTGAGCGACCTCGGACTGGACACTTCGGCCGCTGCGGACGCCGGGGCGGTGCTGTGGTGTCCGGGTGCCTGGGCCGCGGCCGCGGTGAGCAGATACCCACATCTGCGGCTGTCGTCGGCGGGGCCGCGGTGGCTCGACGGGCTGGCGGTCAGGGTGACCGGACGCCGTGTTGTCACGTCCTCGGCCGGCCGAATCCGGGGCACCGGACGCCGCCGCGGCTGGCGCACCTTCGCCAAGCTGCCCGAGACCAAACACGAGGTCTTCGAGGCTCGCGTGCGCACCCACGCCGAGCTGATCTTGGACCTCGACAGGCTGCCCGACGACGAGCCGGTGCAGTTGCAGCGCCCGGTCACATTCACCGACGAGGTGCGCTGCTGGGTGCTGCGTGGCGAGGTCGTGGCCCGCGCCCCGTATTTCGCCGATGTTGCCCGTGAGGACTGGGCGGAGCTTGCCGACCCCGAACGCGTGGCGCAAGCCGCGGCGTGGCTCGGAACGGTGATCGGCCGCGCCGACGCTCCCGCCGCGTTCGTGGTGGATGTGGGCTGGTGCGCTGACCCCGACACCGGCGAGCCGGGGTGGCGCATCGTCGAGGCCAACGCGGCGTGGAGCGCGGACTGGTACGCCGCCGACAACATGACCGCGGTGGTGGAGGTGATCGCGGCTTCGCAGCGTGAGGTGGAGCCGCAGTGGCGCTGGCAGCCCAGCCCACTGCTGCGCGGCCGGTCGCGTGCTCTGGCGCTGCGCTGACGTCATCTGGGCGCGGACGTGACAACCGCGCTTCCGTGCGTTATTCCGCTACCGCCGCGCGACATCGTCGGCCGCTACGACTTCGACATCTGGTGGGCGCTGTCGTCGCAGGAGGCCGAGAAGCTGATCGCGGGGCTGTCTGGCTAGTCGTCGAGGTCGTAGGGGATGTGGTCGCCGTCGGCGTCGTAGTCGCGCTCTCCGTCGGCGTAGAGGTGGCAGGCCGCCCCGGAGGTGTCGATGAAGAAGTCTTCGCCGCACTCGTGGCAGGCGTACACGTCATAGCTGGTGGCCATGGGTGGATTGTGCCGACTCTCCGGTGGTGCCGCCCATCGAGGCGCGCGCCGCGCACCGGCCGCCGTCGCGTCACGGGGGACGATTCGGCCATGAAGCACATCGACGTGACGGTCCGCACCGTCGAGGAGAACACCTTCCGGGTAGCGGTCGACGACGACTTCGACCCCCGCGCTGAGGATGCGCTGGTCGGCTATGACGTGGAGGAATATCCGCGTGTCGACAGCAACATCAAAGAGTGGTCGATCATCGACATCGAGAGCGTGTAGCTGCCATGCGATACAACCAGGGAACCGGGCGGCTGGAGTTGACTGAGCGCAACGTGATCTCGCTGCTTAACAAGCTGGACGATCCGCGCTCAGCACGCACGCTGGTATGCAACGACGGCGACAGGCTCATCGTGACCGCATACGAGGACCATGCGCTTCCGCCCCATCCGGACGAACCGATCATCTTGCTTCTGACGCGCACGCAGCTGGAGGCCCTGGCCGCCGGGAGGACGGTGCGCGTCCGGGACGTGGACGTGGTGCCCGTCGCCGACGAGGCGCACTACGGCGACCGCGACACTGGACCGGTCTACATGCCCAGCAGTGGGGAGTGCCGATGAGCGAGAGCTTCGATTACCGGTCCGAGGACTGCGGGCACAACAACGAGGAACTCAACGACGAGGGACTGGTGCAGTGCCTGGATGAAACCCGATGCCCGAGCGGATTTGATCCAGAGCTGCGGCAGGTCAGTTGACGTGAGGCAGACGCCTGGCGGGATCACGGTCGTACTCGGCTGACCACCATCCCCCGCCCCGCCAACCTGCGGGGAATCTGGCTCGTCCCAGCTGAGGATGGGGGGCAAGAAAAGGACAAAGCCCCCGTGCGGCTGAAGTTTGGCGACTGCACCGCATCGAGGGCTCTGTGGAGAGCAGGTCTCTGCGAGTGAGCATAACATCTTGCTTCTGACTGTTGTTCCTGTTCTACGCCGCCGACGCCGGGAACTGGGGCGGCAACCCCTGGCTGGACGGGAACCGCGACTTCACCGCCGCGGACCGCGGCAACCTCACCCAGCTCAAGCAGGCCGGGCTGCTGGTGACCCAGGACCACGGCGAGGGGGACGTTTACATCGTCTTCACCGACGCGGGCAAGGCGCTGGCCGCCGAGCACGGAATCGACCTCAGCGACTACTGAGCCGCGCCTCAGCCGCAGCATCGACGTCCCGCCGGACATGCTGTGCAGCATGGCTGAATACACCGTGTCGCATCCGCAGCTGCCCGAGGGCATCAACGGCGTCACCACCGTGGAGACCTCCGGCGGGATCGACGCCGCTCTTGACTTGGCGTCGTCACACGTGGCTGCCATCCTGCGGCACCGCAACATCGTCGCTTATGCGCGGCCGGAGGATGTGGCCGACCTAGTGACTGTCGAAGCGATCTCCTGATGTACGTGTCGGTGATCGAGCCGGGTCTGTTCGAGGTCGCCGAATCCCGTGGCCCCAACGCCGCGTGGTACACGGCCAGCCGACAAGACGACGGGTCGCTGTTCGTGATGAGCGGCAAGTCAGGTCGCGCCATCAAGGTGGGAAGCGCGATACACCACCGCGTGCAAGCAGCGGTGGATGGCCATGTCGATGGCCGCCGGTGAACGGCGAGGGGATTGGGGCATGACACCTGACGAGGTGGCCAAGGTCGCGCAGCTGATCGCCGAGGAGACCGCCGCGGTGCTGTTCGCGCATCTGCCTGCGCGGTTGGGTGATCCGGGAGTGAGTGCACCGTTGCCCAAGTCCCTCGACTTGCTGCCCGATGCGGTGAAGCGCTGCGAGACCGACGTGGACTACTGCGAAGACGACGCGGTGGAGGTGACCACCGTGGTGGCGCTGGAGACCGGGGTGGTGACCGCCTCGGCCAAGTTGCCGTAGCCGGGTCGCTGCCGCTCCGCCGTGATACTGTCTCTATAACAGAGACCATTAAGGAGCCTATCGGATGAATCGACGATTTCCCGGCAGCTTGGTCGACAAGGTGGTGGAGTCAGATAAGCCCGTCGAGCGATGGGTCAGCGTCGCGCTGCACCTGGTCGCAGCGGCTGCGTTCACCTTCGCTGCAGGGGCCTCGTGGCCCGCGGCTCTCGCGGGTGGGACAATGAGCGTAGCTGTGCTGTCCACGGTCGCCGCGATTGCGCACGCGGCGTCGGCGGTGATCATCGCGCGCCAGATTGTCCACGCGCCCGCTCCCGGTCAGACCTGAACGTCGACCACAGCGAGCCCGCTGATCCAGTGCACCGCGGTGCGGCCGTGGGTGCTCACCGGCGGGTTCTCGTAGGTGTGCCCGTGCAGCAGCCAGCGCGGCTGGTGGCGGTCCACCCAGCGCCGCAGCGCGGTGATACCGCGGTGCGCGTCATCGTCGGCGTCGTTGACCCCGGCTGGTGGGCAGTGGGTGATCACCAGGTCCGCGCCCGGTAGCGGGTCGATGGCTTGCGCGTACTGCTCCTGGGTGAACAGCACGTCGCCGGTGGGCTCCTTGTACTTCACACAGCCCTGCACCGCCAGCACCGACAGAGGACGTGACAGGGCGGACACCTGCGGGAACGTGGTCAGCCTCGCGGGCAGTGACCGGTCGCCGATGAGGTCGACGATGTCGTGTTCGGGCATGTAGTCGGCGGTGCAGTGGTTGCCGTAGACGCCGGTGACCACCGGTGCGCCGCTGCGTTGCAGGATCGCGGCGACGATCGGGCTGTAGTCACCCAGCGAGACCGCCGCGTCGATCTTCCGGCTGGTGACGATGGGGGACAGGTCGTAGCGACCGTCGACGCCGCTGGGCCAGCCGTCGGTGTTGTCGGCCACACAGAGCAGCCGCAGAGATTCCTCAGTGCGCGCCATCGGATAGGAGTAGGCGGCGCGGTAACGGTCCAGCATCTGATTGCTCGGGGCGCTGAATCTCAGCTGGGCCTCCTCGCGGCTGTAGGTGAGCACGGCGGTGCGCGACGGTGCCGGAAGGGCCACTTCCGCGGTCACTCGATCCGAGTAGACGTTGCTGATCTTGAGCAGTGTTCGTCCGTCAGCTACCAGGTGAAGTGGCTTGAGGTCGTCGAAAGAGATTGCACTCATGGATGCAGACTAGCTGCGTTCAGGCGCGCCGCTCGGTCTCGGCGCGTGGTGATCAGCCGTGGGCATCTTTGCTGGACAGGCTGGCCCTGTAGAGCTGGTGGATGGCGGCTTCGGCTTCGGCCTGCGACTCGGCGAACGAGGCATCGGGCGGGAGCCGCCCGTCGCGCAGCGCGTATTCGATGCCCCCGCAGGCGTTGGCCCGGCCTGCTTTCCAGTGCAGGCCATGCCGGTCGCCGTTTTCGACATAGGCGACGGTGGCGGTGTAGTGGTGGATGCGCAGGAAACGGTCTCCTCCCGCGGAGTCGCGCCACGCGGCGCGCAGAATGAGTTCCATGGATGTTGTCCTTTCACGTGGCTGCGATGCCGTAGAACAGCCACCCGCGTTTCGCCTCGGCCGGGACGCGCTTCTTGGGGGTGGCCACGGTGACGGTGACCCTGGCTTTGGCCGACTTCACGACGCGCCGCAGCTGCACGGCGACAGTGGGGTCGGCGGGAGCGTTTTCCTCGTCGCCGGTGCCGTAGCACTTCACCGCGCGCACGTCCACCGCACTGGACCAGGGTCGGCCGGGGTTGAGCAGCGCCTTCTTGGCCGCAGCGACGGCCTGCGCCTTGGTGTCGAAGCGCGCAGGATGGTTGCTGGCTCCGGTGACCTCGTAAACGGTGCGGGACTTGCCTTTCTGGTGGCCGACGATGACACCGAACTTCTCGGTGACGTCGATGTCGACGGAGTGGACGCTGTGGCCGTGTTCGCGTACGGCGCGGTCGAGTGCCGCGGAGCGGAAGCGCCACCGGGTGCTCTCGCCGCTGTCGAGTGCGGCGTCCCCGAGGGCGTCCTGGGTGAGGGTGAAGGTGCTCTTGGACAAGGTGAAAGCGTCGTCGGACAGAATCGGGATCGCCAGCGCTTCCTCCCACTTGCTGGCGGCGTACCGGGAACGTCGGCCGCTGCTGTCATCGCAGTAGTCCATTGCCCAGGAGGCGAAGGATTGCGCCCCGTTCGACGTCATGGGTGTGCTGGTCACCGCGCGTCCCCCACCGGTGGTGGAGATGGTCCCGTTGTAGGGGTCGTAGCCGAACTCAGAGTGGGAGTCTGCGACCAGTTCGTTGTACGCGCTGGCCATGTTCGATTCGGTCCAGATGGTGGTGACGAAATCTGTCGCTCCCATGGGAATCCCTCCGCTAATGTCTCGATAACAGAGACGCTATCAGCTGCCGGTGACAGTGCGCAATTGCGGCAAGCGGTGGCGGGTCACCAGGGACAAAATGACGGTTCGCGCCCGATCATCGCCTAGCGCGCTACCCCTGGTCGTCACCGCGATGTCGACCCGTCTCGGTAATGGAGACCGTAGCTGGTGCGTCCGCCACCGCCGCGCAACATCCACCGGGCGGCGTGATCGCCTCGGCGTGTCGTCGCGCCCGGCAAGGTGGTGTCAGCTGCGGACCCGACAATGGGGCCATGATCGACGAACACGCAATGGCCCCTGTGGGCACGGCTGCGCCAGGAATCGCTCTCAGTGCGATTTTCCTGGCGTACGCGGCGTTCGCCCTGCTGCTGGGGCTGAACGACTTCATCGCCTTCGGGATTGATCTTCGCCGCCGTAGTGGCGCTCCGCTGATCCGCCCCCGCCCGATCACGCACCGGAGGCTGCTGCTGATCATGGGACTGCTGATCTTGTCGGCCGCGATGATGGTCGCCCTGCTGTGTGTCGGCACCTTGCCCCCGGCCGCGGTGCAGATCACCAGCTTCGGGGCCGTTGTTGTGGGCGGGTCGCTGATGCTTGTGGCCAACGGTGTCTCGTTCATCCGGAGGCGTCGGGATAGTCGAAACGGGACGGGGGCCTGATCGTGAGTGATTCGACGTTGAGTGTGGGCGCGCTGGCACAGGTGCATCTGCGCGGCAAGGACCACGTCGGCGAGGTCGTGGCGATGTCGCGGTCGCGGGTGACCGTGCGCTACATCGACCCCTACGGCGACGAGCGGACAGTGAAAGTTCCTGTCGGCCAGGCTGTCGCGGTCGACGGCGACGCGGCGTAGCGACCGGAGAGCGGGACCGGCATGGGAACCTACGCAGCTGACACCAGTGTGAGCACCGATCGGTCGCGCGCCGAGATCGAGCGCACCCTGCGGCGATGGGGAGCCGAACAGTTCATGTACGGCTGGACCGACCAGGCCGCCATCGTCGGGTTCGTGATGCGCAATCGGCAGGTGAAGTTCGTGGTGCCGATGCCCGATCCCAACGACCGCAGCTTCACCCACACGCCCAGCCGCGGCAACCCCCGCAGCACCACACAGCGGGAGGCGGCCTACGAACAGGCGTGCCGCCAGCGGTGGCGTGCACTGAATCTGGTGATCAAGGCGAAGCTGGAGGCCGTCGAGTCAGGCATTTCGACGTTCGACACCGAGTTCCTCGGCCACCTGGTGCTGCCCAACGGACAGACCGTGGCCGACGCCGTGGTGCCGCGGGTTGTCGAAGCCTACGAGACCGGAGCGATGCCCGCGTTGCTGCCCGAGCACTCCCCGCGGGCGATCGAACGGTGACCGTCTACGTCGACGACATGCGGATGCCCGCGCGGGTGGGCAGGCTGCAGGCTCGGTGGTCGCACCTGCTGGCCGACACCGACGAGGAACTGCACGCGTTCGCCGCGCGACTGGGCCTGCGCAGACAGTGGCACCAGAAGCCGGGCACCGCGATCTCGCACTACGACGTCACCGACACCAAGCGGGCGTTGGCCCTGCAGCTCGGCGCGGTGCCGATCGGCTACATGGGCCGCGAGTCGATGGAGCTGATCCGCCGCAAGCGACATCAGCTCCTCGACGCCCGTATCCAGCCGCCCGCCGCGGGTCCAGGTCTCTAGCCGCAGTCCCAGTCGGGATTGCCGGTGTATTTGACCGATGTGCGAGCGCAGGCCCCACCCCTTGAGGGTGGGGTGAGCGAGTACCGCGCCGCGGTCGGCGCTATCGCTGCGATTGTGTCAGCGTTTGCGGTGTGAGTCTTCGGCAGCGTCTACGCCCGCGCAGCGGTGAGCAGCTCGCTGTGCTGGAGATGCACTGCTCCCACGCCCGCTACGTCTATAACCTGGGTTTGGAGCATCGTCGCTTGCGGTGGCGTGGCCGCCGTGAGAACACCGGTGTGGCTCAGCAGATGCGTGAACTCACCGAAGCCCGCAAAGAGTTCGCCTGGTTGCGGGAAGGCTCCACCGTGGTTCAGCAGGGAGCCTTGCGTGACCTCGACCGCGCCTACGCGAACTTCTTCGCCGGGCGTGCCCGGTTTCCCCGTTTCCGGTCGGCTCGCGACCCTCGGCAGGGTTTCGTGGTGCGTGACCTCAAGGTTCGCCGCTACTCGAAGCGTCACGGCGCGCTGCTGGTTCCCAAGGCCGGGTGGGTGAAGTTCCGGCTGACCTACCCGTGGGAGAAGATCACCGAAGCCACCAGCGCGCGGATCACCGTTTCCGGTGGGCGCTGGCATGTCGCGCTGACCACCCCCCCGCGAGGCAAACTCAACACCGAGGCCACGGCCGCACCCATCGGCATCGACCGCGGAGTAGCCAACACCGTGGCCACCAGTGACAGCGAGTTCTTCCAAGCCCCCACCTGGTCACCGCGCGAACAGAAACGCTTCATCGCGTTGCAACGCCACCTCGCGCGCCAACAGAAAGGCTCAACCCGCCGCGCGGTGACCGTTGCGAAGATCGCGGCGATGCACCACAGGTTGGCTGATCGCCGCCGTAACTGGGTGGAGCAGACCACCACCGAGCTGGCGCTACGGCACCGCAGCGTGGGTATCGAGAAGCTGCGTACCGCCAACATGGTGCGCCGCCCCAAACCCCAACCCAACCCCGACAAGCCCGGTGAGTTCTTGCCTAACGGGGCGTCGGCGAAAGCGAAACTCAACAAAGCCATCTACGCCTCCTGCTGGTCGCGGTTCGCTACGCGACTGGCCGACAAGACCGACGTGATCGAGGTGAACCCGCGCTTCACTTCACAGCAGTGCCACCACTGCGGCCACATCGACGCCCGCAACCGCGAGAGCCAAGCGAAGTTCCGGTGCGCACGTTGTGGCAACAGCGGCCATGCTGATGTTCACGCCGCGATGAACATCCGCGATCGAGCGTTTCGCTCATCGCGTCACCCGCCGGGCGACACTCGGCATACAGGCGAAGCTCACAACTTCGACCACCACCCGGCCGCTGCCTAGCAGCATCCGGGAATCCCCGTCCTTTAGGGCGGGGAGGATGTCAACATCGTGCAGCCGGAGCCGGGCATCCCGAAATCGCCGAGCGGGCCGTACGCCTGGTGTTCGGCGGGGGCGTCACCGCCCACCCAGAACAGGGTTCCGGTGTAGTACAGCTCGCCGTCGTCGTCATAGAGGCGGAACTGGTGGCGGTTGGGGTATGCAGAGTCCAGCTCGTCCTTGGTGGTGCCGCGCGCCCCGCGGGGGCCGATGATGCCTTCCTGCGAGGCGGATCGCCGAAAATTGTCACGTCCCCGGCGGGCCGAGTCCACTGCAGAGGGTGGACCGGCAGCGCAACTCACCTGCGCGCCGCGGGGGGTCGACTCCGCGCGGCCGCTGCTTCAATGCGCACATGAGTGAACACGGATGTTCGGTCGCGCAGTCGGAAGCCGTGCACAGCAGGTGCGCGGGCGCGTTGGTCGGCGCAGCGGTGGGGGACGCCCTCGGTGCGCCCTATGAGTTCACCTATCCCGACACCGGCACCCCCGTCGCGATGAAAGGAGGTGGGGCGTTCGGATGGGAGCCGGGCCAGTGGACCGACGACACCGACATGGCGATCTGCGTGGCGCACGGGCTGGTCGACGGTGACGGACTCACCGCCGCGAGCCTCGATGCGATCGCCGCGAACTTTCGCCGATGGCTGGCGTCTGGACCCAAAGACGTCGGACGCCAGACCAAGGTGGTTCTGCTGCATGGCGGTGATACCGCGGAGTCGATGGCGGCGTACTCGGCCACGAAGGGCCGGACCGGCGGAAACGGCTCCTTGATGCGCACCGCGGTGGTGGGATTGCGCCACCTCGATCGCCCCGATCTCGCCGCTGAGGCGGCCGATCGAATCAGTGCGATCACCCACCCCGATGCCGACGCACGGCTGGCGTGCGCGTTGTGGAGCTTCTCGATCGCCCACGCGGCCCGCCACGGTGACCTCGACGGACCTCGGCGGTATCTCGAAGAAGTGGCTCCGGAACAGGTCCGTGGGCGGTGGACGGACCTTCTGGGCCAAGCGACCGCTGCAGACCCCAGGCGCGATTTCCCCAACAACGGCTGGGTCGTGCACGCTTTGCAGACCGCCTGGTGGGCGATCACCACCACGCCGGGGACAGGAGAGGGGCACGTGGTCGGCGCTCTTGAGCGCGCAGTCTTGGCCGGTGGCGATACCGACACCGTCGCCTCGATCGCCGGAGCGCTGCTGGGGGCGCGGTGGGGGCTGTCGGCCATTCCGCTCACATGGCGTACCGCGGTGCACGGCTGGCCGGGGATCGACGCCGACGGACTCGAAGCTCTCGCGGCGCGGGTCGTCGACGCTGGGCGTTCGGCCACCGGATAGGCCGCGCCTCGTAGGGCTGGGCCGGTGAATCTGGGCGACGCTCACAGCCATGAGCAGTGACACCACCGTCTACACCGATTCCTACGGCGAAGTCAGCGAGGCGCAGTGGCGTCTGTACCGGGAGTGCAACGTCAGCCCCTCTGACCACGACATGCTGGTGGAGGTCTACGGCGGCGGACCGATCGGACGGGACCAGATCATGGCCGCTGTTCGCGAGTTCACTCGCGACGGCATGTACCGGGAGTTCGACATGGTCCGCGACGCTCGCCGCAAGGGGCGCATCTAACGGAGCGGCCTGTTCAGCGGTTGACGGCCGATGCGATCGCGCGAACGATCTCGTCCCACACCCGCTCGATGACCAGAGTCTTCTGGGCGACGGTCATGGTGTCCGACACCTCGGAGTCCAGCGCACGGGCCGCGGCGTTGGCCACATTCACAAGGCTTCCGATGGCTTCGATGTGGTCGCGGATGGAGTTGTATTGGCGCAGGTCGGACGTGCGCGTGATGATTGCAGCGGGGCGGTCCGCGGTGAGAGTGTGCATAGGGCGTCCTTTCGGGTCGGTGGGGGATTCAGATCGTGGGGGTGTCGTCGCGGTGATGCTAGTTCACACTCCGCGTCGCTGCATATACTCTTATAAATGATTCAGTATTAGCGGTGTGTCGCCGCCGTAGGCAGTAACATCAGCATACGATCGCACCCTGACATGGAGACCTACGTTTATGGAGCCCATCGGTGACTGACGCTGTGGAGAGTTCCGAGCTATCGGAAAAGCTCAACCGGCTGTTCGAGACCATGCGCAAGCCGCATGACCCGCCCCTGTCCAACGCGGCGGCCGCGGCCGCCATCACAGAGAGCACCGGAGTCGCCATCAGCGCCGCTTACCTTTGGCAGCTGCGCACCGGGCTCAAGAGCAACCCGACGGTCACGCATCTGCGGGCCATCGCCGAATACTTCGGGGTACCGGCGTCATATCTGATCGACGCGGGAATAGACCCACACCTGGACGCACAGATCAAGCTGCTGTCGACTTTCCGGGACGCGGGAATAAGGGACTTGGCCACCCGCGCCGCCGGGCTGACATCGCAGTCGCTGGAGAGTATCCGCCAGATGATCGACCAGGTTCGCCGCCTGGAGGAACTGCCGCCAATAGGCCCTTCACCAGGAGAAGGGCGCGGAACCGGAGATAGCGAGGAGCCGTAGCGGAAATGCCCATGTCACGTCGCGAGATAGCCGCTCTCGCAGAGTCTTTGCCTGTTCCATGCCCGTGGAACCTCGATGTCTTCCTCGCCCGCATATCGGACATCCGCAACCGTCCCATACGGCGGGTCGCCGTCGACACATCCGGCCTGGTCAACAGCCCATGCGGGCTGTGGATCGACCGCGACACCGAGGATTTGATCGTCCATGAGCGCGACACATCCGACTACCACATAGACCAGATCGTGTGCCACGAGATCGGCCACATGATGCTCGATCACCACCTCAACCAGCAGTCTGACCTCGGCGAGGATCGGGTGTCCGATATCCACACCGAATTGCTGCCTGATCTCGACCCGCGAGTGGTGAAATCCATCCTGACGCGCAGCCAGTTCGACTCCGACCAGGAGCGCGAAGCGGAGACGTTCGCCAACATCTTGATGATCCGGGCCGCTGAAGCCGGTGCACGCCAATCCATGATCCGCAGCATGTTCTTTCCCCAGCGGTGACCACCAGCTACCCGCCGTGCGTGACGTGGCCAGCGCTGGCGTGCATCGCCGCGGTGCTGATCGCGAGATACCTGTTCTTCAACAAGAGCGGATACGAGTCGGCCTTCAACAATCTGCTCACCTGCCTGTTCGCCGCGAACATCTTGCGTGAGCGCACAGCCGAAGTGATGCTCGACGACGCGGGGATTATGTCGATAACCACCGCCCAGCACGCATCGCTGGTGGCGGTGGTCTTCGCCAACGCCGAGCTGCTGCGGTTCATCAGGCTGTGGAAACATCCGCCCGCGGACACCGAGCGATACACCTATCTGACCCCCTACGTGGCGGCCGCCGCGGTGTCGGGCGGCTTCTGGATAGCGGCCACTCCCGCACGGCAGGCAGGCCAGACGCTGGAGGAGTTCGGTGGCTGGACGGCGATGATCGCCTGGACCATTCTCGTCAGTATCTTCGTGACTACAGGCGCTGGCCTGGCGTATAACTCCGTGCGCGAATTCCGCGGCCCCGAAACGAGTCTGCGTGAGCGCCTCCTTGCCGCATCCGGGGTGGTGATCGGCAGCTTCATCGTGGCCACCAGCGTGGACGTTCCGGTGCTGGCGGCGGCCGACGCCCTCGGAAGGGTCGACGCCGAGCCGATATTGACCTGGCTGCACGGACAGACGATATTTCTGGAGACTGTGGGCACCTGCCTGTTCGGGCTGGTGCCGTTCGCATTGGCCGCCATGGCGCAAGTCGGTCTCGACACCACCAGCTGCCGCTTGCGCAGAATCCGCCCGCTGCTGATCGACCTGATGGACGCCGCCCCCGAGGTCGTCTTCCAGCTGCCCGACCCGTACAAGCGCCGCGGCTGGACGGCCCTTGACCTGCACCAGGCCGTCGTTCAGATTCGCGACGGCATCCTGCATCTGAGGCCGTGGATGCTCACTCTCAGTGAGGCCACCGCCGACAGACTCTGCACACTCCACCGCGTGCCCGACGGCGAACGTGCGGAGGCCATCCTGGCGTTTCAGCTGGCGGCGGCGATACGGCGAAAGGATCGGGGACGTGACCCTGCCCCCGCGGCCAATTCGAGCAGCGGTCGCGCCGCCAGCCCACCTTCCCGGTCGGCCGATCTCGACGGTGAGACCGCCGAAATGCTCCGGCTAGCGAAGTGGTGGCCCGTCGCCAGCACGCACCAACCATTGGAGGAGAACCATGTCCGCAGCACCTGAACCGTTCCCGCGCCCGAGCTGGCGGCTACCCGTCCTGGGCGATCTGCTCCGCGTGGACATGTCGCGCCCCGCGCAGGGGATCGCCGACGACATCGCCGCGTTCGACGGCCTCATGGAGCAGCGCATCTTCGACATCTCAGTCGTCTGCGTATCGCGAAGTGATCTTGTCGATGAGATCAACGACGAGGCCCACTGGGAGAAGCACGTCGGCCACTCACTGCGCAAGCTGCGCCCGGTCAGCGGGGACGGGCTGTTCACCGCGTACAACCACGAGCCGAACTGGGCCAAGGCGCACAACATCTTGATGCCGCTGTTCACCAAGGCGGCGATGCAGTCCTATCACCGCTCCATGCTGGATACGGCGGGCGAGCTGGTCGACGCATGGGCACAGCGGGCCGGGGGATGGGTGGAGATTCCTACGAGCACCAACCGCCTGACCACCGAGATCGTGGCGCGCGCCGGGTTCGGCCATTCGTTCAACAAGCTCAGCGACGTCGACGACGACCCGTTTCTGGCTGCGGTGATCCGCGAATTGACCTACGCCAACCGCCGCACCGACGCGATCCCTTACTACGACAAGGTCATCGGCTCCCGGCGGCGCGACCTGCACCGGCGCGACAAAGCATGGCTGCGCGAGCGGGTCAAGGAGCTGGTCGACGCGCGGCGCGAGGCCGGACCCGGCGGTGAGGGCGGGGCGATGCTCGACGCGATGCTCCACTCGCCGGACCCGGACACCGGCGAGAAACTCGACGAGAAGAACATCATCAACCAGGTGCTCACCATGCTGGTCGCAGGTAGTGAGACTTCGGCCAACACCATTGCGTTCGCGCTGCACTTCCTGGCCCGCGATCCGCAACTCGCCCGCGAGGTGCGCGCCGAAGTGGACGCTCAGCTGGCCGGTCGGGACATCGGCGAGATCGGGTTCGACGAGGTGGCAAAGATGCGTCTGCTGCGTCGCGTCATCGACGAGACACTGCGCTTGTGGCCCACCGCGCCGGGCTATTTCCGGCAGGCCAAGCACGACACCACCATCGGCGGCGGCAGGTACCGCTTCCGCGCCGGTGACTGGGTCTTCGTCGTGCTGCTGGCCGCCCACCGCGACCGCGCGTGGGGCGACGACGCTGACGAGTTCAATCCCGACCGGTTCCTCACCGAGAACCTGCGGTCGCTGCCTCCGCGTGTGTACAAGCCGTTCGGCACCGGGGCGCGTGCGTGCATCGGTCGGCAGTTCGCGCTGCACGAGATCGCGCTGACGCTGGCCGCGGTGCTGCAGCGGTTCGATCTTGAGTACGACCCGCGCTACCGGCTGACCGTCAAAGAGACGATCACTCTCAAGCCCGACGGGTTGCGGCTGCGGTTCAACGAGCGGCGCTGATCGGCGTGCGGCTGCTTGCCGCCGCCACGGTCGCGGCACCCGCGCCGCGCACCTCGATAGCGGCCGACGTGGCGCATGGTCATGGCCATGGGCGACAACGACTTGGACCTTATCGACCGTAACCTCAGCGGCAAGCTCGGCGAGGTACTCCTGCGCGACGGCCGCGGGGTGAGGATCAGCTACGGCTACAACTCCGGCGGCTACGAGAATTTCATCTACTTCATCACCGCCGGTGGTGGCGCGTTGGCCATCGACACCGTGATCGCCGAAATCGGCCAGGTCGACTTCACCGACGCCTCCGACCCGCAGTGGCACATCGTCGCCTACGAGGTCAACTACGAGGACGCCGACCTCGTCGACGACCACACCGGCGACCGTATTCCAGCTGCGTACGTATGAGTCTGCTGGCCGGTGAGAGGGGAGCTGCGACATGGATGAGCTGACCGGCGGGACTCGGGTGCAGTGGGTGGGGCCGAGACCCGTGCCCCGCGGTGCACCCGCGACCGGGGCCGTGGTCGATGGTGAGCGTGACCGCGAGGGCCTGGTGGCTGTGCGCTGGGACGGGATCGGCACGTACCGCGATGACCCGATCAACCTGTCCGTGATCGACAGCTGATGTCCGCTTCATTGGCTTCTGCCCCAATGAGGTGTAGTCTCTAAGATAGAGACTACAGTCACGCTGGAGGAGGCACCATGTCCCGCCGCCCGACCGCGACCGATGAACTGACCGAGCTGCTCGTGGAGCACACTTTCGATGGCGAGATGTACCCGCCCTCGGGACATGTGTGGGTGTCCTGCTCCTGCAGCCGCACCGACATGTACGGTGGCGCGGACCCGTGGCCGGTGGTGCCGATCAAACCGGTGGACGCCTACGCGCTGCACGCCGCGCACCAGGCCGAGGTGATCGCCGACTGGCTCGCCGCCCGTGACGCCGCCCGGCAGAGGGCCGAGGACGTCAAAGACCGGGTTCCGGACTTCGACCCCGGTGATCCGGTGCGGGTTCTTCCCGACGCAGCCGGGTCAAACGTTGTCAACGCCGACGACGGCTGGGAGTTCGCCGGACCCACCCGCCATCCGCGCGTCGCGGTGATCCGCGACGTCCACTTCAACAGCACCGTGCACGTCGACCGGGCCCGACTCACCGACCGGTAACCGCTGAAAGGACACCTACCGTGGCTGGAAAGTACGCATCTGCCCGTGACGAGAAGCTGCACACCCTGGTGCTCGACGGGATGGCCGCCGACACCGTCGGCGACGTGTCGACCTGGGGCCACATCTACGACGGCATCGCCGACCTCGACGCCGACGAAGTGGCCCGCCTCGGCCTTACCGGCGACGTACCGGCGGGGAAATGGTGGATCGTCTGCGAGAACAGTGACGGCTTCATCGACGTCGACGAGTTCGACACCGCCGAGCAGTACGCCGACGCGATCCGGTCACTGGAGGCCGACTACGCCGAGTTCGAGGGCAGCTGAGGACGTGACAAGCGACCTGACGCAGAAGACGTTCGCCGCTCAGTTCGAGCAGATGAACGCCGAGATTCGCTCCCGCGGGGCGCTGCGCACCGCCGTCGACGGCGACGGCGAGGAGTTCAGCTGGATCGACCCCGAGATCATGGGCGGCGACTTCGTCGAGATGTACGGGAAGATGACCAGCCTCGGTATCGCCCGCGGCTGGCTGTAACTCTCCTCCGCGTGTCGCCGCGCCCAGCACCGTGGACCCTCGATTGCGATGCGACGGTGGGGATGTGAAACCCGCACTGGACCTCGACGGCCAGCCGCACGCTACCGTCGCTTGGATCGAGGACGCGGGCCACGCCGGGTGGTATCGCATCGGATTCAAGGACGGCACCGTATCGGCGTCGGTCACGTCGACGGAGCTGCAGCGGCGCTACGGCGTGGACCCGTTCGCCAACGTCAACCCGTTCCGCGTGGACTAGCCCACCACCGTCGCGGCCGAATACCCCTCATCAGGAAGGAATCCCCATGCCCACCACCGAGACCGTTACCGTCTACACCGACGGGGCCTGCCACGGCAACCCCGGCCCCGGCGGCTGGGGAGCCGTGCTGCGGGCCAACGGTGACGAGACGCAGCTGGTGGGCGGGGAGAAGCGCACCACGAACAACCGCATGGAGCTGCTGGCCGCGATCACCGCGCTGGAGCACCTGCAGACCCCGCAGACGGTGGTGCTGCACACCGACAGTCAGTACGTCCGCAACGGCATCACCAGCTGGATCATCGGCTGGAAGAAGCGCGGCTGGAAGACCTCGTCAGGCACTGCGGTGAAAAACGATGACCTGTGGCGGCGACTCGACGCTGCCGCCGCGCGCCACACCGTGGACTGGCGGTGGGTGCGCGGCCACAACGGCGACGAGGGCAACGAGCTGGCCGACCGGCTGGCCACCCGCGGCGCGATCGAGTTCGGCGGCTCGTCCGGCCCGCGCCCGCCGCGAAACGGCGGAAGCGGCGGCGGGCGTCCGCATTATCGCCGCGGTGGGCGGCGGCGATGACGGTCGCGTCGGCGTGTCTCGCGCCGAGCGGAGGCATATTGGCCCCGCCCCTGCACACTTGGCGGCACGAGGAGGAGCCATGGACGACAACAACGACGGACTCGCCGGGCGGAGGATCGCGGACTACCGCGACGACGTGCACCAGTGCAACACAGTCGAGGAACTGATCCGCCTGCGGGAATCGGGGTTCCTGGTCGGTGGGTCCGCCGAGCACACGCCGCGGGACTGGACGGGGGAGGAGTCCGCTGCGATCAAGCGCGCGTACGCCAGCGGCGAGTGCGTCGAGGCGATCCGGCGGTGGTTCCCGGCTGAGGCAGACGAGGCCGACGCGTTGAAGCGAGACGAGCGATGACCGCCGACGGCGCGGCCGTGCTCGGCGGAATCTTCACCGTCTGGCTTGTGATCTGCGTTGCGGTCGGCCAGTTCTGTAACTGGATGGATCGAGTGTCGAAGACTCACGAACGGCGTCTCGCCGATCTCCGCTGGGAGCGGCGCATGGCTCATCACCAGAATCCAATTGCAGTATCAGAGAATCCCGGAGGAGAAGCGACGTGAAGCAGCTCAAGGTGACGGTACGCACCGTGGAGACCACCACCTACCGGGTTGAGGTCGACGACGACTTCAACGAAGACGACCTCACCGCGATGGACATCGAGGACGCTCCGGTGACCGACTCCGACATCCGAGATTGGGAGATCGTCGATGTCGAACGGGTCGGCTGACGTGGCCCTGTTCTACGTCGAGAACCGGCAGTTTCCTGAGCTGTCGGCGATGTTCTCTGCTGTCGATGTCGACGACGCGCGCCGCATCTACATCGAGGGCCTGGACCCGTCGCAGTTCGACGCGACCGACTGGAAGACCATGCTCGACACGCTGTGCGTGGCACAGGCGCGATAGCCCGAAGGAGACTGCTGGCCATGTCCGCCAACTACGTTCGCGTCGCCGATCTGACGCCGGGGCAGTACATCGACGCCACTGACCTGATCGCGCGCTACCCAGACGGCCGCGCCGATGACGTGAACACCGTCGGCATCGTCAACCACGTGGCCCTCGCCGGTGGCGACAAGGTGGTGCTGCGCTCGTCGTGCTTCACCGGCGAAGTTCCTGCCGACGCCACTGTGGAGCTGGTCTAGCTGCCGCTGCGGCCGCGCCGCGTTGCGCGCGCAGGCGGTGCTGCGGAAATACTGCGTGTGCCGTGCGGAGTCGCACGGCTACAGCGAGCAGGGGAGCGACGTTCGATGGTTGTCGATCTGGATTTCGAGCGCGGCAAAGTTCTCGTCAAGGACTCCGAGCACATTCTGGGCCTCATCCACGACGTGCTGCTGACGCCGGATCAGGTGCGCGCCGTTGCCCGCAACCTGGAGGCCGAGGGAAAGCACACCGTCGCCGCTGCGGGTCTGTTCAAAGCCGCCGACGACGCGGAGCGCCGCGAACCGGCGTGAGCCAGCGCGAGGTCGGCTGCGACCGTCACCGGTGGCGACGAACGAACTCCGCCAAGGCGTCCAACTCGCGATGCTCGTGCTCGGCCATGCCTGCGTTGTGGCAGCGCACGCGGCGACTCCCGGCGATGTCGGCGAGCAGGGCATCGCGCGAGACCTCCATGCCCGAGGCGAACGAGGCCAGCACCGCGCCGATGGGTCCGGGGGACTGCCACCAGCTGGCGACCGCCACGGCGGTCTCGGGGCTGATCTCGCGGCCAGCGGCGATCGAGGAGTCGATGTCGCGGTGCGCAGCCGCCTCGTCGACCTCGATGGGCCGAGGCACGGATACGCGCACGGTGTCGTTCATCGCTGCTCCTTGCTCGGGTGTCGGAACCAGTGTGCGAGTGGCCTGCAGCGGGGACTGCACGCGGCGCGCCCCGGCACCGCGACACCGCTGCGGGCCGCTACCGTCGTCATCGTTCGCCTCACCGCGCAGGCGACACCCTCGACCGGCAGTCTCGGGCCGCGACCCCGAACACGCCACCGTTGCGAGGCCAGTCCCCTCCAGGGGCACGCGGCGACCCTCTGTCCAGCAGCGGGGCGGTACAGGTCGCGGCTGGTCGATCCGTCCCGCGTGTTGCAGAGAAGGAGGGCCTGCCATGGGCTCCAGTATCAAATCCGCCGCCCGTGAACTGATGGCGGACAACCCAGAGATGAGCTACACCGAGGCGCTGCGCCAGGTGCGCAGGGACTTCTCCGGTGGCGGTGGTGGTGTCGCCGAGGAAGTCACCGGCCAGTCGGAGCGGCAGGACCGTGCCCTTGCCCACGTGGAGTCTCTGGTGATCGGGGAGGATGCCAAGGCCATCGTCTATCGCATCGCCCAGGCGCACCTGCTTGGTCGGGAAATGGACCGCCGAGGTATGAGTATCCAGGTGACTGGCGGCTTGCACGCCCTGCGCACCCCGAAGCCGACCATCGTCTCTGGCCCGTACGGCAGCGGACGAACCTCGACCGCCCTGGCGATCGCGGAGCTTCACGCCGCGTTCCGCGGCGACGGGACGGGCGCAGTGAAGGCCGCGGGACGCTCCGAGTTGGTCGGTAGGTTTGAGGGAGAGACATCGGCCAAAGTCCGCAAGATGTTCTCCGATATGGCGGGTGGCGCGATCGTCCTCGACGACTTCGATGACCTCTATCGCCGGAGCAACTCGGACCCATTCGGTGAAGAAGCTGTGGAGACGATCAACGGCCACCTCGCCGACCGGCAGAACACCACCGCTGTGGTGTTCACCGCGACCACCGCATGGGCCGAGGAAATGGTCGCTAAGCGATCGAGCCTCTACGGGCACGTGAGGCTGGCCGAGCCCACCGCAGCGCAGATGGTTAAAGTGCTGCACCTGCTGGCGGGCCGCCGCGGCCGCTCACTGCAGGTGCCTGACGATCTGCCAGGGCTGGACACGCTGATCGGCTACGGCGGTATGCGCACCGCGGAGCTGATCATCGACTCCGCCTGCGACATCGCCGCTGACCGGATCGGTGCGTCAGAGAAGTCACTGGAGGCGTTGAGCGACGACGAACTCTCCACGCTTACCGCCGCAGACCTGACTGCTGCGGTGGATTCCGAAGTACGACACCTCTAGCCGACCGCGGCCGCATGGGGGCTCCGGCCGCAGCGGCACCTAATCGCTATTGCGGTGGCCAGGTGCCGCTGCCGTCGGGCGTCCACGCCAGTTCGCGGTCGCTGTACTCGTAGATGTTGCAGCTGACCGCGGCGTTGCCCTGGCGGATCGCTGCGGCCTTGGCGTCGTCGAACGAGTCGTACTCCCAGTCGGATTCGTTATCGTCGGCGTCGACGGTGACGTATCGGCGGATTTCAGCCATGGTGACTCCTTCGGATCGGTCGCTCGGGTCGTGCCGACGCTAGTGACGGTGGATTGTGATCGAGCTGCCCGGCGCGGCCACGTCATTCGCACTCCTCGGCATGGCAGTCGTCGCACAGCACATCTTGGATGGTGCATCCCATTGCGTCATAAGTAGTGTCGACCGGCTCGTACGACCATCCTCCGAGATCGCCTCGGCACCGACCGCAGCTGATGCGGCTGTAGCTGTGGCGCAGCTGTGGGTATCTCACGGCACCTCCCATCCGGGCACCACGGTGGTCGGGATACCCAACTGTGTCCACAGCTCCACGATCGACGGGTTGTCGTCGATCGCGTGCACGACGCGGAAGCCGTGGTCAGTGGTGATGATGCGGTGGATGTCGCGCTTGACGTCGACATCGGGACGGAAGTCGGTGTCCCCGCGCATGAACGGACCCAGGTAGGGGACCGGGAGGTGACGATCCAGCCAGCCGCGGGTGGAGTCCTCCCACCGGTACATCCGCGCGGTCACCACCACGATGGTGCGCCCACCGCGGTAGTGGCCTATGACTTCGTCGACCACGAAGTCGTGCGGCGGGCAGTCAGCTGCGCCGGAGTGGAAGGCGTGGAAGTTCTTCGGCCGCTGGTGCACGTGATGGCGGACGCTGGCGACGTCACACAGGGTGCCGTCGACGTCGACGATCACCGCATCGCTCGACACGACACCACCTCCCTCTCGGCGTGTGCCTCGCCGCGCTCACGCTGCGGAAACGTGATGGTGCGGCCCAGGTCGGGGTCGTGACGCTCGCCGACGTAGGTCGGGTGGTGCTGCCAGGTGAAGAAGTCGACGGCGAGCCACAGCAGCGCCGCCGCCATCGCCGCGGCGATGAAACCGACGCGGCTGCCGACGACCAGGCTGCCCAGGGCGGCTCCGGAGCACAGCGCGGTGGCCGCAGCTGTCCAGATGCGTGAGTTCATAGCTGTTGGGTTCCGTTCCTGCATCGGCTGTGTCTCTGTTTTGGAGACTACATCACGATACCGACACGACTGCGCACCGACTCCGAGACCGGCGTGTCCACCGTGGCCGATGCCCGGCTAGTGTCACGTCCTCGCCGTCACTCGACGAGCGACTCGTGGCAGCTGCCGCAGCGCTCCTCGGGGCCTTCCACGCTCACCTCGAAGATCACCTTCGGCCACTCGCTGCTGTCGAAGGTCCGCTCGTTATCCACGTCGATACCGGCTTCGCGCCCTGCCCGGTCGATCAGATCGGGGATGCGCGGACCAGCCTCGTAGTCGACGCCGACGGCCACGGCTGTGCACACCGGGCACAGGGTGTCCGCGTCGTAGGTGTAGCCGACGATGGTGTCTGAGGCCATGGCGGGTGCTCCTTCGGGTCCGGGGGCTCGGGCAAGCTCCAGACTCGGGCACCTCACGGCCGTTGGCGGCCTCGGGCGCGTCCACCGCGCAGGGCGTGCCCGCTAGCTCTCGATGCGTTTGCGCCGCAGCCGCCGCGTGCGGCGCGACTCTGACCAGCGTTGCATGTAGCGCTGCTGCTGTTGCGCGTCGGCGGTGCTGTCCTCGCCGCGCAGCCACTGTGTGTAGTTGCTGGAAGGGTCCGCGGGTGCGAAGTCGTCGGCGACGGCCACGAACGCCTCGTAGACCGGGGCCACCGACGGGTGCAGTTGCTTGCCGGGAAGACAGTTGTCTTCCACCAGCCTCACAACGTAGGGCCAGCACAGCGACGTGGCCGACTCCAGCAGCTTCGATATCTCGCCGCGTGTCTGCTCGAACTGTGAGGAGCGGCTGACCTCGGTGAGTGCGGCGATGAGCCGCTCCACCGCGGCCACGTCCACGTCGACCGGTCGACGGTCGAACTCCGGCGGCTGAAACACCAGTTCATTGCCGGTCGCCGGTGCGGACGGGCGGAAATCGGGGTCAGCGACGATGCGGTCGGCGGTTCCGCTGGCCCAGCCGAGGGCCGCTTCCACCTTGGAGATCACGCGTTCGGAGAAGTTGTCGCGCGTCCCGGACTCCAGGTCCGCCATCACGCGCAGTGACACGTCGGCGGCCTCGGCGAACGAGTCTCTGCTGTGGAATCCGAGGTCGTTGCGCGCCTTCCGAACGGTCGCTCCGAGTCGTTGCCAGCCATCGTCGATCGCACTATCGGTCATGTATCTGCCTCTCGGCGTGCATAGTCAGGTAGTCCGGCAACGCGATGCGTGTTGCCGCTGCGGATGAGTCTGTCATGTCCGTAATCGCTCTGTACATCCGACGCGCCTCCGTCGTCGTTGCACATTCTCGGCAGTGATGCTGTTCGCCATGACGCAATCAGTTTCGGTGCTCAACGACACCACGTTCATCGCCGTGAACGTGCACGCTCACTCCAGCGAGTTTCAGTGCAAGCTGCACGCACACACTTCGATCGCTGCGCTCACCGCCCAGCTGGTCGGCCAGCTCTCCGAACTGGCGGAACGCAAGGCGGTCAAGGACTACCTGGCCACCCGGAAGGTGCAGTGGGCGCTGGAGTACGGCCCCGTACGCCGCCGCCTGAGTCCGGAGACCACCTTGGACGAGGCCGGGGTGCATCCCGGCGCGGACCTCTACCTCACGCAGCGCTCCCGCACCGAGGAGTACCCGGTGCTGCGCGACGACGTCGCCGACGGCGCAGCGGAGGCGTCGAAGAAGTCGTTCCGGGTTCTCGACGGTTCCGACACCCGCCGCCTGGGCGTGGTCGCGCTGCCTTCTGTGGCGGCGGTGCTGTCGGCCATCGGCGTGGCGCAGGTGTTCGCCGTGTCCGAGCAGGCGCGGATTCCGGTGGCGGCCGCGCTGGGGGTGCTGGCGCTGATGTGCACGACGCTGGCCGCGGTGATGTCGCGGATGCGCCGCGAGTACGCCGACGTGTCCGGATCGTTGTCGATCGCCGCCTACATCACGGCCGCGGCCGCGGCTGTGGTCGCCGTGCCGCGCGATCCCGGAGTCTGGCACGTCACCACCGCGGGCGCGGCGGTGGGCGTCTTGGTGGCGGTGCTCGGCCCGGTGACCAAGAACCGTCCCGCGTCGCTTCACGTCGGCGCGGGTGTGCTCGCGTTCTGCGCGGTGTTCGTCGGCGTGGTCCATCTGCTGCTCGACGCCAGCTCACAGTCGGTGGCCTCACAGCTGCTGTTCCTGTCCGTGGTGGCGATCGTGTTCTGCACGCAAATCTCCCGGCAGGTCGGCAACGTGCGCGTCAATCGCATCCCCACCACCGGGGAGCCGATCCTCACCGAGGCCGAGCGCAAAGCCGCCGAGCGAGGCGAGCGCGTCTCCAAGGTGGCCAAGGTTTCGAAGCGATCCACCTCCAGCGTGGCGATCGAAGCCATCCTCAACCAGGAGAACCGGGTCAACACCACGCTCAAGGCGATGATCGGCATGGTCACCGCCGCGGGAATCCTGATGGTCGCCTCGGCAACCGCCCTCGGCTACTTCTCCAAGGACTACGAATGGCACGCGTTCGCGCTGGTCGCTGCGGCGTCGGTGGTCGCGGTGGCGGTCGGCCGGGGCCTGGTGTCCAGGGACGCCTCGCTTCCGCTTCTGGTCACCGGGCCGCTCGCCGCCTGCGGGTATCTGCTCGGGCGGTCGCTGTCGCCGCATCCGGCGGACGCCACCGTGATCGTCGCCGGTGCCGTTCCGCTGCTGATCTTCGTCATCGTGGCGATCATCTGGGCCGTGCGCGCGCAGTCGCTGCACTCACCGCTGAGCAAGCGCCGCCTGGAGATCATCGCCACCCTCGCCGTGATCGGCGTGTTCCCGCTGGTCGTCTTCATCGCTGAGGGCTGGTCCCGCATCCGCAACCGCTGAACGGCAAAAGGAGCCAAGGTGAAACCGAAGCATGTGGCCCGCCGCGCAGCCGCGGTGACGTCAGTGGTCGCCCTGTTGGGGTTGTGCGTGCCCGCGGCCCCGGCGGCGGCGATCACCCCGTACCACTTCAACCCCGACGTGGACATCGCCCCCGAGGACGGCCCGCCGGGACCGGAGTTCCCGATGAAGCAGCAGTACCTGTGCGCTGAGTCGGGGCGGCTGGAGAACTCGCAGTTCGACTCGGTGCCGATCGACACCGTGTGGCAGGTCGACAAGCTGCACAACTTCGCCACCGGCGAGGGGCAGACCGTGGCGGTGATCGACTCCGGGGTCAACCGCAACGACCGGTTGCCGCGACTGTTCGGCGGCGGTGACTACATCATGGGCGGTGACGGGCTGCAGGACTGCGACCATCACGGAACTCTGGTGGCCGGGATCATCGCCGCGCAACGCAAACCCGGCGACGGGTTCGTCGGCATCGCCCCCGGCGTGTCGGTGGTCTCCATCCGCCAGGCGTCGGAGCGCTACCAGGTGGACTCGGCTCAGACCCGCAACGCGCGACAGGCCACCGAGGCGTCCAACGTCGCAACCCTCGCACGCGCCATCGTGCACGCAGCAGCACTCAACGCCACGGTCATCAACATCTCGGTCACCGCGTGCGTTGGCGTTAACGGCGGTGCCGACCTGCGTGAGATGGCGGGCGCGCTGTACTTCGCGGCGGCGGTCAAAGACGCCGTCGTGGTGACTTCGGCGGGAAACCTCGGCGGGGACTGTGCGGCGAACCCCGGACCCGATCCCGCGCACCCCGATGATCCGCGTGGCTGGAGTTCGGTGCAGACGCTGTCTCTGCCGAGCATGTTCACCGACTTCGTGCTCAGTGTCGGCGGCACACGGCTCACCGGAGACCCGTACGTGATGTCGATGCCGGGGCCGTGGGTCACCGTCGGTGCTCCGGCGGTCAGTGTGGTCTCCCTGGACCCGTCCACGATGGACGGCTCACTGGTCAACGCCCAGGAGACCAAAGACGGCATCGAGCCGATCGCGGGCACCAGCTTCGCCTCGGCCAACGTCGCCGGGCTGGCCGCACTGATCCGCCAGCGCCACCCCGACCTGAGCGCGCATCAGGTCATCGAGCGCATCCGGCGCACCGCGCACCATCCGTCGGAGTCGCTGGCGGCCATCCTCGGTGACGGGGTGGTCGACCCGATGGCCGCGTTGACCGCCCCGATCGACGACTCCATCCCCATGGTGGGTCCGAATGTCCCCCCGGTGGCCGCGGTTCCCGGAGAACCGGCGTCCCCCGACGACCACCTGTCCCGCACCGTGGCGTTGGCCACCGTGGGGGTGCTGGCCGGGGCGCTGTTCATCGCGGTGGTGGTGGCCATCGCCCGCGGAGGATCGAAGGAGACCGACTGATGGCCAAGAAGGCACGTACCGCAGCCGCCGCTGAGGATCAGCATCGCGTCGCCGGTCCCGGCCGAACGGTGTTCGCCTACACGCCGCGCAGCGCGATGGCCGCCTCCATGGCGGCGACCACGGCTGCGGCAGCGACCGTGGGCATCAGTCCGGCCGTGGCGGGCGCGGCGGCCGCGGTGTCGGCGTCGGTGTTCGGGATGCGGTTCGCGGGCCGCACCGTGGGTCAGTGGGTGGCGCTGCGGCGTGAGTCGCGCACACCTTTGGAGCAGGCGGTGCTGTTCGCCAACGACAAGGTCGGCATCGTCTTCGACGGCACGACCGCGACGGCGTTCGTCGAGATCACCCCGCGGCCGTGGCAGATCACCTCGGTCGGGCCGACGGGGGAGAACCAGTCCCCGGTCATCTCCGCCGATGTGCTGCGCCGTCAGCTCGAACAGTACGACCTGCGGCTGTCGGGCATCGACGTGGTCTGCGCCGGGTACAAATTCGCCTCCCGCGACCACGCGTCGGCCACCTTGGACACGCTGATCGGTCCGGTGTCGGTTCCGCTCGGCGGGGTGACGGTGGTGGCGGTGTCGATGGCCCTCGACGCCGAGACGATCGACCCGTCGTACCGGCGCACCCAGCGCGGGTCGCTGCACGTGGGTTTCGCCCAGGCGCTCACCGTCGCCGCGACGCGGGTCATGTACTCACTGGCCGAGAAGGGATTCGGCGGCAAGCTCATGGACGCCACGCGGGTGCGCGGCTTCCACGACACCGTGCTCGCACAGGTGTCACGTCCTCTGGCGAGCCCAGGTTGGCGCAACTGCGGACCCCGCAGCGGGGTGCACACCCGCAGCTACGTCCCGGCCCGCGGGCATTGGAACGCCGAGTCCGCCGGGGCCTGGAACCATCTGCAGTCCCACCGCCAGTACACGTCGCTGTCACTGTCGCCGGTCGGCGGCGGGCAGGCACTGGCGCAGCCTCTGATCACCTACCTGGTGCGCGGCTCGGAGACGTTCGACAAGACCTCGGGGTTCGGCCTCAAGTCGGCATCCGGGCAGCAGGTGGCCGCACTGGAGCGCTGCCTTCCGGTCGCGTCGCGCACCACGCTGCGCTCACCGGGGGCGATCATCGGTGAGCGCCACCGCCTCGGATTCGGCATCCCGGCCGGGGGAGCGGGGCTGTTCGTGGGCAGCCGCCCCGACAAGACCCGCGTGTTCGTCGCCTCACCGCCAACCGAAGAACCACTGTGGGTGTTCGGTCCGCAACTTTTCGCTCTGCAGATGGTGGCGCGGCTGTCTACTCAGGACCGCCGCATCGCCGTGGTGATCGACGACCCCGCGTGGGAGGCCCTGGTAGCCCACCGCGCCGCACCGTCGCTCAGCATCGGCGTGGAGAACCTCCGGATGGCCGACGTCCTGGTGTGCACGCCCGCGTTCTGGGAGCGCAACCGCGCACGCTGCGAAGGTAAAGCCATCGTCCTGGTTGCCGAGGACGATCCGGGTACGGCCGCGGTGAACAGCATGAAGGTCATCAGCCACGAGGGGCGTTCGATGATCCAGGTCAAGGTCGACAGCGAGACCACCGACGTGATCTGGGAGCTGACGTCCGCGGAGCGCCGCGTGCTCATCGGCGACGTTGCCGCCGCGGGCGGTGTAGGCGATGACCAGCCGACGCTTCCGGGCATGGTGAGCCTGCCTTCGCCGACCAAGCCCCGGCGCGTCAAGCGAGAGACCGCGCCCGCCCCGCGGGTGCGCACCGTGGGCCAGGCCGCGGCCCCCGGCGAGGCACCGCCGCCGCAGGCGATGCCGAAGAAGCCGCGGGTCGCGCCCAAGAGGGATCGCGGCGGTCCGCTGTCGCCGCCGAAGACTCCGGTGGTCACCCCCAAGCCAGCGGAGACGCCGAAGCCGCGCGCCCCCAGGCATGCCAAGAAGGAGCGTCCGGCACCGCCGCGGGTTCCGGTCCAGAAGACGGTGGTGCAGCCCAAGGACAATGGGAAGGGCGGCCGCAACCGGGGCGGCGGATCGGACAAGGGCGACAGGACCGGTTAGATGAGTATGCGCGACACCAGTGGCTTCTCCCAGGCGTCGCACCAGTCGCAGGCACTGTGTTTCGCCACGCTGGGGTCGGCGGGGCTGCTCGCGCCGATCACGCAGTGGGGCTTCGCGTCACCGGTGCGGTATCTGGCATCTTGTGCGGCCGCAGCGGCGGGTATCTGGCTGTGGTCGCGCGCAGCTGATCATTGGCGCAAGCACAAGCTGCTGCTGGCCGGGGTGGACCCCGACGAGGTGGATTCACCGGCGACGATTCTGAGCCAGCTGCCCGGCGAGCAGGCCCGCGACCGCCAGATCGCCCGGCTCATCGAGGTGGCTGACTCCCGGTTTCCCGGCAAGCTCGCGCTGAGCCCCGACAGCATCGAGTTCGACGACGTCAAGGGCAAACGTGAGCTGGTCTCGTGGGGATTCTCCTGCGTGGAGCCGGGGTTTCTCACCGACTCCGCGGTGCAGAAGCGGCTGCAGTCGACGTTTGCGAAGACTCTCGGCGGGGTGTGGAAGTTCCGCTTCGACGTCACCGAGGACCGCTTCGAGGGCAGCCGCAAGTCCGGACTGCCGAAGTTGGCGTTCCCGCCGAAGTGGCCGGTGGTCAAAACGGTGGAGGAGGCCAAGCGTCGCTATCCGGGCTGGCAGCTGAAAGTCGGCGTCACCGAGGATGGTGACCTGGGTTTCCGCATGGACAAGATGCCGCACCTCAAGGTGATCGGCGAGACCGGCTCCGGAAAAAGCGTAGCGGTTCGCTCGTGGCTGGAGCAGCACCGAGCGGCCGGGTGGATGCTTCTACTATGTGATGGCAAGGGGGCCGACTACAGCGGCTACATCACCCCCGACCCCGCCGACAACGGCTTGCCGGTGCCCGGAACCGTGGCGGTCGGCCTGGGTTCGTCGAGTAAGGGCATGAGCTATGTGGGCACCATCGTGATGGCCTACCTGATCATGCAGGACCGCCAGCAGGGATCGGCCGAGGCCAAGGCCGCCGACCCGGAGAACTGGAACAACTTCATCCCGGTGCTGCTGGTACTCGACGAGATCAAGGGGATGCGCGAGAAGTGGCGCAGCGCGCTGAGCAAGGACGACGCCAAGGCGGTGGAGTCCATGGTCACCGAGATCACCGCCCTGGGCCGCGAGCTGCGCGTGCATGTGCTGCTGGTGTCCCAGGACGCGCGTGATGTGTCGATCCCGGCCACGTGGTCGTCGAACCTGCCGCTGTCGATCTCGCTGGGCAAGCCCAAGCCGATGACGGTGAGCAAGGCGTTCGACGAGTCGGTGCGCCCGAAGGTGCAGATGCTCTCGGAGTCGATGGACCCGAACCAGAAAGGCCGCTGTCTGATCGCAGCGATCGACCCCGAGAGCGGGGCGGCCGACGTGCTGGAGTACCAGGGCTACATCGGCTACAGCCCCGGTGAGAGCTGGAACAACCCCAGCCTCCCCCCGCAATGCGCGGAGCCGCAGAATTGGCCCGCCTTCAAGGCGCAGGTGTCCGACCGGGTGCCGCGGCTCTACACCCGGCAGTGGTTCAAGATCGACGAGCCGTCGGAGGCGCAGCGGGAGAAGGAAGAAGCCGAGGAGTGTCCGCTGGGCTACATCGACTTCGACATGTTCACCGTGGAGGAGTTGAAGCAGATGGAGCTGGTGGCCCTGGACACCCGCCACAGCAACGGCGACATCGTTCCCAACCCTGACGTGGCCCGCTACGACCCGGCCAGCCCCGACTACGTGTGCCGCCCTCCGGTGCGCAAGTCCAAGGTGGCCAAGGCCGAGCTTTAGGGCTTCGCGATGGCACGCACTAGTTCCCCGGCAGCCAGCGGCGACAGCTCAACCAGCTTGTTGCATCGCTTCCGGTGCGCCCAGCGCAGATTGTCGGGCCGGTCAAGCCATTCCGGCGTGAGACGCCAACGGCGGATGCCCTCCCCGAACGGGATTCGGTGGCAAACCTGCAGGGGATTGTCGGATGTCGGCGGCTCGCCGCACACGGCGCAGGCCGCGTCGATGCCGGGGTCTGCCATGTCCCGGCGCGGGTAGCGCACCGGCATCCGCCGCAGGTAGGTGGCGTACTCGTCGTCAGTGAGGAAGGCGCGGCCGTCGAATCCGGTGTTGGCGAGCGGCAGGGGCGGGATGTCGGGCTCCATGCGCGCCGACGGTACCGACGCGCCCCGCCCCGCCGAGGCGGTGGCGCGGTGTCACTGTGGCGGCTGTGCGGTGAAGTGGCGCGGAATGGTTCCGCTGTGGATGCCCCGGCCGCGTGAGGAGTGAATCTGTCATGTCCGATTCGATGATCGACGTTCCCGCAATTCCCGACCTGGCGTTCCCGCCCCATTGGTCGGTGCCCCAGAGTCTCGACGAGGCCAAGCAGCGGTACCGCGGCTGGGAGTTGAAGCTCGGCGTTAACAGCGATGGTGAGGTGGGTGTGCGTTTGGACCGTACACCGCACCTGTTGGTGGTGGGCGGTACCGGTTCGGGCAAGGGCGCTTTGGTGCGCTCCTGGCTGGAGCAGTTCCGCGCGTCGTTGTGGACGCTGATTCTGGCCAGCGACACAGGCACGGGCATCGCCGGTTACCTCTCCGACGGCCGTTCGGGGTCCGGGCTTCCGGCTGCCGGGGTGGTGGCCCACGGCTTGGGAACCTCACCCGCCGGAATGAGTTTCGTCGGGTCCATCGTCACGGCACACCGGATCATGCAGGATCGTCAGCGGGTCGCCGTCGATGCGAAATGGGCCGATCCGGAGGGATGGGACCAGTACGCGCCGGTGGTGCTTGTGCTTGACGACATCGGGGTGATGCGCCGCAAATGGGGTGCGCAGCTGCCCCGCGCAGAGCAGCGGGCGATCGAATCCATGATCACCGAAATCCTCGTGCTCGGCCGCGAACTTCGGGTGCACGTCGTGCTGGTGTCTCAGGACGCTCGCGACGTGTCGGTCCCGGCGACGTGGTCGTCGAACCTCCTGGTGAAGATCGCGGCGGCGCGGTTCTCTGAGATGACTGCGGCCAAGATTTTCCCGGATACCGACCGCCACGCAGCGAGGTTGGCGAAGAATGTCGGCGCGAACGGGGCGGGGGCGTTCGTGGCCAGCATCACCGACCCGAACACCGGCGAGTCCCGTGTGGAGGTGCTCCGCAGCTACCTCAGTTACGCGCCGGGCTGCAGCTGGAGCAATCCCGCTCTCCCGTCGGCGTGTGCCGAGCACTGGCCGCCCTTCGCGGCCGCGGTGTCGGATCGGGTTCCGAGGGTCTACTCGCGTTTGGGGTTCAAGGTCGAGGAGCCGCCGGATGGCGAGACTGTCGACTTCGATCAGTTCACCGTCGCCGAGCTGCAGGCACTGGAGCTTGTCACCTTGGACATGCGCGGCTCCAGCGGCAAGATCGTGGCCGCCCCCGAAATGGCCAAATACGACCCGCTCAGCGGGCACTACGTGTGCCGCGCCGATGACGCGGGTCGGGCTCGGGTTCCTGTCTTCGAGATTTAACGGCGGCCGGGCGGCGGGGTCGGCCATGCGACGTGGGGTGGCGGCGGCCCTCCTCGCCGCCTCAGCCGCGGCGGCCGCCGCCGCCGCCGCTGTCGCGTCGCCTCCGGAGGTGTCGGCCGCTAAAGAGTGCACGCCGCACTGGAGATGGTCCGACGCTGCGGGCGATACCTGGAAGTTCACCCGTTGCGCTGAACTGATCACTGTGGTCCGAGACGGCGGCCCGTTGGGGGCGTGCACCCTGACGTACCCGCCCGGCAGCAGGTGGAGCGGCCCAGACGATCTCTGCCGGTATCCAGGGCCGCGGTGACCCGGACGCGCCTCGACCCCGCGGCGGGGCCCCGCGGTGGCAACGTGCATGTGCATGAGCATCTACGACGATGAGGGTGACGTCTTCGACGAGCCCGACTACGAGGCCATCGCCGAGGCGCGGGCTGAGGCTCGGGCTGAGCGCATGGCCGAGATCGCCGAGGCGCAATACGAGCGCTCCATCTACGGCGACTGACGCCCAGCTGCTTGACATGTCGCGGTTATAGAGACAGTATGGGTGTCACAACTGAATGAAAACAGCTCCGGTCGCGTGTAACGGTGCAGGTCAAGAAGTCTCCTCCCCGCGTAAGCGGGGGTGTTCCTGCGAACCCGCACCCCTTCGGGGGTCATGGCGACTCCTCCCCGCGTAAGCGGGGGTGTTCCCAGCAGCCCGCCCGACGCGCTGCGGCTGGACACCTCCTCCCCGCGTAAGCGGGGGTGTTCCCAAGCACTTGATCGCTCGCCACGCTGACAAAGTCTCCTCCCCGCGTAAGCGGGGGTGTTCCGCGCGAGGGCCAGCACCCGCTCAAAGTGGAAGCCTCCTCCCCGCGTAAGCGGGGGTGTTCCGTACGCCCCGGCCAATCCAACCCAACCGATCGGCCTCCTCCCCGCGTAAGCGGGGGTGTTCCGCAGCACGACGTCGAGGTAGATGCCATTCAGGTCTCCTCCCCGCGTAAGCGGGGGTGTTCCACCGCCAAGCACGGCGGCCCCGGCACCGGTCCGTGTTCCCGACGCACGTTACGTGTACGTCACCTTCGCCACGCCTGCAACCGTTTTCGTCCCGAAAACCCGTCCCGAAAACAGTCGGTCAGGTCTGGGCGAGTTTCTCTCGGCGTGTCGCGCCCGGATGTAGTTGCCGGGTGCATAGTGCATGTAATGTCCGAGTCGTGATTGTCGCCAAAACAGAGACACGTGTAGATGCGGTGCACGCCGACGGCGCTACGGCGCTGAGCTACCGCCTCCCCGCCGACCGGGCGCTGCTGCGCGCCGCCGCCCATGACCGCGACCTGGGCCACCGCTTCGTGGCCAGCAGGTTCCCCGACGATCTCGGCGGTCCGCCGCTGGAGCTGTGGCGCATCGGCGACGGTGAGTTCACCGTGGTCTCCACCGTCGCCCCCACCGGATTCGTCGGCACCCCGCTGCCCACCGTGGGCCTCGGCGAGCGGCTGAGCATCGCGGTCACGCTGGAGGCGGTGGCGCGCCGCTACCCGCCAGCCGAGGTCGACCCCCGCGTGACCTCCGCGCTGCTGCGGAACGGCCACAATCCGCCGAGCGACCTGCACGGCGGCCGCCGGGTCCGCGTGCCCGACGCGGAGCTGCCCGGCTGGGTCAGCGTCCAGCTCACCAAAGCAGGGCTCGAACCCGCCGCTCTCACCGAAGTCACACGCAGCCGAGCCCTGCGCCGCGGGGCGACCATGCACCTGGCTGAGGTGGCCGCCGCGGTCACCGTCACCGACGCCGCCGCCGCGAACCTGGCGCTGGCCACCGGAATCGGACGCGGCCGCGCGTTCGGCGCGGGATTGATCGAGGTGACCGATGTGCACTGACGACACGGAACTGGCCGCAGGTGACGACGCGCCGACCGGGCGGCACGCCCGCTGCGAGGCCGTCACCGACATCGGCGCGATCGCGCGCAACGGCGGCGGCCAGTGCACCAAGGTGGCTGGCCACGACGGCGACCACCGAAACTCCATCGGCCTCACCTGGTATCCGGGCCGACCCGACAGCTAGGCCCTTACGTCCCACACCAAGCGACCATCGACAAGGAGAAACACCATCGTGACCACCATCAAGAACCCGGCCGACTTCGACCTGTACGGGGCCATCGGCACCGTGACCGAGCTGGTACCGACCACTGGACGCAACTCACCCGTGGCCCCAGCGACCTACAGCGTCGACAAGGGCAAGGAAAAGCCCACCTTCGAGGACAAGATCGCCATGTCTTACGGCGTTCCGATCCCGATGCGCGACTCCAGTGGTGAGTTCGACGAGATCATCCGCGACGCCGACGGTAAGCCGAAGACCGGCATGGCGGTGATGATCAACGGCGAAGCGGCCGAAGCGCATCGGCTCTCCGAAGCCCTGTTCGACGTCGACGGTATCGACTGGGGCGGAATCTTCGTCAATCCTCCGGACCGCGAATACATCGCCGCGCTGATCGGGAAAGTGAACGGGTTCACCGGGCCGGACATCGAGACGCAGGTCGAGGTCGCCATCGCCAAGATCGCCGACGCGACCGCGTCGAGCTGGACGGCGAGCCACCGCCACGTCGATGCGGTGATCCGCTACGCCATCGACCCCGAGACCGGCAAGCAGCTGTGGAGCGGCGGCAGCTCGCTCAAGCGCGACATCATCCTCGCCGACGCGCTGTGCGACTCCACCTGGCTGATTCGCAACGCCTTCAACAGTGCACTGTTCGGATTCTGGAACTCCAACTCCGGAACCGGGGTTCGCGCCAAACTGGCTCGCGGAATCTCCGCCAGCGTCACCGGATTCGGCTCTCATCTCGTGGCCACCGGCACGACCAAGGGGTCGGTGATCGGCGATGTGTACAACGACTTGCTCATCGGCTTCGACAAGCACGGCCAGCTGCAGCTGCTCGACAAGAAGCCATCGAAGGGCGACTACCGCCCGTCGGTGCAGGGCCTGGGCACCGTGCCCGGCCCGGTCGGGGCGTCGGCCATCTCCTGCGAGACGATCCTGCGGCGCAGCTCGCTGTCGCTGGCTGGGATGCGTCGCATCCGGTTCGCCGACGACCCCGACTCCGCCAAGCGCACCGCGGCGGTGCGGGCACTGGCGGCTGCCGGTATGTACGCCACCTCCGTGGTCGCCACCGAGGTGTCGTTCCTGCGCTCGGGCACCACGCTCAGGCCGCAGTCCACCGTCTGGCCCGCGCACACCACCGCGGGGGAGAAGTCGCTGCTGGAAGTCGACTCCGACTCGGCGCGCGACGTGCTGCTGGCGGCGATGGACGACCTCGACCGGCTCGGTCTCGGGCAGGCTGAGCCGATCCAGCTGAGGCACTCCGACGCAGTGCTGGAGCTGATGATCAAGTCCCTCGCCGCGAAGAAGTCCGAGGGAGAGAGCGACAGCTGATGGCTCTCGATGTCACGATCCGTCTGCACAACAACACCTTTCGCGGACGAGCCGGTGATCCTGACACGACCGCCTGGCCCCCGTCACCGGCCCGGCTGATCGGCGCGCTGCTGGCCGGGGCGCACGCGTTGCGCCCCGTCCACGGTGAACCGGACGCACTCGCCGACTCGGCGGTGGCGGCGGTAGAGGCGCTCACCGCGGCTCCGCTGCCTGCCGTCGTCACCGGAAGCGAGCCGGTCGAGATGGCCGGTAACACCGCCTGGTTCACCACGAAGTCACCGTGGACGGTGAAGCTGGCCGAGAAAGACCGGTCCGGAAAGGAAGCGACACCGGCCGAACTCGCGAGTGTGATTGAGCCGGTCCACAGCGTCGACGCGCGCAACAAGGTCGTCAAGTCGCGCACCCTGTCGCTGTTGACCGGCTCCAATGTGATCCGCTACCTCATCGACACCGAGGTTCCGGGGCCGTCGCTGGCGGCATTGCGTTCCGCCGCTGAACTGATCGGCCACTTCGGCTCGGCCACCGACATCGCCACCGTGACCGTTGCGGACCACCGAGCCGGTCTCGATGAGTTGACAGCGCAGGTCGACGCGGACGAGACGGTGTGGGTTCCCGAGCGCAGCGGCGCAGCTGGGGTGCTGGTGCGCGGATGGACCCCGGCGACGGTGAGCTTCTACGACGACATGTTCGCCGACGGCGGGGCGGCGCTGCGGGGCGACCCGCGCGTTCCGATGGTCCGATACCGGCCCATCGGCCCGCCACCGCCGCCGTTGCCGTCACTGATCGTTCGCCCATTCACCGGCGGTGTCCGGTCGATGAAGGAGTTCCCGGCCATTTACGCGCAGACCGCCGAGCTGCTCGACGGTCTCGACGTAGACGTGCATCCGGCGCTGGACCGCAACCGCGAGGGCCGGGTACGTGGGCTGATCCTGGGCGGGGCCGACCGGGACGAGGCGGTGGTGCGGCTCGACGGGCTTCTCGACCCGGACGTGGCCGACGGCTACGCGGCCCTTGACCCCGATACCTGGTCCGGCCCATCGAGGCAGTGGGAGTCGGTCACCTCGCTGGTAGCGCACCACGACCCGTTCATCGCCCGCGGCGAAGTGGAGGTGTTCCTCTCCGATGTGGGGCTGCGCCTGGCGGCGATGACCGCGTCGCCCTGGAAGCAGTTCCAGTCTCCGGCCCACGGCATCGGTGCCGGTTACAGGCACTGGTACGTGACCGCAACCAGTGACGAGCCGCTGGCGGGGCCGATCCGGGCGGGACGGTTCCCCGAGACCGGAGCCGGGCTGCTGGCCCCGGTACGCGGCCGCCGCACCCACGCAACGGCCACCTGACGCCCACCGCCCACCGCCTCCGACAACCACCACCATGAACGGACAACCGATGAGCTTCCCCAGCTTCGACGAGTTCTTCACCGCGGTGCTCGGATACGCGCCGTTTCCCTGGCAGCGGCGTCTCGCCGACTTCGTGGTCGCCCACCGGGAGTTCCCGGATTCGGTGACCGCGCCCACCGGCCTGGGCAAGACCTCCGCGATGCTCGCCCACACCTACGCGCTGGCGCACGACGTAGCCCACAACGGGGTGAAGGGCCGCAGCTACCCTCTGCGGTTCTTCCACGCCGTGGAACGTCGCGTGGTCGCCGACGACGCCTCCGAGACCGCTGAGGCGATCGCGGCCGCGGTGAACGGGGCTGACAGCTCCGACCCGGTGCTCGGACCCATCCGCGCCGCGCTGGAAGCTCTGGTGCCCGAGGAGTTCCGCGACTTCGAGCCGGTGATCGCGGTGGGCGCGTTCCACGGCGGCCGACGCGACGCGGGTGACTGGCTTCGGCCTATCGGCGCGGTGATCGCGTGCGCCACCGTCACCCAGGTGGCCAGCCGCTTCTTCTTCCGCGGCGTCACCGTGAGCCAGACCATGCTTCCCATGCACGCCGCAGTTGTCGGGATGGACTCCGTGGTCGCCGTGGATGAGCCGCACCTGTCGGTCCCGGCCATCACCGCGATGCGACAGGCCGCGACCGTGCAGCGCGACGGTGCGCTGATCCGCAGCGGCGTCGGCGACGAGCCGCCGGTCCCACTGCCCACGGTTCCGGTGAGCCAGGTGGTGATGTTGGGGGCCACTCCACCGGCGGGTGTCGAACTCGGCACCGCCTGCGGCATCGACGACGAGGACCGCGCCCACCCGGTGGCGGGACGCCGCATCCGCGCAGCCAAGACGCTGCAGCTGCACCAGGCTGAGGCTCGTCAGGGAGACCAGTTGGTGGGCTCGATCGCCGCCGTCGCCCTGGATGCCGCCGAACGCGACCTGGCGCGTGGGGATGACCCGGTCGGCGGGACCGACGGCATTCTGGTGTTCTGCAACTCAGTCGGGATGGCTCGCGCCGTGTACGCCAAACTGCTCAAATCCACCACCAAGACTGACATCGCGGTATCACTCATCCACGGCAAAATGCGCAGCGGCGACCGAGCCGATCAGCCGGTGGCACGCGGCGTGATCACCGTGACCACCCAGGCGCTGGAGGTCGGCGCAGACTTCGACGGCTTTGAGGTCATCACACAGCCGTGCTCGCTGTCGGCGCTGGTGCAGCGGGCTGGCCGCTGCAACCGCCGCGGTGACATGCCCGCGGCGCAGGTGGTGATGGTCGCCGGGCCGCCCCCGAAGAAGACCACCACCGTGAAGGATCGTATGAAGGGGGCCGGTCTCGACGAAGCCACCCGCGCCATCTACGGCGAACTGGTCGGCGAGCCGATCACGATCGAAAAGCTGGACAAGGACGGCAACCCGAGGCTCACCGAGAAGGGTGAACCTCAGTACGACGTGGTCCAGTGGGGCGAGGCCGCGGCACTGCTCGATGCGATCGAGACGATCTGCGGTGACAGTCCGGTGCCGTTCGGCCCCGACGACTTGGCCGCGTTCATCGAGAAGGTGACCGCGCTGGTGGGCGACATCCAGCCGCCGCTGTCGCGCACCAGCCGGTTTCACGTCGACATGGCCCGCTACCTGGCCCGCACCGACCCACCCGCACCGTTCAATGTGTCGGTGCTGCTCAATGGGCCGGAGACCGATCGCAGCCTCGACGTGACCGTGGCGTGGCGGCGTGACGACACCCTCGATCTGCTTGCCGACGCGTCTGTGATGGACGCCGAGACCGTCACGGTGCCGATCATGTCGCTGCGGGAGCTGCTGCGCACCGCGGAGGGGGAGACGGCGACTGCGAGCAAAACCCGCATGAGCGACCTCGACGTCGGTGAACATGTCGACGAGAAAGCGGCTTTCGTCGGTGCGGGCACGCTGCGGCGGGTGCGGGTGCGCGGAGGTGACGGCACCTGGTCTGTTCCCGAGAGGATCGGTGACATCAAGCCGGGAACGCAGCTGGTCCTGGCAAGCTCGATCGGCGGCTACGACGAGACCGGATTCCACATCCCGAAGCCCAAAGACATTGGTCCGGTGGATGACATCAGTGCAGCCGTGGCCGTCGCCGGAGGGCAGGGCCGGTTCATCGCCGACGGTGACTTGCACAGCACGTTGGAGGCGGCGTTCAACGACGACGCCGAGGTGCAGGAACTGGCCGATTCCGCTCGTGAGCGCTACGCGGTTCCCGACGATGTGGAGGTGACTGTCCTTCCGACGTCCCGGTACAGCAACGGAAGCGATGAGCCCCAGCTGTGGTTCGTGGTGATCATCGGAACCACCGTGGGCCAGTTCACCGACGGTGCCCGCACCCGGTGCGCACAGCTGGGGGAGCACGGCCACCAGGTAGGTATCTGGACCGCCGCGGCGGCCGCGGTGCTGCCGCTCGACGATGATGTGGCGGCTGCTTTGGCCGAGGCCGGACACCGCCACGACGACGGCAAGGCCGACCCGCGCTTCCAGCGCGCCTTGGGCACCACCGGCGACCCCGCGAAAGTCGCGATGGCCAAGAGCCGCGTGCGGTCCAGCACGGAGCGGCAGCGGATGCGGGAACAGGCCGGGCTTCCGCGGACCTGGCGGCACGAAGTGGTCAGCGTCAGCGATATTGCCGACGACCTCACCGCGCACGTGGTGGTCAGCCACCACGCCCACGGCCGCCCGGTGATCATCCACACCGACAGCACCGCCGACCGTTGCGGGGACGCGCGCATCTCCTCGCACGCTGAGACGTTCGCCCGGCTCGGCGACCGCTACGGGCAGTGGGGGCTGGCGCTGCTGGAGACGGTGATGCGCTGGTGCGACCACCGCGCATCGAAGTATCCATGGTCGCCCGTGCAGGCGCGCGCCGCCGGTGCACCGGTCACGATGTCGGCTCCCGACCCACTGACCACCCCGGAGCGGTTCACCGAGCCGGAGGTGGCCCACACGGTGCGTCTGCCGGGGCTGTTGTCGTCACCGCTTGCCGGTGTGCTGGCGGCGGTGGGCCTGTTGGACGTCCTGGAGAAGTCCGGCACCCAGGCGTGGCTGCGCTGGAGCGGCGACGACGGCTGCCCCGAGATCGGCTGTGACAGCGACATCTCCGCGATGATCGCCGAGCTGAGGCGCGATCCGAAGACGCTGCACATGATCGACGAAACCTTGAAGGAGCGCGGGGTCGGCAAAGGGCTGGAAATCGCGAAGGGCAAGGTTGACGACCCCGATTCGGTGACCGCTGGTCTGGCCGACACTCACCCTTTGCGCACCCTGCTGCCGGGTGTGACGAAACTTGACAAAGGTCAAGAGTCGATGTCAACGGTGGGAATCCACAACAACAGCACCGTGTTCACCGGCCTGATCGAACGGGATGCGGGAACCGACGCGTTCTTCTCCGCCACGACCGGATTCGAGGATGTGTCCGCCACTGATGTGAAGTGCGGTGGCATCGACACCGACCGCAACTCCTACCCGGCGACGGTGACTCGCCCCGATCTGCTGGCGTGGGCGATGGACGGCTCGCTTGCGATCGGTTGGGCACCGGACGCGGCCGGGTTGCATTACGGCCGAAGTTTCGCGGTTCTTCCGACACCGACGAGGTGGACCACCGTGGCCGGATACCGGGCGCTGGTGCTCGCGGCGGCAGACCGCGGCCCGCACGCGACATGGCGCAGGGTCGACCCGCGGGGGTCGGACAAGATGCGCGTGTGGGAGCAGCGGCAGGGCTGAGACGCCGCCGCTGGCGTCAGAACAGCGCGCCCACTGGCAGCCCCAGGAACACCGCCGTGCGCATGGCTGTGTCCACGCTGACCGTGCGCTTGCCGTTCTCGATGTCGGAGACGCCGGAGACCGACATCCCGAGGAACTCCGCCAGGCGCTCCTGCGACTCGCCCGCAGCGGTTCGCAGCGCCTTGATCTGCTTGCCGACGCGCGCACTGTAATTCGGCGAGGTGCCCCAACCGAGGCGGTCAACGGCTTCGGTGGCGCGACGCTGGTCGCCTTCGGACAGGGGTTCGAGGAGGAGCCCACTGCCGATCTTTTTGACCGTACCGGCCGTGACCGTCTCTCCCTGCAATGCCGTATCGAGGTAGGGGACGATTGCGGGGTTGCCGACAAGTGTTCTCTCGATCGACCCGGTGGCCAGGTCATACATGTCGCAGGCGTAGACGTACCACGCGCCGCCGTCGATTGGGCTCCGGAAGTTTCTGACTGCCCCTTTATGCAGTGGACGCAGGATGATGGCGTGATCAACCCGGCTGGACAACCTGACGTGCGTGACTTCCTTGTCAGTGGTGCCGGGGCGAAGATCGGTCGGGGCGACGATGTTGGAGCCGGGGTAGGTGGGCATGGTCAACCTTCTGGCACATAGATAGTTTTTCTGTTAAACAGAACATAGCACACGTCACGGCGGCGTCAACCTCTACTGCGTTGATCCCGCCGCGCAGCTGAATCGAGACGGCGGGGGCCTGTGTCAGTCCGTTCCTCGCGCGCCTGCCACGGCCGCTCGCGGCACCAGCATCCACAGTGGATGCGACGGCCACCGCGACCGAAGGAATGACGCCGATGTCCAAGTGTCAGCGCAAGTACCCGAAGAACGACTTTCTGCCGGTGCACTGCGGGCTGCCTGCGGGTCACAGTGGGGCGCACATGAACATCGACAAGATGTTCCGCTGGGAGGATCGCAGTGACGACGAGGGGCGACGCGATGGCGAAGATGCGCAAGGGTGAGGTCTACGAGTTCACCGAGAACTACGTCGACGGGACCGGCTGGGAGTTCACCGAAGGAACCCGGTTCCGTGTGACCAACGAACAGCACCCCTACCTCGACTGGTTCGTCGCCCTGATCGACATCCTCGACGGCCCTAGCGCCGGTCGCACCGCGAGGTTGGGCCTGGGGATGCTCGACGTGGGCAAGGTGCGTCCGGTCGCGAGCCGATAGGTGTAGCGGCCGTGGCTGTCACGTCCTCGGCGCGGGCACATGGGGGCGGCCGGGGATCGGGAGAAAACGCCACCGTCGGGTGTCAGCGGACTCTGATAGTGTCTCTGATATGGAGACGTTGACAGCACCTGTAATCGACCACGACATGGACGCCGACGAAGACGACTCCGAGTCACGGCACTGGCAGTGGCAGTGGGAGCGGCTGGCCAAGCTCAGCACCGAGTGGATGGAACGCGCCGCGTGTGCCGGTCTCGCGGACCAGACCAACGACGCCTGGTTCCCGCCAGTCGGAAACGCCAAGGCGAAGACCAAGATGGCGCGCCGCATCTGCGCGAGCTGCCCGGTGCGCGCCGAGTGCCTGAACTACGCCATCGAGGGCCGCATCGAGCACGGCGTGTGGGGTGGGCTGACGAAAGGCGAGCGGCGCAAGGTGATGCGCGATCGGCGCGGAGAGCAGCGATCCGCCTAGCCACCGAAGGGTTCAGCCGCCCCGGACGTCAGCAGCTTCCGTCGCAGCAGCACGCGAAGCATTCCTCGCACGCATGAAGCGGACCGCCATTCGCGGCGCAGTGCCCGGCCCACAGGCCGTCGTCATCGACGTTCGCGCCACAGCTGGGGCAGTGTGGGGGATCGCCTTCGGCGGCCATCACCTGTCGCCGCCGCGGTAGACGACGCGGCCCTCGGTGTTGAACTCCAGCCGCGATGTCTCGAACAGCCGCATCACAGTGCCGTAGTCCCGGCCGTCGGCGCGGGCAGACGCCCAGACGCGCACATGCTCCTCGACATGGCCGCTGTATTCGCTGCCCATGTGGCGGAAGCTGGCGTTGAACCAGTCGACGAAACTCTGCGCAACGGCCCGCTCACAGGGCGTCATAGCGCGCCGACGTATTCCAGGCCGTCCTTGCGGTCGATCGCCATGAGCAGCAGCGTGGTGCGGTTGATCAGGCTGTGCGTGCCAAAGTAGGTCCGCAGCTCCTCGCGCATCGCCGCGGTCAGCTCCGGCGACAGCGACTCGCTGAGCTGGTCGAAGGAGCGCCACGCTTGCTGCTCGTCGATCAGACCTTCGTCGGTGGAATGCGTCATGGTCGGTCTCCAATCAGCGCAGATCGTCAGCGGTCTCTCCGCTGTCGAAGTCGATGTCCCAGTGGGTGTCCCGGTCGACGTGCCCGGACAAGCACCCGTCGTCGACCTGGGCGCGGACCAGGTCGAGGTACTCCGTGATCCGGTCGGCGGGCACATTGATGGTGATCGTCGCCATGGTGTCTCCTTGGGTGGCCCGCCTACGCGGACCTCAACTGCTCACGCCAACTGCCGAACGCGATGGCGATGTGTCCGTTGACGATGTCGGCCAGCTCGTCGGCCGGTAGCGCCAGCAACGGGTCGCTGATGCCCATGTAGACGATCTGACCGCCGTGAACTGCCACCGCGACATGATGGTCAGTGACGTCATCTACCGAAACCCCGACAGCCTCCGCGATGCGGAATGAGGCTTCGGTCCAGGCTTCCTCGGCAGCTTTCGCTGCCTCCAGCAGCACGGAGGGAAGGTAGGAGGTGCCCGGCACGGTCAGTTCCCCGGCCCCGGCAGCGGCGGCAGCACGCTGGTGGTGGTCGGGTCCGACAGCGGGCCGTGCGCCGGGCCGGAGCCCCCCGAGTCGGCGGGCAGCTTCTGCAGCGGCGGCTCGTAGGTGTGCTCCGGGCCTTGCTGGGGCGTCTCCGGCTTGTCCGACGGCTTGTCGCGGTCGGAGTCGGAGGCCGGAACCGGCGCACACGTGTACGGGTCGAACCGGCTGGTGGAGATTCCGGTGCCTTCCGCGTCAGCGGCACCTTCTTCGGCGTCGGCCGGGTTCGCGGGCTTATCGCCGGAGTCGTTGGCCTCGGTGGCGGTCGGACCCCCGGCAACCGGCTCGCACTGGTCCGGTGCAACGGTGGCGGTGACCGTGACGGTTCCCTGGGCGTCCACCGAGCGGTTGTCGTCCCCGCCGGTGTCGCTCGGGTCGGCGAAGCACACCGCGGCGGTGGCCACGGCGATCGAGGCGACGGCCGGAATCAGCATGGCGTTCTTGATGTTCATGGCCGCCACCGTATGCCGATGATCACCGCGGTCGGGTGCGAGGCGCGGCCCGCGCCACAGGCGGTATCGCAGCATGTAGCACGTAGCGTGACCTGCATGAACACCCCGACGATGTTGGCGCGCACGGCCGGGTACTGGCTGGCCGGGCAGCTTCTGGTCGCAGTCGTGGTGGCCGCGGCCGTGCCCGGTGGGGCGTCGCTGCTGGTGGTGGCCGGATTCGTCACCGCCTACTACGACGACAACATCTTCGCCGCCCGTGTCGTCTCTGTGCCGTGGACGAACCCGACCGTGTGGTTCTCGGTGCAGACACTGCTGCAGATGCTGGCCATCGCCGCGGTGGCCTCGTCGGTGATCACGCTGTGGCGCACCAACTCGTGGCAGCAGGGAGTCCTTCCCGACTCCGCGCCGCCCAAGCGTGACAAGCCCACACCCGAACAGCCTCCCGCCGCTCCTCCTGCCCCGCCTGCGCCGGGGCCGCCGCCCAGCGGGCCGCCCGGTGGCGCGCCGCCGCCACCCGCACCGCGACCGGCAGGACCGGCGCAATGATCGGCCCCGTCATCTCCGCGGTGCGCCGGTTCCGGCAGATGGGCGACAAGCAGCCGCCACTGTTGCTGATGCGGCTGATGCGCGCGCGCACCATCGCCGCGGTGCTCGCGGCGGTCAGCGCCGCGTTCGCCCTGCTGGTTGTACTGGTCATGGTGCTCGTCGCGATCACCGCGCCGGTGGCGATCCCTGCGGCCATCGTCGGGACTGTGATCTCCGACGTGGCCGACCTGTTCGGCGGCGGCAAGAAGCCCGACGCCATCACCGGGGCGGACCTGGCCGATGCAGGCCGCGACGCCGACATCACCTGCAAGCCGGTACCTGTCTCCGCACTGCCGAAGCCCGCCGCGTCGCAGCCGCCCGCACCGGTCGAGGGGGAGCCGGGAGGCGATCAGGGGCAGGACGACGAGGACGTGACACCGCCCGCAACGGTCGTGTCTCCCATCGAGATTCACGCCGACGGGTCACTGGAGCACAGCGACGCCGAGATGCTGGTCAACGCTGTTCCTCCGCACACCAGCGTCATCACTGCCCACGTGTGGTTCCTCTACCGGATGGCGGGCCTGGGCGACTGGGACGGCTTCGTCGCCGCCTACCGCGCGGCGGGTCTCGACGAGAAGGACCGTGCCGACGACGCGCCGCTGGCACAGGTGCAGAAACTCAACACCATCGGCGTGGACATCGACCCGTACCGGCTCACCGCGGCGGCGCTGGCCACCGCGGGGATGCAGACGCAGCGCTACGAGGTGCCCTACGAGGACTACCGCGAGATTCTGTCTACCGAACTGATGTCCTCCTGCCTGCAGGACGCGGGCCTGGAGGCGAAACGGATGACGCTGCCGCCACCGGCCACCCCCTCGCCCGTGCCCGCAGACCCTGCGCCCGGCGATGGCAGTACCGGCGAGGACATGCCGGATGAACAGACGCCGTCCCCGGAAGGCTAGCTGGCGATGGTGTGCGGGTCGTCGAAGCACCCTTCGAGATCGAACAGCCACTCCGGGGCTACCTGCAGCTCGGTGGGGCTCGTCACGTCGAGTGCACCGCCGGTGGCGGGCAGATAGCGCAAGCCGCCCGCCTCAGCCAATGCTGACGGCGGGGCGACCGCCTGCCTGGCCCCGGCGAGCACGTCGACCAGGCCGCGCCCCGCAACACGCAGCTGCAGGTCCGATTTCAACTCCTGCGAGTCCAAGAGGTCGGAGAGCAGGTCGGGAAGGCGCAGCCAGAAGTGCGCCCCGCCGCGCTTGTGTCCACTGGTCATCTGCGCCTTCGCGGGCACCACGGTGGGAGTGAATCCAGCATTTATCAGCGCTGTGGTGGCCACGTGGTTCTCCGAGTCGATCACCACCATCCGCGATGGCAGCAGGTTGACGCCGATGTTTCCGCCGCTGTTCAGATGCGCAATCGCCGCGTCGGGGGTCAGTGCGGGGGCCAGCGTCCACTTCTTCGCGATTGGGAACTTCTCACCCGATCGAAGCTCCAGCAGGTGCGCTCCCAATTCGGCCATGCGGCCGACGAGAGCTTCGTGGGATACAGCGCTCATGGCCGGAACGCTACCCACGCAGATGCATGATGCACCGTCGCGCGCCGCGACACGCCGAGAGAAGTTCGGCCAGCGATCAGTAGCCCTGGTAACTGCCGGTTCCCACGCCCTGGCGCGCGGAGAACGACGCCAGCCCGGCACCGTCGGGGGAGATGTGATAGGTGTGCATCACGTAGTTCATGCTGGCCGCCGCCGAGGCAACCGGATCGTAGATCGACGTGCTGGTCCCGCCCATGTGGTAGGCAGCGAACGTCGACGGGATGCACTGCCAGATTCCTCGCGAGGAGTTCGACGGCGCACCGTCGGACGCGGTCGGACCCGTCGCGTTGGAGTCACTGAGGTTCACCGCGTCGGGGTTGAGCGAGGACTCGTTCTGGGCCATGTGCATGTACAGCTCATGCCACTGCGCCCGCAGCGCGGGATCGTCGGGCACCCCGTTGATCGTCAGCGCCTGGTCGATCACCGCCGCGGTCTCAGCCTCAGACAACGGGCGGCCGAACTTGTCCAAGGCCACCTGGGATACGTCAATCGGCTGCGGGTTCTGCGGGCTTCGGGCCGCGCCGTCGGAGAACGGATCGTCGACACCCGGCGTCACGCCGTCGGCGGCATCGGCGGCGGCCTGCTGGTTCGACAGTTCGACGAGCTGCTGCAGCAGCGCTGGGTCGATATTGGTCAGCCCGCTGGGCGCGGGCACGCTAGGCGGGTTGAACGAAGGTGCCGGGGCTGGTGACGGCGACGGTGCGGGAGCAGGTTGCTGCGGCATCGGCGGCATCTGGGGCATCGCTCCACGGTTGGAGGCCGGACCCTTGCTGTCGACTCCGGCCACCGACTTCTTGCCCTGCTGGTCGATGTCGTTGAGCCCGCGGCTGAACTTGCCGGTCTTCTCCGTGCGCTCCTTGACCTCCTTGCGATGCTTCTCCGACTCCTCGTTCGTCTGCCCGGTGGCATCGGCCACCCGCGGGTCGACGTTGGCCGGACCCTGCGGACGTGTCCCCGGCGGCAACGCGTTGTTGGCCTTATCGACTCCGTCGTCCAGAGGCTCGAAATTGGCGTCGATCGTCATCGGTTACTTCTCCTAGCTACTTCACCGCGCCGGGGTCCATCGCCGACGTACCGGTCGACGGCACCGCGTCAACCCCGCCGGTGTCGGTGGACTCGGCGTTGGCCGGGCCTCCGCCATCACCTTCGCTGGGCACACCCGGCGTGCCTTGCGACGGCACCGATCCCGGACCAGCGGGCGACGGCGGCGCGGCACCGGGAACCGCGCCCGGTGCGGGCGGCGGCGCAGCGGAGGCGTCGCTCGGCTCCGCAGCGGGTGGGGTGCCACCCGGCACCGCGAACGCCGCGGGGTCGTCGGTGGGTCCGGACACCGGCGACGCGGCGGCGTCACCGGCATCGGGCAGCCGGAAATAGCCGCCGCGATCGCCGAGGTCTGCGGGCAGCGCGTCCGCGCCAACGATCTTGAATTCGCTGAGGTCGTAGAACTGGCCGTCACCGAGCACCATGAACTGCCGGTCACCAGCCACGAGAACGTCACCGGGACGCGCGTCCGTCGGCGGCACCTGCTGGCCGGGATCGTGACCCGGAACCGGCGGCGTGAGCCCAGCCTTCGCCGCCGCGTCCGACAGTGACATCGGGTGCGCGGGGTCTGCACCGCTGAGGAGTTGCGCCATCTTCGCGGTCTTGGCGTCGGGGAACGCGACCTTCTTGCCCTTCACGTCGACCTCCTTCGGGCCGTCCGGTTTCGCCTCCGGCTTCTCGCCCGGCTTCGGGGCAGCCGCCTTCTGCGGACCGGCCTTGGTCTCCGGCTTCTTCTCCTCGCCCGGCTTCGCGGCCGCGGCTTTGCGGTTGGCGGCGTCCGTCGCGGTGCTGAGTTTCGGCTTGTCCTTGGGCTTCTCGTCCTTCTTCTCGTCGTCGAGCAGCGGCTTCGGCTCGTGCTTGGGCCGCGACTGCTCGCCCAGCAGCGGCTTCGGGCCGCCGCCACCGCTGTGCGGGGTGCCCAGCGAGTTGCCGGGGTTGCCGCCCATGCGGGGCATACCGCCCAGGTTGGGCATAGCGGGGGCCTTCGGCATCGACGGCACGGTCGGCTTCGTGTCGGTGGGCTTCGTGTCGGGCTTGTGCGCGGCCGGGACAGTAGGCTTCGGCTCCACCTTCGGCTTCTCCGTGCCCTTGTCCTTCGTCGTGTCACGGTGGCGTCCGGGGGTGCCGTAGTTTGGAACCAGCGGCGCAGCGGGGGAGTCGGAGAACACGTTGGCGAGCTTCTCGTTGGCCTGACCGATCACGGAACCGGCCTTCTCCAGCTGCGTTCTCATCTGTGTGGCAGGTCCGGGATCGGTCAGACTACCGTCGGTGCTCAGTTGCGAGCGAGCCGCGCGGTTGGCCGCGGTGACCGCCTGGTAAGCGGACTGCGCTCCGTCGGAAGCCGCGGTGAGTTGGTCAGCGATGTCCTTCGCCCGGTCCGGCAGCTTCGCCATGGCGGCGAAATGTGGCTGGAGCTTCTGGCGGTACTGCATCAGGTAGGGCTCACCGCTGTTTTTCATCAACTGGTCGATCTGGGCGAAAACGTCGGCGATGCCCTGCAGATGGTTTTTCACCGCAGCCTGGACGGTATCGGTGTCCAGCCGCAACGGGTCCGGCGGCGACGAATTCCACACGCTCCCCTGCGGCCCATCCTGGAACGCGAACACACCCCGCTGAGCGGCGGTCAACGCCGCATCGACATCGGCCACGCCCGCTTCATCCGCGGCGGCCGCGGGAAGCATGTGCGTAGAGGTGCCGTCTGGCGCATCCCACATGCCGTAACCGCTTCCGCCTCCGAAGATGTCCCAGGCGGTACTGAGTCCGAGGCCGACCCAGCCGATCGGGCCGGGAACAACGCCGACGACGTTGAGCAGGCCACCAACGACATCGCCGTCTTTGAAGTGACTGACCGCGGAGTATGCGGCGTATGCAGACCCAAGCACCGGAACTGCCTTGGCCGCGGCCTTCACGCCCGCTTTTCCGAGCGCGGTAGGTGCGGCGTGCGCCGCCGCGTCGCCAATCTTTCCTGCAGCCCGCTGCCCGGCGTTCCACTGGTCCTTTCCGATGGCCTTGAGGCCCTTCGTGACGTTTCCTTGACGTAGCTCATCGACTGATGGCTTGGAGACGCCCGCGTATTTCTCCACCATCTCCCAGCCGCGCGGCTGGGCCGTCTGGTTCGGCGGGTTAGTTCCGCTGTTGGGGCCGGTCATGGGCACTCCTTGCGTCTAGTGGGTGTGCAGTCAGGACTTCTCGGCGCGTTCGCAGGCGTCGACGACCATTGCTTCGATAAACGTCTCCAGCCCCGGTCCAGGTGCGTACCGGCGCTCGCGTCCCAGCACCACCTCGGTGCGCTCGCCGCGGGCGACCGCCTTGCGTGCCAGGACTGCTGGGCTGGTCGGTGGCGGTTCGGTCTGCGCGCGGATCACCCGGTCGACCTTGGACATGACCTGCGCCAGAAGCTCAGCCACGGCCTGTTTCTGCGCGCCCGGCGATGGCTGCCGCCGCGGCTCCAAGAGGTCCAAGTCGAGAACGACCCCTTTTCCACTTCGATCAATGAGGCCGACCGCGGATACCACGGTGTAGATCAGCAGCCGCGTCTGCTTGGCGGGGGCGTCGATGAAGTCCATACGCGGAGGGTAGAGCCGTTTCGGCGTGTCGCCTCTGCGCGGCGCGGTAGGCCCCCGAGACGTGCTTTTCTTGTCTCATGCAGACGTTGACGCCGGTGGACACCGCGAAGTCCACGCCTTCGGAATTGTTCCTCGTGACGAGCCATGTCACCGCGGAGGGCGCGCTGGCCATGGTGATGGGCGGTGCCGACCCGCACACGGTCGACTTCTCGCCGCTGCGGGGCGTGCGGTTGACCTACGCGCTGCTCAACCGTGCAGCTGCGATGTTGCTCGGCCAGCGGCGGCTGAACCAGATGCTGTCACGTCCTCGTACGGCACGTGAGCGCCTCACCGGGCGGCGCGAAGGAGGCGACGACGTCCTCGACCAGGCGTACCGCCTGGCCACGGCCCTCGCCGAAGACCGCCTGACGCCGTCACTGACGCGGTGGATGCGCCAGGACACCCGGCTGGAGCCGCTACTGATGCTGTCGCGGCTGCAGCTTCGGGTGCTGGTGTCGATGTGCGAGCAGATCGAACTCACCGCCGAGGACTTCCCCGTGTCCAAGAAGATGGCCACCATCACCGCGCGGGAGAAACTCGCCGAAGGCGGTCGAATCTCCGACTGGATGCGGCTGATCGACGATGGCGGGCAGGGGGAATGGCTGCACGCCACGTCCACGGTGTCGATCAACGGCACACCGGTCCCCATCGTGGCCGATGCCGGACCCGACATGGTGTCGGCGGCATGGGCGGCACGCATCGCGGCCCCGGTCAGCGTCTACGCCGCGCCGGGGAGCTGGCCGATGCACATCGTCGCCGACGCGCTGGACATGTGCGCAGGCTCGATCGCCTCGTGGGTCGCGGCGATGTCGCGGGAGCTGGCCGGGGACGGCGACATCGACCTGTCGCTGCGCACCACGGTTCCGCTGCGCAACTTCATCGTGGCCCCCGCGGTGCGTCAACTCAGCAGTGAGCGTGCCGGGGACATCGGACGTTACGACCGCACCCGCACCAATGTCCTGATCCCCGGAACCGCAACCCGTTACGGCCACCGCGACTTCGCCGTGGCCGCGGCCCATTGGGAGCCGGGCGAGGGGGAGACCCTGCGCGACGACATCGCCCTCGACGACGCCATCGCGATGTCGGCCATCGGAAGCAACGAGCTGGCCGCGCTGTCACTGGTGACTCCGAAGCCGCTCAACCGGCAGGTTCCGGTGACGATCAACGTGCACACACCCGAATGGGAGGACGTGACAGACACCGTCTCCGGCATCCAGGAGTCGAGATCGCTCACGCTGCGCGAGGCCACCATCGGCCACGTCGACCAGGACGTCGTGGAAGGCGACGAAACACGGATCACGCTGCGGGTTCTGGTCGATCACGGGGTTCCGATCGCAATCGCCTCTGGCTACGCGGTGGCGCTTCCGGCCGGGACCAAGGTCACGGTGACGCACTGCTCGGTGCGCAAACACCACGCGCTGTTCTACGGCCTCGTCGAGACCGTGATGGACGACGTGGTCGCCAACGTCACCGAGGCCGCCGCCGCTGCCGCGGCCGGTCTGTTGATCGAGGCCACCGAGGGCGTGTCCGCCGCGGCTGCAGCGGCAGCCGCCGAAGCGGCCAAAGTCACTGCCGGGATGATCCGGGAGCGCACATGGATCACCGCGTCATCGGATGCGGCCGAGCGGGTACGCGCCGCTGTCACTTCGGCGGCCCGGACAGCCGTCGACGAGGCCATCGCGGCGGTATTCGCCCCGGCCGATCCGCAACCTCCGGTGACCGAACTCGGGCAGCTGAGACTGGTCAGCTGAACAGGTCGCGCTCAGCGCCTTTGGCCTCGCGGCGTGCCGACGGGGGAGCGCTGGTCGTGGCCGTGACGATCGAAGCATCGCGTGCGCGTCGCGACGATCCGGACGGATGCCCACCGTGAGCGGGCATCATGCCGCCGCGGCCCATTCCGCTGCCGGTCGACGTGGCCGTTTTCTCCTGCGCGGTGGAGATGCCGGAAAGCACCGGGTTCTTCGACATGGCCGAGGATGACGAACCGGCGCGGGCGAGCTGACCCAGCCCGGAACCGGCACCCGCGCCCGAACCCACGCCGGAACCGGCTCCAGCCCCCGATCCCAGGCCGGAGTGCGCGCCCAGCGGCAGCCCACCACCGCTGGTGCCCAGCGCCGGGGAGAACGAGTCTCCGGTGGAGCCGCCGTTCATCAGCGAGCCGAGACTGGAAATCTGGCCGAACGCCTGAGCCGGGGCCTGCATCAGCTGCGAAAGCCCCTGCGGCCCCTGCGAAAGCGCCTGACCGGCGCTTTGGGCTGCCTGCATCGGGGCCTGGAACATCTGACTCATCTCACCACCCTGGGTGCCCTGCGAGGCGGCCTGCGACATCGCCTGCGGGGCGGCCTGGCCGATCTGCGACGCGGCATCGCCCAGTGAACTGGCCGCGTCACCGGCGGTTGTGGCGAGGCTGCCCAGCGGAGGCGGAGGAGGGATCGGTGTGGGCAGCGTGGCCGCGGTGATCACCTCCCCGTAGGTGGTGCCCAACGCGGCGTTCTGCGCGGTGTACTCGGCGTATTCAGTGTTCAACTCGGCGATCAGCGGGGTGTTCTGGCCGAAGAAGTTGGTGGCTTCGGCGGCACGCTCGTTGACGCGGTTGGTGATCGACTGCACCGACGGAATCATCGAGCTGCGCGTCATGCCGTAGCTTCCGGCCACGATCTCGGTGACCGCGGCCTGCTTGGCGGCGATCCCGGCCATCGTCGCCAGCCACGCCAGAAACGGCGGCGTGGCTGCTTCATGGGTCAGCGACCTGATGCCGGAGATCGTGGTAGTGGACGCGAACATCTGCGCGCCCACGATGCCCATCGTGACCATCGCGACGTCCGACAGGCCCATCCACGCCGCCGAGGCCGCCATCCACGTCGCCGAGGTGGAACCGGTCTCGATGACTCCTGAGTTCATCTCCGGGCGCGATGCGCCCCACGGGTGCATGGGCATGGGTACCTCTCGTTCTAGTTGCCGCTCTCCGGTGCCGGGGGAGCGGGTGGGGCCACCGATACGGTCAACGCGCCGGAGGCTCCGATCAGTTTCGTGGTGGGCACGGTCGTGTTCGCCGCCGCGTTGAGCGACGAGGTGGCGTCGCCGGGTGCTGGTGACAGCTTGCCCTCTCGGTCGCCGACCGTCATCTCGGCGATTCCGGCCTCGGTGAACACCGCGGCCAGATCACCGCTGTGGAACGTCACGGTCTCCGCACCCGCCTCGGCGTGATCGACGTAGGTCTCGTCGGTCGGATCGAGCTGGGATACCGCCTCCAGCATCGGGAACGGGATCACGCCCAGGCGATCGTCGACGTCGATCCAGCCGGGCTCGGAGGTCGGGATGCCCACGCTGGCCCAGAACTGCGGCGAGCCGCGCAGCAGGGTGTGCCCGCTGACCACGATCAGATCGCCGTGATGCGACTGGGACGTGACATCGCCGTAGGACACCGCCCGCGACACGTCGACGACCTGGCTGACCTGCAGCTGTGCGTTGGCGGTCGTGACCGTCGACTCGACCTTGACCGGATCGGTGGCCAGCGACTGTGCGCTGGCGCGCACGGCGGCGGCTTCCATGGCCGACAGCGGCCGCGTCGGCGGCGCGGGCGGAAGTGGACGCTCGCGGGTGGCCAGCCACACGGTCAGCGGCACCGCCGCCAGCGCCCACACCAGCGCAATGGCCACCGCGGCTTTCCCGGCACGCTGCAGCAGGGTCGGACCCGGCAGCTCCCACATCTGACGCACGACAACTCCTCACGATCGGTAGCGGAAACGGCCACCGTCTCCTGCTGCGTCGCAGGTTACGGCGCAGACCGCGGCCGCCGGACGCGCGGCGCGGACAACGAAAACGCCGCCCGCGCAGTGGCGAGCGGCGTTTTCGTCGAGATGCGGTGCGATCAGATCGCGGCGACAGCCGCCGATCCGATGTCCTGCAGGGCCTCGAAAGTGGCGCTGTTGACCGAGGTCTCCCCGGCGCGCTCACCCAGCTGCTCGATTCCCAGCCCCATCATCGCGACGAACTGCGCCACGGTGACGTTGTGCTGGGCGACCGCGCTGACCGAGTCGGCGTCGTTGCCCGGCGGGGTGACCGCGGCGGCCGCCGCGGTGGCCGCGCTCGACGCGGCAGCGAACCCGGTGGTCTCCGAGACCAGCCCGGCCACCTGGCCGATCACCGTCCCGAATCCGTCAACTCCAACGATGGACATCGGCTTCTCCTATCAGTCTGGGTACCGAATCTTCCGGTTTACCTGCGATTATCGCACGGGATGCGGGACGTGGCACGTCGTCGGACCGCACCCCGCTGTGCGCTCACCCGCCGCGCAGCAGTCTCGGGGACGGCAAACTCAGCGGGGCCTTGGTGGTGCCGTCATGGGCGTGGTTGATCGCAGCCATCACCTTCGCGGCCAGGTCAGCGCCGGTTTTCTCGTCCACAGCACCGCGCAGCTCCACCAGCGGGACACCACCGATCGTGAACACGCGCACCTCAGTCATCGGCACTCCTCACAGGGTCGGGACACGCAACGCGCACCGCAGCACGTAACGCGCATCGTCGTGATTTGCGGCGTCGATGTCGGCACGAGCCGCGGCGATCAGATAATCGGCCCACGCCTGGCGGTAACGCTGAACGTCACTGTCGCCGCCGTCATCCCAGCGGGCGGCCTCCACACGCTCGAACAACTCATCGGCCGCGGCGTCGGCAGGCCCCCACATCGCGTCCAGGTACGCCACCACATCATCGACATCGGCGGCGTCGACGGCGTCGACCTGCCCGCGGTCCTCGGTCCCGGCGGAGATGTTCACCGCGTCGATCTGCTGGCTGTCCAGCGCAAGCACGCCACGCGACTCCGCGGTGGGATCGGTCGTGACGATCGCGTCGAACCCGTCGACGTAGCGCTGCCCGACCGCCTCCAGAAGCGGACGCCACGGCTGGCCACATCCCAGCCAGTGCGCGATGAACGCGTCGGGGACCGACATCACCAGCGGGCGCACGTGGGAGGCCACACGCACCTTCGGCGGCAAGAACCCGAGGCCGTCGCTGGTGACGAACACCGCACCGGTGTCGTTGACGCCCACGGCGATCTCGGTGATCACGCCCGCACGGCGGTGTGCGCGCACCAGTCCCGCCAGCACCGACGCGGCGATGAGCTGCTTGTCGGTGGCGTGGTCGAGTCCTTTGAGGTCGGACCCGAAGTCAGTGAGTTCCGATGACGCCTTGTGCGGGTCGCGCGGGTCATACGCCCGCGGCGGGTGTGCGGAGGAGCTTCCTGCCGCAGTCTTCGACCCCGAGGAGCCGTCGGCGGCCCTGGCCGCGCCCGCCGCGCCGCCCATCATCGGGGCCATCATCGGCATCCCACCGCCCATGCCCGCACCGGCCGCAGCGGGGGACTGCGCCGCCGATGACGACGGGGAGTGCGACAGTGTGGACGCCCCGCTGGTGGCCTCACCCGCCGACAGGTGAGTGCGGGCACCGGGTTCGGACAACGCGGACGGGCCGTCGTCGGTACCGCCGGAGGACAACGTGACCGCGGGCTGCGAGCTGTCCGGGCCGTCGGTGTCGGCCGGGCCGGTCGGCGTGGTCGCGGTGACCTCCTCGGTGGGCTCCTCGGTGTCCGCCGACACCACCGGGTCATGGCGCTGGTTGTCCGGGGCCGAAGACGACAGCGGGGAACGCAGCCCGCGGGTGCTGCCGGGGCCGCTGGCCGCGGTTTCGGCGGTGCGCTCCTGCGCGGGGCTCGGTGCCGACAGGGTGGCTTTCTGGTTGGCGTTGGCGGTGTTGCTCACCAGCTTCGACAGGGCGTCTTTGGACACCGCGACACCGCCGCCCTTGCCCGCGGACTTCATCAGCTCGCCGAGTCCCTGCTGGGCGGCCTGGATCGCCGGTTGCGCGGCCTGGTCCAGCTTCGGCATCGGCAGGTTGGGTGGTTTGGACATGATGCCCGCGATCGGCTGCACCAGGGCACCGAGTGCGTCCGGGGGCATACCGGGAACCTGCGCGGCCCCGTCGCCGGGGTTCATCGTGGCCGGAACCTCTGGGGTGGAGCCCTTCTGGATGTTGGCGGCCAGCGCGTCCTGGGTGTCGCGGTGGTTGGCCATGAGGCTGGCCACCTTGCTTTTGGCCTGATCCATCAGATCCTGGTAGCGCTGCTGGAACTCCTGCTGCGAGCGCGGCGACATCGGCCCGGTTGCACCGTATTCGGCGATCAGCTGCTCCACCGCGGCCTCCAGGTCCATCACGACACCGTTGATCTGAACCTTGGTGTTGAGGATGTCTTGGGCGGCCACCGACGCGCACTGGCCCTGGTTGAGCTGCGCGAGAGCATGGTCGAACGCCTTGCGCTGATCCTCGGTGAAGTCTTCGAGCAGCCGCTCGGGAGTCTGTCCGGTCGCGTTGGCCTCGATGAGCGCGAACATGGTCATGGACACGTTCTCGGTGCCGACCGACGCCGCGGCGGCCTCGAATTGCTGCAGAGTTAGCTGCACGTTTCCGGTCTCGGAGAATTTCGGCCATCCGTCTTCGCCCATGATCTCGTGCGAATGCGGCGTGACCACCGGAGGCATGTCTGGAGCCGTCACGATTCCCCTCCTCGAACTGGGCTCTACTAGGTGGCCATCATCGGCCAGCGGCGGCGGTTGCACCGCCCGCGGCGCGGGTCAGGAGTTGATGTAGCGCACGAAACGCCCCGACGGGCAGTCGGAGAACATCACCGAGGTTCCGGACTGCTGGGCCTCCACCACCTTGCCGTCGCCGACGTACACCTGCACGTGTCCGGGGCCGCCGCCGTTGAACGAGTAGTCGGGGAAGACCAGGTCGCCGATCCGGGCGTCGGAGGGGGAGACCTCCATGCCGCTGGCGTACTGGTCCTGGCTCAGCCGCGGAATCTCGATGCCCGACGCCTGGTAGATCAGGTAGCGCGACAGCCCGGAGCAGTCGAACCCGGTCTTGGCATAGTCACCGGCCGCGTCGGCGGCCCCGCCGTCACGGGTTCCCGAGCACGTCGGCCCGTTCAAGTCTCCCGATCCCCACGAGTACGGAATGTCGGCGGCGACGACTTCCCGCGCGCGGTCGAGCAGCGTCTTCTCGAACTCGGTGCTGCCGACGCTGCCGGGGCCACCCACGCCGGTGTTGCCGCGCCCGCCGATGTTGAGCCCGCCGGTGCTGTTTCCGTCGCCGGTGCCGTCGATCATCGACTTGAAGTTGGCCGGGTCCATCATCGACGGCAGCCCGCCCGGCATCTGGGGCATCTGCGGCATCTGCGGGGTGCCACCGCCTCCGCTTCCGCCGCCGATGTTGGACAGCGACCCCAGCAGGCTCTGCCCGGCCTTGCCGAGCGCACTGACCGCGGGGTTGGCCCCTTTGCTGACGTTGGCCGCGCCCTTGTTGTCGATGTCGGTCTTGCCCCGCGAATCGGCCTTGGTCTTGTCGATTCCCTCACCGGCCTTGCGGCGCAGCTTCTCGGCCTCTTTGTTCGTGTCGTCGGTGGCCGCCGACACCCGCGGGTCGACATTGCCCGGTCCCATGCCGGGACGCGCCCGCGTCGCGTCGTGCTCGGAGCGCGCCGCATCGGACCCGCCCTGGACGACCGCGTTGTCGGTACTGATCGAGTATCCGGGTCCGGTCATCAGGACTCCCGCACCTTGGCCGCACCGTCGTCGTCGATGGCCTCCATGCCGTCGACCAGTGAGGTCAGATCGGTCAGTGCCGATCCGACCGAGGAGTCTGCGGCGTCGATGTGATCGCCGAGACCTTTCAGCGCTTCACCGAGAGCGGCGAGCACCGCGGTGAAGATGGGAGCGCCCGCCTCCCCGTTGCTCGCCGCGGACTCCGCTGCGCTGCGCACGCCCTCCGAATCGGCCTTCTTGACCGGAATCTGCTCGTGCACCTGGCCGAGTTGGCTGAGCGTGGCCCGGAACCCGGATTTCGACTTGATCTCGATGTCGCCGTCGTTGTCGCCAGACATGTCTGTCACGTCCTCCCTAGAGTTTCTTGATCTTGTCCGCGCCCTCGTCGTCGGTCTCGGTGATTCCGACGAACTTGTCATGGGCGGTATCGGCGCACGCGTCAGCACTATCGGCGACTGAATTGACCACTGCGCTTGTGGCGTCGAGCCACTTCTTCAACCCGTCGAGAACGGGGCTGTACACCGGGGCGGGCTGGCCGTCGACGGTGAACGATCCGGCCTCTTTGCGGGCTGTGTCGACGATGGTGCCCAACTCGTCTCGGGCGGCACGCAGCTCCGCGGCCGCATCCTTGATCGCCTTGGTCTTCTGCGGGAACGATTCACGGTCCCTGATCTCGATCACACCATCGACTGCCATGGCACCCCTTCTTCCACGTCAAGACCGCAGTGTATGGATCGAAGTGGCAGCTCAAAGCCCGCGGCGCGGCCTAGATTCGCGTGGCGGGGAGCGGCGCCTACCGCGGCCCCCAGCCGCACTCGACGCAGGAGAGCTGGTCGTTTCCGGTGCTCAGCACCCATACGCGGCTGGCACCGCGGGCATCGTCAGCAGCATCGGCAGCGGCGTCGGCAGCCATCCTGGCCGGGATGTCGCCGAGACATGCGTCGCACAGCGTGGCGTCCGCCATGGCGGTGCCCTGGCCGGTGACGCGCGAATACAGATTCATAGTCGTCCCATCGACTTTCACCGGTCGGCGGCCGCGTAGGCGGCGTCGGCCTCGTTCGCGGCCGCCAGCATCTCTGCCGCCTGGAGGCGCATCAGAGCGGTATCAGCAGGCTTTCCGTCCACGTACAGGCGCGGCCACTCGTTGCCGTAACCGGTGGTGTCCACCCGAATCTCACCGTCGTCGAAATAGATTTGACCGTCGCCCTCGTAGCACGGTTCGGGCAACTTCACCACGGAGTAGCCCGCGGCGGTTAGGGCACCCAGCAGCTCGTGCGCACGCACCGTGTACTCACCGTTGAGCGCGTCGATGGCGGTGACGGGTTGACGGAACTGCGCCAGGGCGTTGGCGAGATCGCTGATCAGCTCGCTGCTGGGCTCACGCATGGGAAACCTCCGTCTTGGTGGCGATCTCGGCGGCGAGCAGCGCCGCGGCCAGACCATGCGCCTGCTCGGGGTCGAGGTCGGCGTCCTCGTCCCAGACTCGCCCCTTCGGGAACGTGGCCAGCACCGTCGACCCTTTGCCCCAGTGGAACGATTTCGTCCCGTAGCCCTCGCCTTCGTCGAAGGGCTCCTCGTCGGCAGGCTCCGGCAGCTTCACCACCGCGTATCCCGCGGCGGTGAGAGCGTCGACGGCCCTACGGGCGTGATCGGTGTTGAAGTCGCCGAAACATCCGGCCAGCGCGGCGTAAACCACCTCGACGACTACCTCGACGGCGTCGTCGATGCTCTTGCCGCTCATCGTTTCTCCCATCTCCGCTATCCGCCGGTCACCCGGCTGCGATGTCGCGGCGCACCGCGCGGCGGCGTGCCGAGGCACGGTCGCGGGCACGGCGGTCGGCGCGGGAGGCGTGCAGGCCCGCAGCCCCGCTGCGGCGCAGTTCCTGGGAACGCGCCACGCGGATCGGCGACGCGCCGCCGGTGACGTAGCGCGGCAGCTTCGTCTGCTTGGCCATGGCCGATCCTCCTTCCCGATCAGTCTACAATATAGAGACGATACACGCCTGTTCGGACAACCGTATTCGGGCCGGGTTCCGGCGGCCGTCGAGGGCGCGCCGCGTGCGGCCGCGAGCGGTGCCGACGACCACGATCACCGCCATGGTGAACATCGACGACTACTGGACCCGCCCCACCAGCGAGCTACTCGGCCGCGGCAGATTCAGCGCCCCCGAACTCGGCGAAGACGATCTTCCCGGCGCATACCTGGAGACCGACGGCCAGTTGGTCCTCGGCGCAGTGGAGTACCTGGGATTCGCCACCAACCGCGGCGACCTCGACGGGCACGTCGACAGCAACGGGTGGCTGACCCCCGGCGAGTCCGACTACCGCGACGACGCCGAGCGGTGCGGGGTCGACCCCTCCGGCGGCCACACCATCGTCGGCATCGGCCCCGACGAGCCGAATGTGGTCATCTTCGGCCGCCGCGACGAGCTGATCCGCGTCGCCCGCGACATCCTGGCGAAGCTGGGTGGCTGATCTGCTCCACCCGCACAGGCCGACGAGGGATACTCGCCAGTGAGCCCAACACCACCGAGGAGAGCCGACCGATGCACTACACCCACGACGACATCATGGACCGCGCCACCGATCTCGGCGACCGGTACCGCGAGACCGTGCTGGTGCTGGAGGACGGCGACACCGCCGAAAGCGCACTGAGCACGAAGTGGTGCTTCGGCGGTCCGGGCACCGTGCGCTACCTGATCCACCCGTCCGGGTGGCAGGTCGCGCCGGACGACACCATCTCCAAGCGCAACTACTGATCCCGCGGCTCGACGAGTTCAACCGCGTTGCCGTCGGGATCGCGCACCGTGAAGCCGCCGCCGTCACCGGCCGCGGTACCCGCGTCACACCCGGCCGCGGCCAGTGACCGCAGCACTCGGTCGATGTCGGCGACCGCCAGCCCCAGCCGCGTGCGCGTAGGCGGGCCACCGCGGCGTGGGTACAGCTCCAGCACCGTGCCGCCGGGCAGCTCAGCGGCGTGGTGGACCGGCCCCCGGCCGTGGCGCTCGCGGACGAAAGCGAGGCCGCACGCGGTGTAGAAGCGGCGCGATGCTTCGATGTCGCTGGCGTAGATGACGACCAGGTTGAGAGGTGCGGTCACCAGGTGAACTCCACGCTGCCGGAGAAGATCGGCTGACCGTGGCGCTCACCGAGAAACACAGGTGTTCCGCGAAACGAGACCCGACGGATACGCACCACCTGCGACATGGCAGAAACCGTAACGGGAAATCAGCGTCGCTCTCACCCGCAGCGCGCTCACCGTGGCTGTCGGCAGGTGGGCCATCAGGCAGCGGCCGGTTCCTCGGTGCGCACCGTCTCCAGCAGGTTCGGCGGGACCAGCACCAGTTCGCGGGCGCGGGTGGCGGCCACGTAGAGCATCCGCAGCTTGGCGGTGTCCTCATCGGAGATCAGCTGCTCGCCCATCGCCACCTGCACCCGGTTCCAGGTTCCGCCCTTGGCCTTGTGGATGGTGCTCACCGTGACATCGGCGTCATCGGGGTCGGACACCACACGGTCAGCCACCGCGCGCAGCTCATCGCGGCCGTAGCGGTGCACGATCTGCACCTGGCTGTGCAGCATCGCGTCGGCGGCCTCGGGCTCTGAGAGCCACTGCTGCCAGGTGTCCAGGTCGGTGAACCGCCGCAGCGACGGCTCCTTGGCCTCGGAGGCGCAACCGCGCTCCACCAACGCCACGTCGTTGGCCAGCGACACCAGCTCGCCGATGTCGAGGGTGGAGTGCACGGTGCGGCCCCCGGCGTCCTGGTCGATGATCGCTGCGATCACCTGCCCGTTGGTCGCGCACACCACCGCGTCGACCGTCGAGGTCTCGGCGCGGCCGAACGCGGTGAGTACGCGGCCGTGCTCGGGGCCGATGCCGCGCAGCCGCATCGGGCTTTCGTGATCGGGATCGAGGCGGTCGAGCACCTGGTTGGCGACCTCGGCGATCGACGGCCCGAAGCGGCGGCACTCGGTGAGCGGCAGGGTGATCACGCCGGGCTCCTTCTGGAAGCCCTGCATGGCGTCCACCGCGCCGGTGAAGCCGTAGAGGGACTGGTACTCGTCACCGACCAGCACCAGTTGCACCCGTCCACGCTGGGACAGCACCACGTCGGCCAGCACGGGGGAGGCGTCCTGGGCCTCGTCGTAGAGGATCACGTCGCCGGGGCTGCCGACCTGCGGGCGGCTCAGTGCCCAAGCCTTGAGGTAGTGGGCGTGCCCGGTTTTCAGCCGCCCGGTCGGGCTGGCCAGCTCATCCCACATCCGTTGCGCGGTCTCGATGAGGTGATCACGAACCAGCGGCCGCAGCTTGGGCTCCAGTTCGCCCAGGTAGGGCACGTGGCGGGCGGTGACTTGCGCGTCGGCGGACTGGCAGAACCGGGTCACGGTGTCGCGGGCCAGCGTCAGGTAGCGACGCTGGGCGGGGAAGGGCAGCGGCCGCGACGGCAGGCACACGTCGTTGTAGGTCTTGGTCTCGGCGTCGTAGTCGACTTTCGCGTGCAGGCACAGTGAGTCCTCGGCGATGCCCAGCAGCGCCATCTCGGCCTTGAGCTGCATGGGTGCGCGCTTCATGTTGGTGACCATGTGCTTTAGCGACGGGTCGGCCAGGCAGCCGCGGTAGGCCAGCGAGTGCGCGGTGGACGCCTTGGCGTTGGTCAGGCCGTACTCGGCGAACATCGCGTCCACCTCGACGGCATTGCGCTTGTTGAACGTCATGTATCGCGCGGATGCACCGGGGCGGTGCTGCAGCTGCGATTGGGCGATGAAGGCAAGGGTCGTCGACTTCCCGGTTCCGGCTCCAGCCTGCACGGCGATGTCGTGGCCGTCGAGGAAGGCGTCGATGATGATGGCCTGTTCGGCGCTGGGCGAGAACGGAATCGGCATCTGTCTGGACCCTCCCTCGGGGCGGTTGCTGTCTCTAAAACAGAGAATAACACGGAGGGTGGACACCTGGCGACTGCGGCGCGAACATGCACGTCGCAGCAGCGGATGCGGGATGCGAGCGAGTGTGTTCGATGCACGCTACTGTCGCGGGGATGACGATGGACAGGCGGGTTTCTGTCACGTCCCGGCTGGATGCCGCGCGCCGCGGGTAGGCGGCCCGCATCAGCGCCGGGAAGGGGAGGGGGCGGGGGGGGAGTGATCAGTGCTGCGGGTGGTGCCGCCAGTACCCGCAGCTAGCCATCGGTCACCGTGACTCGCGCGTTCATCGGCACCGCGACCAGCGACATGCCGACCTCGGACAGCGCCCGCAGCGCGGTGTCCATGGCCACGGCCTCTCCACGCTCCATCCGCGAGATGGTCATGCGCGCCACCCCGCAGCGCTCGGCGAGGTCACCCTGCTGCAGGCCGCGGCGCTTGCGAGCGTCACGAACGGCCGCACCCAACGAAGCGGGGCCGGGAAGCCACGACCAGACTGGTTGATTCATATTTAGATCATAGGTCGCTTTTCGGCGAAATGCCACATATTTAGATCACCGAGCTAGTCGGGCCAGGTGTGTCGCCGTGTCGGCCTCCGGAAAGGCTCACCGTCTCAGCAGGTCAGGAATCGTCGTAGATTTTTGCCTTCCAGCCCGGATCGTTCGACGAGCACCACAGCTCCACCCGCATCCCGTGAGCTTCGGGAGCCAGACGGCTGAGCGTATCGGCGGTCTCCTCGCACAAATCGCGGATGCGGACTCGGGTGTCGTGGTCGAGGGACATGGTGGGCAGGATACGAAGCCGCGCCGGGGCAGCGGCCGCGCGGCGCGGACGCGAGATGCGTCTCGGCGTGTCGCGGCGGCCACGGCCGCGGTGACGGGTTACGCAGCTACGGTGGGGGTCAGCACGATCACAACTGAATGAAAACGAGCGTTGTCACGGGTAACGGTGCAGGTCAAGAAGTCTCCTCCCCGCCCAAGCGGGGGTGTTCCTGTCTACTCCAGCGCGATCCCCGGCCGCATCGCCCTCCTCCCCGCGCAAGCGGGGGTGTTCCAGGGGCGGGCTGTTCCTGATAGTTGCCCCCACATCTCCTCCCCGCGCAAGCGGGGGTGTTCCGGGCCAGGCCGCGAGCTGGTTCCCCGACCGCGCCTCCTCCCCGCTCACGCGGGGGTGTTACCGCCACCGCGCCGCACGGCTGCGCGGTGCGTCTTCGCGGTTACGTTGCAGCGGACAACGACAGTGGAAGGGAACAGCGATGGCGGTGTGGACGGTCGTCGGGGCCTACAGCGGAGGCGAGCTGATGCTGTTCGGCGCGATCGAGGGCAAGCACCAGGTCGGCGGCGACTTGGGCTATCACGGCTACCAGCCATTCGCTGACCACGTCGATGCCGGAAGCGCCCAGGAGGCGCTGGAGAAGGCCGCGCAGTAACGGTCAGTCGTCGTAGCGGTCGTCGTCGTCGTAGTGGCGGTCGAACCGGGACTCGAATGCCGACTGCTCGTCGAGGGCCTGCTCGGTGAGCATCTGCGCGTGGGTCATCAGCGGTTCGCCTTCTTCGTTGAAGTAGCTGCTGCCGCCGCGGTCGCTGGGCATCGCACCGTCTCCTGTTCCGCTCAATCGCCTGCGTGCTGCATCTCGTAGCCGTCGAGGTCGGAGATGTCGTCGTCGTAGTTCGACGGGTTGTCACGCCAGTCGTCGCGCAGCCGCTGGCCGGACGCGTTGTAGCAGGCCCCGCAGTCCGGGCAGTCCACGTCGCCCATTCCGGGGTAGTGCGCAACCTCGGTGCCGCAGCGGTCACAGTCCCAGGCCGTCACGCGGCGGCCGTAGCCGTGCTCGTCGTCGATCTGCCGAACATTCGCCATGGCTGTGTCCCTTTCCTGTGCACTCGCTAGACAACGTACGCCAGCGCACCGCAACTGGGGCACTCTCCGGCCGGAACCACGCCGCCGGGCTCAAGGCGCTCGTCGAGGTCGGGGATCGGCCAGGTCAGAGCGTCTTCGTCGCGGACTTCGCCGCCGGTCGGCGCGATTGTCACGTCCCTTTGAGCATCCGTTTGCGCTTCACTTCGGCCTTGGCCTTCTTCTGCCCGCAGATCGCCAGGAGCATCACCTCGGGCTTGATGTCGTACGCCCTGGCCAGCTCGACCATCTCCGCGACGCGGCACGGCCGGTCGCCGCGCTCGATGCGGCTGAGCACGCGGTAGTCGATGTCGGCGATCTTGGCCACGTCGCGCACCGACAGGCTCACGCCGAGGCGTGCGGAGTTGAGAACCTCACCCACCGTCTCATCGGTGATCTCGTAGGTGCGTTGCGGATACCTGGACATATGTCCTTGCCTCCTGGTGTCGGTCTGTCTCTATAACGTACAAATCTACGGGGCGGTCGTCTCTATCACAGGCCGCGGCGCGACTGTGCGCGGACACAGCTGTATTGTCTCCGCGATCGAGACTATATGTTTCGGCGTGTCGCCGCGCCCAACACCGCGCCGTTAACCATGGCTGGGTTATCTGGCGCGCATGAGCCCAGAAACGGTAGCCATCATCATGGCGCTGCTCTCCCGCGTGGAGGGCACGCCGTACGTCTTGGGCGGCAACAGCGCCGCCGGAACCGACTGCTCGGGGCTTGCGGCGTGGGTGGCCAACATCGCCACCGGCCGCGACGCCTTCTCGGGACGCTTCTCCACCGCCACCGAAGGCGCGCAGCTCGCCTCACGCGGCTTCATCCCCGGCACTGCGCCGAACGCACTGGTGATCGGATGGAACGACCACCACACCGCGATCACGCTGCCCGACGGCACCGCGGTGGCCTCCGGCGAGGTCGGCGGTGTGAACTTCGGCGGCGGC
>NZ_NCXO01000089.1 GCF_002104795.1 Mycolicibacillus koreensis
GTGGTGATCCCGGCCATCCCGGCCAGCCCGACCAGGCCACCGAGACCACCAATCGCCAGGGTCAGCGCCGGCGGGGTGAAAGCCGGCGCGGACAGGAGGGCGGGGGGGAGCCGCTGGGGGGGGGGGGAGGTCACGGCCCGCCAGCTTACTCAGCACGTTCCGGCACACCGGTGCCCGCTCGCCGGGGTACGCGTAACCTGCGGACAAGCCCCGCCGACCGGGGTTCGACCGCAGGGAGGGCACACCGTGGCACCACCGTCATCGTCGTCATCGCGTTCGGCGCCGGGCGCGCTGCCCCCCGCCCTGCGCCGCACCCTGGGTCTGCTCACCGATCCGCCGGCCCACCCGGTGCTCACCGACGGCTATCTGGATCTGCTCAGCCCCACCCTGCAGACGGCCGGCGCCGACGACCGGTCGGCCCCGGACCGCAATTCTGGGCCGATTCAGTCGGTGTGGGCCTCCACGGTCGGATCGGCGTTCTACGACGTGGCCCAGGCGACCGCACGCCGGCTGCTCGCGTCGTGGCAGCAGCCCAGCGCGTGGCTGGCTCTGCAGCCCGGCCAGGTGGTGCTCGACGTCGGCTGCGGTCCCGGGTCGATCACCCCGGCGCTGGGCCGCGCGGTCTGGCCGGACGGGCTGGCGCTCGGGGTCGACGTGTCCGCGCCGATGCTGGCGCGCGCCGCCGCGGCCACCGGTGGGGCCCAGACGGCGTACCTGCGCGCCGACGCCCAGCGGCTGCCGCTGCGGGAGGCCACCGTCGATGCGGTCGTCTCGATCGCGGCGATGCAGCTGGTGCCGGACCCGGCGGCCGCCCTCGCCGAGATGCACCGGGTGTTGCGCCCGGGCGGGCGGGCCGCGGTGATGGTTCCCACCGCGGGCCACTCGGTGCGGCTGTGGCGGCTGCTGCCGGCGTTCGGGGCGCACGGTTTCACCGAGGATGAGCTCGGCGACACCGCCGAGAGTCTCGGGTTCACCGGCGTGCGGGTGACCACCAGCGGCACCGTCCAGTGGGTGCGGGCCGTCCGGGGGTGAGCCGCCTCAGGGTCGCGTCAGGGGGCGGTTTTGAGCCCGCGGCGCTGACCGTCACGGTTGCGGTCGAACACCAGGTGCAGCCCGTGCAACGTCAGGTCGGGCTCGCAGTGGTCGACGGTGTGCAACTCCGGCAGCAGCAGCGGCGCGGTGTGCCCGGTGGCCACCACCGCCACGTCGGTGCCGGCGAACCCGTCGATGTCGGTGCGGATTCGGCTCACCAGGCCGTCGACCAGCCCGGCGAACCCGAACACCGCGCCGGACTGCATGCACTCGACGGTGTTCTTGCCGATCACCGAGCGGGGACGGGTCAACTCGACCCGGCGCAGCCCCGCCGAGCGCGCGGCCGCAGCATCGGAGGACACCTGCACCCCCGGGGCGATCACGCCGCCGAGGAACTCGCCTTTGGCCGAGACGGCGTCGACGCAGATCGCCGAGCCGAAGTCGATGACGATCGCCGCGGTGCCGAAGCGGCGATAGGCGGCCAGGCAGTTGACGATCCGGTCGGCGCCGACCTCCTTGGGATTGTCCACCAGCAGCGGGATACCGGTGCGCACCCCGGGCTCGATGAGAACCTGCGGCACCGACGGCCAGTACTGGTCGAGCATGATCCGAACCTCGTGCAGCACCGACGGCACCGTCGACAGCGCCGCCGCGCCGGTGAGCCGCTCCCCGTCGTCACCGATGAGCCCGTCGATGGTCAACGCCAGCTCGTCGGCGGTGATCTCGGCCTCGGTGCGGATGCGCCACCGCTGCACCACCCGGGCGTGGTCGCCGCCGCCGGTCACCAGGCCCACCACGGTGTGGGTGTTGCGGACGTCGATCGCCAGCAGCATGGCTAGTGGGTGCTCATCCGCGGGGAGAGCAGCTCGGCGGCCTCCGGCAGATCCAACTCGGGCACGAACGCCGGGTCCGCACCGAGGTCGGCCGGGGTGTTCGTCGCGTCGACGAACACCACCCGGGGCCGGTAGCTGCGGGCCTCGGCGTCGTCCATGGTGGCGTAGGCGATCAGGATGACCAGGTCCCCCGGGTGCACCAGATGCGCGGCGGCACCGTTGATGCCGATCACCCCGCTGCCCCGCTCCCCGGTGATGGCGTAGGTGACCAGGCGCGCGCCGTTGTCGATGTCGACGATCGTCACCTGCTCGCCCTCCAGCAGATCGGCGGCGTCCATGAGGTCGGCGTCGATCGTCACCGACCCGACGTAGTGCAGGTCGGCCTGGGTGACGGTGGCACGGTGGATCTTCGATTTCAACATTGTGCGTAACATGGTGTCCTCCAACGATTCTGCGGTTACTCGACAGATCCGCCGCCGAGTTCGACGGCAATGTTGTCCAACAGTCGGGTGGTGCCCAGCCGGGCGGCCACCACAAGCCGCGCCGGGCCTTGCCGCGGCGGTGGGCCCAGCATCCGGTCGCGGACCACCAGGTAGTCGACATCGACGGCGGGGCGGGCGGCCAGGACCTCGGCGGCGGCGGTCTCGACGGCGGCGGCACCGCCACCGGAGGCGGCCCGTCCGGCCGCCAGCGCCGCCGACAGCGTCACCGCCAGCTCGCGCTGTTCGGCGTCGAGGTAGCGGTTGCGCGACGACATCGCCAGCCCGTCGGGCTCCCGCACGATCGGCACCCCGACCACCTCGGTGGCGATGTTGAGGTCGGTGACCATCTGACGCACCAGCACGAGTTGCTGATAGTCCTTCTCCCCGAAGAACACCCGGTCGGGACCGACGATCTGCAGCAGCTTGAGGACCACGGTCAGCATCCCGGCGAAATGCCCGGGGCGGGCCGCCCCCTCCAGTTGCGCCCCCAGCTCGCCGGGGTGCACGGTGGTGCGCGGCCCGTGCGGGTACATCGTGGCGGCGGTCGGGGTGAACGCGGCGTGGACCCCGGCGCCGCGCAGCACCGCCAGGTCGTGTTCGAGGGTGCGCGGATACCCGTCGAGGTCCTCACCGGTCCCGAACTGCAGCGGGTTGACGAAGATCGACACCACGACCACCGCACCGGGAACCCGGGCGGCGGCGCGCACCAGGGCGAGATGCCCGTCGTGCAGGGCGCCCATGGTGGGCACCAGCATCACGCGGCGGCCGGTGGCCCGCAGCGCCCGGCAGACCGCGGCGATCTCGTTCGGCTCGGTGTAGACGTTGAGCTCACCGGCGGCGAAGGCCGGTGTGGCCGCCGCGATCACGGGGCGAGCACCTTCACCATCGCGTCGTCGGCGTGGGCGCGCTGCGCGGTGCGCAGCGCGGCACTCCGGTAGGCCTCGGCCAGCGCGCCGTCGACGGCGCCGATCGCGGCGCGGTGGGCGGCCACCGCGGCGGCGTCCCCGCGGGCGATCGGCCCGGTCAGCGCGGCCTGGCCGCGTTGCAGGGTGTTCTCCAGCGCGGCGCGCGCCAGGGGGCCGACGACCCGTTCGGCGAGCCCGCCGGGAGCGTCCTCGACGAGGGGCTGGCCCAGCAGTTCGGCGCCGGCCAGCGCGCTGCGCAGCATCGCCACCGCGTCGGCGACGACGGTGACCAGGTGGTTTCCGGCGTGTGCCAGCGCGGCGTGGTACAGGGTGCGGGCGTCTTCGGGGACCCGCAGTGGCTCCCCGCCGATCTCGAGCACCAGCGCCTGGGCGATCGCGTAGCCGATCTCGTCGGCGGCGGTGATCCCGAAACAGGTGCCGGGCAGGCGGGCGAGGTCCTCATCGGCCCCGGTGAACGTCATCGCCGGGTGGATGGCCAGCGGGGTGGCGCCCTGGGCGGTCAGCGGCTCCAGCACCGCCACGCCGTGCGCCCCGGAGGTGTGGGCCACGATCGTGCCGGGACGCACCGCGGCGGTGGCCGCCAGACCGGCGACCAGCGCGGCCAACTCGCTGTCGGGCACGGCCAGCACCAGCAGTTCGGCGGCCGCGGCCACCTCCGGCACCGGCCGCACCGGGGTGTCGGGCAGTCGGGAGTGGGCGCGGCGGCGCGACAGCGCGGAGATCGCGCTGGTGGCCACCACCACATGATCGGCGCCTTCGAGGGCAGCACCCAGGGCGGTCCCCACGCGACCGGCGGAGATGACACCCACTTGGAGCCGCGCCGGGCGCAGACCGTCGAGCTGCATCATCGCAGACGACCCTCACAAGTCCTGTTGGTTCGTTCCAGTCCCGCGCTGCGGGTACCGGACGGTCACCGCAGATTTTAGCGCGGCCGCCGAACCGGGCGTGCGCTCAGTCCTCTTTGCGGCGCCGCCGGCCCCCGCTGCCGGTGGGGCTGACCTGGAATCGGGCCAGCAGATCGGCCACCGACTGGCCTTCGCTGCGACGGCTCTCCGATTCGACGGGCTCCTCGGTGCCGCGGTGGCGGGGGGCCGGTTCCGGCCGTGTCGGCATCGGCGGTACATACGGCGGCGTCATCTGGTGCGCCGGGGTGTCGCCGCGCCCGGGCTCCTCGATCCGCCACCCCGGTTCGCGCCGCGGCTCCGGTTCCGGACGGGCATGCGCCGGCTGACCGCCGGCGACCGGCGGCGGCGGGGGTGCGGGCGGCGGCGCCGACGGCGCTGACGGCGCTGACGGCGCATAGTGGCGCCCGGCGGGCTCGGCGGGCGGGGCGGGCGGTTCGGTGGGAG
>NZ_NCXO01000090.1 GCF_002104795.1 Mycolicibacillus koreensis
GGCTCATCGACCAACAACCGACGACCCATCCCAGCCCACTGCGAACCCTGACCAGAAAACACAAAAACCACACCGTCTCCGGCGGGTGGGGCCGCGGTGGGAAGCACTCCCGGTGCGGGGGTGCCGGCGGCGAGTGCTTTGAGCCCGGCGGCGGCCTCGGCGTGGTCGCGGGCGCACACCACGGCGGCCGCTGCCGAGCGGGCACGGTGGCCCAGGGTGTGCGCAACATCGGCGAGGTCGACGCCGGCACCGTCTGTTTCAAGCCATTCGGCGAGCATTCCGGCCGTGGCGGCGATCCGCTCGTCGGTCTTGCCCGAGATCCTCAGGGTGTTGACCGCCGGTGGCCGCGTGTGTGTCGTGGCGGTGCCGTTGGCCAGGGGGTCGAGCCCCTGTTCGATCACGATGTGGGCGTTGGTGCCGCCCAACCCGAACGATGACACCGCCGCACGCCGCGGCCCGTCGGTGTCGGGCCACCGACTCGTCTCGGTGGGGACGTAGAAGCGGGTCGAGGACGCGTCGATCGCCGGGTTCCACTCGGTGAAGTGCAGGTTGGCCGGCAGGTGGGCGTGCTGTACCGCCAGGACGGCTTTGATGAACCCGGCGATACCGGCGGCGGCCTCCAGATGGCCCATGTTCGTTTTGACCGCACCGAGCGCGCAGCGTCCCTGGCCGCCGCCGTAGACCGCGGCGAGCGCGTCGAATTCGATGGGATCGCCGAGAGCGGTTCCGGTTCCGTGGGTTTCGATGAAGTTCACCGAGGAGGCGGCGACATCGGCTGCTCGCAGCGCCGAACGGATGACGTCGCGCTGGGCGGGGGCGTTCGGTGCGGTCATGCCATTGGAACGTCCGTCGGAGTTGACCGCCGACCCACGCACCACGGCCAGCACCCGGTCGCCGTCACGAACGGCGTCGGTCAACCGTTTGAGCACCACGACGCCGGCGCCTTCGCCGCGGACGAACCCATCAGCGCCCGCGTCGAAGGCGTGGCAGGCTCCCCGCGGTGAGAGCATGCCCCATTTGGACAGCGCCAGTTGGGTTTCGGGCCTGAGGATCAAGTTGACTCCCCCGGCCAGGGCAAGGTCGGCTTCGCGGAGCCGCAGGCTCTGGCAGGCCAGGTGGACCGACACCAACGAGGACGAACACGCTGTATCCACGGCCACCGCCGGGCCACGCAGACCCAGCTGGTAGGCGATTCGGCCCACCGTGATGCTGTGGGCATTACCGGTGGCGCAGTAGGCGTCGATGGTTTCCGGCACGGCCGCCGACGCGCTCTGGTATTCGTTGTAGTACACGCCGGCCATCACCGCGGTGCGTGTCTCGGCGACCTCGGCGGCGGCGAACCCGGCGTTCTCCAACGCCTCGACCGCCACCTCCAGCAGCACCCGCTGTTGCGGGTCCATTCCGCGGGCTTCACGCGGGGAGATCCCGAAGTAGTCGGCGTCGAATGCGGTGACCTCGGGCAGAAACCCACCCCACTTGGAGGCCATGCGGCCCGGGGCGAAGGGGTCCGGGTCGTAGTAGGCGTCGGCGTCCCAGCGCTGCGGCGGCACCTCGGCGATGGCGTCGCCGCGCCCGGTGAGGAACTCCCAGTAGCGCTGCGGGCCGAAACCGCCACCGGGGAAGCGGCATCCCACCCCGATCACGGCGATGGGTTCGGCGGTGGCGATGCGCGACGACTTGTCGAACTGCCCGCTCAGCGTGTCGCGCTGGGCGCCGGTCATGGCCGAGATCCGGTCGAAGGTCGTCACCGGAGTCGTTGACGTCACTGTGTTCCCCCTGATTCCACGCTGGCGAAAAGTTCGTCGAGCAACCCCCCGGCGGTCTCATCGGCGCCGTCCGTGCTGTCCGTGCTGTCCGTGTCGTCGGTGCCGGTGTCTCCGGTGTCGCCGGTGTCGCCGTCGCGCCCGTCGCGGCGCGGGTCGACGCGGCGCTCTGTGGACGGCGGGGCAAGCGTCTCGGCCAGGTGGGCGGCCAGCGCCGAGATCGTGGGGTGGTTCCACAGCATGGTTGCCGACAGGTCCACGCCGACCGCCTTTTTGGCTTCCCGCAGCATGGTCATCGCCATCATCGAGTCCAGGCCCAGCTCCGGGAACGGCTGCTCGACGTTGACCGCAGCGGCGGGCATTCCGAGTTCGCCGGCCAGGATCGCCTGCAGCGTCGTCTCCAACTCGCTGCGGATCGTGGTCGGGTCCATGCGCGACCAGTCACGTGCCGGCGCGGTTGCGCCGTCCTCGGGTGGCGCCGCGGCGTCGACCGCGGTGAAACGCAGTCCCCGGATGTCGATGATCGGGGTGTGGTCGTGGCCGGTGACGGCGATGTCGACGATGAGGTCCGTCTCATCGCCGTCGCACCGGCGCACCTGTGCGACGGCCGCATCCGGCGCGCTCTCTGCGAGCCACACCGTCTCGGCGCCGGCCGGCAGCAGCAGCCGCGTATCGGCGCTATCCACCAGGCGGGCGAGGTGGACCGCCGCGTCGAGCAGTGCGGTGGGCGCGCCCTGTGGCGCGGTGAGCTCGGCGTGCACCACGCCGGAGCCGCGCCGCAGCGAATCCACCGACCAGGCGAAGGGCTGACCCTCGATGCCGAACGTGCGCTGCACCTCGGCCATCGACACGTCGCCGTACGGGGTCGCCGGGGTGGGTTCGGCGGCGGCGGTGCCCCCGGCGGCGAACGGGGCCGCTCTGATCGTGGCGCGGGCGTGGGTGACCCAATGATCGGTGCCGGGCGCGGTGGCCGAACCGGTGTCGACGGCACTGGAGGTCACGGTGATGGTTCCGGAGGCGGTCTCGGCGCCGTCGGCCTGGGCATCCGCGTCGGTGGCGTCGGCGGCGTCGGCGACCACCCGGATGGTGCGGTGCCGGTCGACGACGATCGGGTAGTCGAACGTGACATCACGCAGCGCGCTCGCCCCGCAGGCGCCGCCGGCCTGCCACACGGTGGCGATCAGCACCGACACCGGCACGACGTCGACCCCGTCGACACGGTGGACCCCCGGATACGGTGTGGTGCCCGGCGTCAGGCTGGCCTGCCACCAGTGCAGGGGCGGGGCGGTGTCCACGACGATGTGGTGACCGAGCAGCGCACCGTCGTGGGCGGGAGCCACCGCGGCGCGCAGCCGCTGCTGGATCGCCTGCCACTGCGTGTCGGTGTCGCTCGACTCGGCGGGCAACGCCGGTGTCTCGGGCACCACCTCGTCGAGCACCGGCAGTTCGGTGCGGATCCGGTAGCGGGCGGCCAGTTGTGCCCAGTCGGCGTCGACGACGATCGCGCGAACCGGGGCGCCGGTGCCGAGCAGGTCGGAAAGGGCGGTGATCGCCACCTCGCGGGCCATCGGCCGCAGCCCGACATCGGTGGTCTCGGGGTTCTCCTGCTCATCGGTGCGCCACAGCCCCCAGTCGATGACCGTGGCCGGCAACCCGAGGGCGTGGCGGGCCTGGGCGAACGCGTCCAGATATGCGCCGGCGGCGGTGTAGTGGCCCAGCCACCGCGACCCGAGGATCCCGGTGATCGAGGAGAACAGCACGAACCGCCGCACGGGGGTCTTGAGGCTGAGCTTGTGCAGCACCGCCGCCGCGTCGAGTTTCGGCCGGAACATCGCGGCCACGTCGTCGTCGCTCATCTGATCCAGCAGTGCGGGTCCTCCGCCGAGCGCCGCCAGATAGATCCCGTCCAGCGGGGGCAGGTCGGCACCGAACCGGGCGAACAGCTCGGCCATGGCCGCCGGGTCGGCGGCGTCGGCGGCCACGGTCACCAGCCGGGTTCCGGGCAGCTCCTCGGCGATCTCCTCGAGGCGCGCACCGGGGTTGCGTGATACCGCGACGACGGTGGAGGCGCCCATCGCGGCCAGTTGCCCGATCAGGGCGGGCCCGATGCTGCCGGTGGCGCCGATGACCAGCTGACTGGTCCCCGGTGTCAGTGACGCCGACTCCGACGATGCGGTGGTGTCGCGGCGCAGGCGTGGCACATGGCGGCGACCGCCGTGGTAGGCCACCTGGTCGTCGCGACTGTCGGCTGCTGTTTCCTCGCGCAGTGTGCGGGCCAGCAATTCCGGCGGCAGGGCGTCGTCGACATCGATGATGCCGCCCCATATTTCGGGGTGTTCGACCGCGAGGGTGCGCGCCAGGCCCCATAGGATCGCGTGGGCGGGGTTGACCTGCCCAGCATCGACGACGGGCTGTGCGTTACGGGTGACGACGGTCAGCGTCGGGCGCTCGCGGGATTGTGTCAACGCGACTGCCAGGCGCCGGAGTTCGCCGAAGAGCCGGTACGGCGCGGCGATGTCGAAACGGTCGGCGGTGAGCTCAGGCGCGTACAGCACCCGGGTGACCCCGGCGAGATTCTCCGAAGGCGCTTGGCTGATCGCGCTCGGCTCGGCGCAGGTCACCGGGCACCGAAGGGTCTCGGCGAGCTCGTCACCCAGCGCCGCATCGCCGATCACCAGCCAACGGCCCTCGGTCTGCGCTGCACCGGATCCGGTTGATGTGGCCAATTCGTCGGTGGGCCATACCAGTTCGTAGCGCCAGTCGTCGGGGACGGTGGTGGGCGCCGCGTGGGATTCGGTGGTGTTAATGGTGGGTGGGTGTAGGGGGGTCCAGTGGTGGGTGTGGTGCCAGGGGG
>NZ_NCXO01000091.1 GCF_002104795.1 Mycolicibacillus koreensis
TTGATTGATTCTTCCTGCCCGAACACTCGGGCAACAGAGTCCCACAACGACTGGACCACTACAGGGGGCCCACCTCAACGATGCCAAACCGGGGATCGAACGGCAGGCCGTCGATCGGACGGCCGAAGTAGCCGATTGCGCGAAGCTCCAGGCCGGTGTCGAGTTCGCAAGCCTCGCCGACGGGCTGCGCGCGCTGTACGCCGTCGGAGTGCCCAATTTTCAGAGACTCGTCTTGGTCGCGTTTGAGTTTGAGTGTCCGGCAATCGATGACGAGGAATTTGGTCAGTCGCTGTGGCTGAGCAGGATCCCGAATGGTTTGGCGTCAGGATCGTTGTTCAAGTCCAGTTGCACCGTCTTGACCTGGGTGTAGCTGTCCAATGCGTTCGGGCCGAGCTCGCGCCCCAGCCCACTCTGCTTGTAACCGCCAAATGGTACTTGGCAATTGATTTGATGTGCGTTGTTGATCCACACATTGCCGCTTTGGATACGGGCCGCAGTGCTGAGAGCCCGCTCGTTGTCGTTGGACCAGATGCTGGCCGACAGGCCATAGTCGCTATCGTTGGCGATCGCGATAGCCTCCTCGTCGCTGTCGTAGCTCATGACGACCAGAACCGGGCCGAACACCTCTTCGCGAGCGATGGGCATATCGTTCCGCACGTTGGAGAGAATGGTGGGGGCCACCCAGAATCCGCGCTCAAACTGTTCTCCCTCAGGGCGGTGGCCGCCAAGTTCAACGGTCGCTCCCCCGGCTTCGGCGCCACGGATGTAGTCCAAGATTCGGTCCTGCTGCTTGGCGTCGATCACCGGCCCCATGTCGGTATCCCAGTCGCGAGTGCTACCCACGACGATCGTTTTGGCGCGCTCGACGAGGCGGCGAACAAACTCGTCGTGAAGCCGCGCGGGGATCAGTGCACGAGTGCCGGACACGCAGACCTGGCCGGAATAGAGGAAGCAGCCGAAGAGCACCCCGTCGGCAGCCATGTTCAGATCGGCGTCGTCCAAGACGATGGACGGACCCTTGCCCCCAAGCTCCAGAGTTACCTGCTTGACCGTGTCGGACGCCAGGCGCATGATCTCCCGCCCCACCTGAGTGGACCCGGTGAAAGCAATTTTTCCGACGTCGGGGTGAGCAGCAAGGCGCGCGCCGGCCACCGAACCGGAACCGGTCACAATGTTGAGTACACCGGGTGGCAGGCCGTTGTCTTCGGCGATTCGCGCAAACTCCAGCATCGACAGGGGCGTGCGCTCGTCAGGTTTGACGACCACACTGTTGCCCGCAGCCAACGCCGGCCCCACCTTCCACAACGTCAGTAGCAGCGGGAAGTTGAACGGGGCGATCGCACCGACGACACCGATGGGTTCGCGGTGCACCACGCTTTCGCTCGGCGCCGGAGACGTCGACGACGGAGCGGTTCGCTGCCAGCTGTAGGTTTCGGCGAGCTCCGCGAAATAGTTGAAATGGTGCAGTGCATAACCGATATGGAAGCCGGTAGCTTGGCGCACAGTTGCGCCATTGGCGACTAACTCGAGCTCTACCAACTTGTCAGCGGCCGCGTGTGCTGCTGCGCCGATTCGTCGCATGACCGAAGCACGCTCTTGCGGCGTCATAGCTGACCACACGCCACTCTCGAACGTCGACTTGGCTGCGGCGACCGCAGCGTCGACATGTTCAGCCCCACCGCGTGGAACCGTCGCGACCACAGACCCGTCATTGGGGTCGACGATCGGCATCCGTTGATCGGTGTCGACGCCTCGCCCGCCGATCCGCATCAAATGGTGCTCGATTTCCACCGTAGTCATGTCGGCTCCCTTGGTTATCGACGAAGGCTTGCAGAGCACTCCTGACGGATTGCACCGGTGCCGCTGTGACCCGGCAGCCGCGCAACGGTTCGTGGCCTACCTCGGTGGCTTCTTCCGCCCGAAACCACCCGCTCGATTCCCCTGCCATGCAACCACGGAGTGATCAGCCGGTCAGCGTCCATAAGTGATGTGTTCGTATCTCGCAAGAGGTAGAGCACACCCACTACGCTTCGCCGGAACGGGCCCTGGCCGGCTCCCAGAGCCCCATCGGCTCAATCCTGAAAGCACCGCAAGGAGGCCAGGCCGAGCAGTGACGCCCGCTGCTCCTGCGGCCTCTGGTCGGCCAAAATAGTTGACTCGACGTGGGTTTTCCGGCCACCACACATGCCGCACCTGCCAGGCGAGTTCCGGCCGAGAACCACTACGACCCGGTGTCGGCGCGACCCGATCTGCGCGTTGGCGATTGCGATTCCGAAAGCAGCCCGACGTGACGTCCCCAGGGGGCCGACGATACGAGTCCGGAAGCGCGAATCGATGGGAGTCATTCACTACGCGGATAAACCAGCTCACCCGATCGTTCGGTCTTGCGACGACTCTTCGCTCATCGCCGAATACCCCGAACTGGGTAGTGAGGAAACCACCTTCTGGTGACGCGGATTACTGCTGCTCCCGGGGAGAATCGAAGCATTCCTAATGGCCACGCCAATCGGTCCAGACGCAACCGTGTCCGGACTGCGGAATTGATTAGAAAGAGGTAACCGTGACGACTCAGGTCACCGATTCAGTTCACGTTCCCGACCACATCGCGAACCAGATCGTGCTGCCCGAAGGGCACCTCGACGAAGACGCGTTGTTCGCCGCATATCGGTGGCTGCGAAACAACGCGCCAGTCGCCCAAGTAGTCGTCGAGGGCTACGATCCACTTTGGCTGATCAGCAAGCACGCCGACATCATGGAGGTCGAGGGCCAACCCGATAAGTTTGTGGCCGGCGGCACAAACCATTGTGTCCTTCAGACCCAAGCCGGCGACGCATTCACCAAGCAACTACTCGGCGGCCACCTGCAGGTCATGGACGCGTTGCCCTACCTCGATCCGCCCCAGCACACTGAAGTCAAAAGCATCGGCATCGGGTGGTTCCGTCCGGCCAACCTGAAGCGCTGGGAAGCCCAGATCCGCGAACACGCCCAGGAAACCGTGCGCCAACTCGTCGCCGGCGGCGACCGAGAGATCGACATCGTCCGCGACTTCGCGTTGGCCTACCCACTTCATGTGATGATGATGCTGTTCGGCGTGCCCGCCGAAGACGAACCCCGGATGATGGCGTTGACACAGGATTTCTTCGGCACCACCGACCCTGACACCCAACGCGACGACGTCGAACCACTCTCCCCCGAGGCCGCCGCTCAACAGTGGACCGCCACCGTCGCGGATTTCAACGCTTATTTCGACACGCTGGTCGAGGACCGGCGCGCCAATCCGCGCGACGATCTAGCTACCGCAATCGCGACCGCCAGAACCCCTGATGGCGAGTACTATCCGAAGAGTTACAGCTATGGCTGGTTCATCGCGATCGCGACCGCCGGGCACGACACCACGTCGACCACGGTCTCGACAATCCTGCTGGAATTGTCGAAGCAACCCGAGCTGCTGGCGCGAGTGCAATCCGATCTCTCACTCGTGCCCGATCTGGTCAACGAAGGGGTGCGGTGGGCGGCCGCGGTGAAGCACTTCACCCGCCAGGCGTTGACCGATTACACCTTGCGGGGCCAGCAGATCAAGGCCGGTGACCGCCTGATGGTGCTATTCCAATCCGGCAGCCGAGACGAGGACGTTTTCGATCGGCCAGAGGAATTCATTATCGACCGACGGCCGAACCGGCACATCGCGTTTGGACACGGTCCGCACAAATGCCTTGGCATGTACGTAGCCAAGATCGAGATGACGATGCTGCTCGAGGAGTTGCTACCGCGGCTGAAGAGCATCGAAGTGACAGGCCCGGTCAAAGTGGCGCAGACGAATTTTGTCGGCGGCATCCGGAAACTGCCGGCGCGGTTGACCTTCACCCCTTCATAATCTGAGAACCTTCCTGGTCGTCTGCCACCTCGCGCGTGGCAGACGACCGGGAAGGAGCGTTGAAGCGTCGCCAAGATCGCAGGTTCGAGCGTCCGGCGCCGCTGGAAATCAGGCTCTTCACCACGAACCTGGGAGATGGGGAGTCCGGGCGACACGCCGCGAACGGTGAAATGAACTGATCGTGGGCC
>NZ_NCXO01000092.1 GCF_002104795.1 Mycolicibacillus koreensis
GCCGCCACCACCGCCACCGCCCGCGCCGGTGGAGTTCCTCCCTCCGCCGCCGGAACAGCTTCCACCGCTGCCGCCCCCTCCCGGCGAGGTGCCGCCTCCGCCTCCGGAGCTGATCGGGCTGTAGACGCCCGCGGCCCCGACTCGCGAGCACCACCGCGGCGGATTACGCTTCCGGTAACGGAGGAGGCCGCCGGGACATGAGCGATGAGCCGGAAATCAGCCCGGCGATGAAAGCGGTCGGAGTCGCCATCATTGCCTTCCTCATCTTCTTCGTCTTCCCCGACGACGGCCGCGCCAAGCTCAAATCCATGATGAGCAGCATCAAAGGATCGGTCACCCACACGAAGACCATCGACCAGTGGACACTGGAATCCCAGGTGATGGCGCAGTTCCGCGACCGGCCGGTAGCAACGGAAGGGCGCGGATTCAACCCGTTCAGCACCTCGCAGGACAGCTACTTCATCAGCGTGGACTGCTACGGCGGCATCGAGGTGAAGAAGGACGCCCAGCAGACCTGCGCCTTCACCCGGTCGGTCTACGACGAGCGGCGCACAGACACCGTGCAGATCACGATCGTGAACGCAGACGCCGATCCGCCCTGGTACCGCGGCGTCGTCACCAGCTGACGCAACGCGCTCCCGCACGTCTGCCTATACAGAATCTCGTATATTTCCCGGCATGGACGTCACCGGTGGTCTCGCAGCTGAGGCGGCCGACGTCACCGAGATGTGCCGCCAGCTCACCGGCGACCTCGGCCCTGCCCTGGTCGCGGCGCTGGCGAACGTGCGCAACCGCCACCTGCCCGCCGCGTGGTCGGCGGCCGACGGCCCGCACCCGCCGCCGGAGGCGGCCGACCGGCTGCGCGCCGCTCACCGCGTGTGGGCGCTGATTTCCGCGGTGGAAGGTGGCGACATCACGCGCGCCTGGTTCATCGGGGCCAACCCCCACTTGGGCGGGGAAAGCCCCGTGATGCGGCTGCGCAGCGGTGACGTGGCCGCGGTGGCGGCCGCGGCCGAGGCGTTCATCGCCGACATCCACGACTGACGGCCACCGCTGGGGAGTCGGCGGGACGCAGACGTATCGGCGGTACGCAGACGTATCGGCGTGTCGCCACGCCACATGTGGTCGCTCCCCGATTCGGTGCCATGGTCAGAGGCATGTCCAAACACGTCGAACAGCACCGCGGTGAAGCCGATGCGTCGGTCGCACGCAGCGTACGCCGGGAAAACGCACTGATAGAGCTTCGCCGGTTCTGCGCGGATCACGGACATGCGCGGGTTCCTCGCCGCTGGGTCACCGACAGCGGATTCAACCTGGGCAACTGGGTGGACCGAAACCGCCGCCGGTACCGGTCGGGGTCGATGCCGCGCTATCAGGTCGAACAGCTTGAACAAATCCCAGGATGGGCGTGGAACCCGCGCGACTCCTGGGATGAAGGAATCAGCGAACTGCGGCGCTTTGTCGACAGGTACGGACATGCGCGCGTCCCGACCGGGTGGGAATCGTCGAGCGGATTCCCGCTCGGCCAGTGGGCGGCGCACCGCCGCCGCTATCACCGCCGCGGGAAGCTGTCACCGCAACGGGTAGCTGAGATTGAGTCCCTGCCCAGGTGGACGTGGAACGCACTGGACAGCCGGTGGGATGACGTTATCAACGAGATTCGTGCGTTCGTCGAGGAGCATTGGCACGCCTGCGTCCCTCGCTCACATACGTTGCCGAATGGGTACCGCCTCGGCGAACGTGTGGCCCAGCTGCGCGAGATGCACCGCGTCGGAAAGTTGGCGGAGGAGAGGGTCAAGCAGCTGGAGGAGTTTCCCGGCTGGGTATGGGATTCCGCTGACACCTGGTGGCCCGCGGGATACGCGGAAATGCTCCAATACGTTGCCGAACACGGCCACGCCAAAGTCCCCGAACGATGGAAGTCGCCGCGGGGATTCGCACTGGGCCGCTGGGTGACCGAATTTCGCCGCGACTACCGCGAAGGGAAACTCCCACGAGCGGCGATCACCGAACTGGAAGCCGTTCCGGGGTGGTCATGGGGCGGTCACGACGACCGGTGGCGTGCAGGTTTGGCCGCACTGCGCGAGTACACCGATGGCCACGGTTCGGCCTGCCCTCCGCATCGGTGGGTGACCGACGACGGGTTTCGCCTCGGCGCGTGGGTGGCGACTCGCCGCCTCGACTTCCGGCAGGGGAGGCTGGCGGAAAACAAGGTGCGGCTGCTGTCATCGTTGCCGGGATGGTCGTGGGGCCAGGCCACGACATCGTCCGCCGCATGATGCCGCCCCACAGTGATAGGAGTGGTTGCCGTGCCTGATTCGACGGAGCGACGCGCCGCGCGCCACTCATCCCGAGCCGAGGTCGCCTTCAAACGTGAGCTGGTGGCGTCACGAGAAAATGCAGGATTGAGCCAGCGGCGACTCGCCGAGCTGATGGGCGTCGACCCTGCCGCTGTGCGCCGCATCGAACGACTGGACAGCGACCCGAATCTGTCCACGTTGCGCCAATACCTGACGCACTGCTGGGCGTCGATGGAATTGCGGGTGATCAGTCAAACGACACCCACGACTGACTGCCGACGCTGAGTAAGTAGGTGGGCCGCAGGGTGGTCTCCCCCAAGTAGCCTGGGCATTACATCGCTGAACAGGCCGAAGATGGGACGCTGACCATGACCCCAGCCGTGGTGCGGTCGAAGCTCGAAGATCAACTGCGGTCGCAGCCGGGATACATCGAGAAGCTGGAGCGAGACGCCGCCAGCCCGGAGGGGATCAGCCCCCAGGACTGGCGCACCGGCACGCTCTGAACGGCAGCGTGCTCAGAGCAGGGTGGACTCGGCGGGAAACGCCAGGAACGAAATGCCATGTGCTGGCGCAAAAGAAGACCCCCCGCAGCTTCGCTGCGGAGGGTTACTTCATTTAGGTTTGCGCGGTATCAAGCCCACGCCTCTGACAGGAAGTATAGCTCCCCTGTCCACCTGCCCGCGGACGGCGAAGTGCGCCACCGACCGGATCACAGCAGCGGTGAGGAGGGCAGTGTCGGGTCGGTGTCGCGGCGCAACAACGTGCCGCCGCGCACGGCGTCACGCAGCGCGTTGATGCCATGGAGGGCCGCATCCTCGGCGTTCTGAACGATCAGCTTGCGATCCTTTCCGCTGCCGTTGGCCGCTCCGGGACCGCCCATCATCGGCATCATCGGCATCCCGCGGCCCATCGGCATACCCGATGTGGGGACGGACGACTTAGCGTTCGTGATCCCATGTGCCGCAGACAGATTCGTTGCCGGACCGCGCCCCGTCACATTCGCCGCGGTGCGCAACCCGTCGGCCGACCGGCCGGTGACCGGCGGTGTCGACACCGCCGGTGACACCGCAGCGGGAACCGGTGCCACCGCTCCCACCACGCCGGGTGCGCCGTGGCGGCCGGTGTCCGACAGCGGATCGTGCTTCTTGTCTTCGCTCGGCTTGGACAGCGACGGTGACGCCGCGGCGGGATGTGCCTGCGGCTGCGGGGCCTGCTGGGGCTGCTGCTGTTGCGGTGGCTGCTGCGGCTGCTGCATCGCCGCCGGGGTGGAGGAAGGTGTCAGCGGCTTGTCCGACGACGACGACGGCGACGACTTGCTGGTGCCGGGACTGGAACCGGGAACAGCTCCCGGCGCAGAACCGGGGGTGGAGCCGGGAGCGGAAGCCGACGGTGCGGTCGCCGGGGAGGGGGAGCTGGAACTGGGGG
>NZ_NCXO01000093.1 GCF_002104795.1 Mycolicibacillus koreensis
ACGCACGGTGCGAAGGTGCAAAACGCCGGGAACAACATGGCGTCCACCGACTCGGCGGTCGGCTCCAGCTGGCTCTAACCTGATACCGGACGCGGGAGCACGCCTCCAGCGTGCTGCCGCGTTGTGGTGTCCCGGCCGAATGACCCCGGAGGAGCGATGGACCAGCACAACAGCCGTACCGATATCACCGTCAACGTCGAGGGGTTCTGGCTGCTGCAGGCGTTGCTGGACATCCGCCACGTCGCGCCGGAACTGCGCTGCCGGCCGTTCGTGTCGACCACCGAATCCACCGACTGGCTCAAAGAGCATCCCGGTATGGCGGTGATGCGGGAACAGGGCATCGTCGTCGACGACGAGTTGACCGTCAACGAGGACGTCGCCGCGCGCATGCGGGTGCTGGCCGTGCCCGACATCGAAGTCGTCGCCCTGCTCTCCCACGGCAAACTGCGCTACGGCGTCAGCGAAGAGGCCATCGAACAGCATCAGGCCGCGGCCGAAGAAGGCGGCGAACAGAGCCTGGACGGTCAACCCGTCGGCACCCGCGACATTCCCGACAACGAATTCCGCGTCGTGCTCGCCCGCCGCGACGACCACTGGGTCTCGGCGGTGCGGGTCGGCACCGACATCACCGTCGACGACGTCTCGGTCACCGACGCCGCGTCCATCGCCGCCCTGGTGACCGGGGCACTGGAATCGATCAACCACGCCGACCCGGCGGCGATCACCGCCGTCAACGTGCCGTTGGAAGAGATGCTCTCGGCCACCAAATCCTGGCAGAGCGCCGGATTCAACGTCTTCTCCAGCGGCGATCTGCGCCGCATGGGGCTGACCGCGGCGACGATCGCGGCGCTGGGACAAGCACTGTCCGAACCGGCGGCCGAGGCGGCGATCTACGCCCGCCAATACCGCGACGACGCCCGCGAATCCAGCGCCTCGGTGCTCTCCCTCAAAGACGGCGCCGCGGGGCGCTTGGCGATGTATCAGCAGGCCCGTACCGTCGGGTCCAGCCAGAAATGGTTGGCGATCTGTCCGGCCACACCGCAATTGGTGCAGGTCGGCGTGCAGACGGTCCTCGATACGGTGCCGTTCGGCGCCTGGCGGACCCACCGACGGGTCTAGCCGGCTCCGCCGCGCACAGGGCGTGCCGCAGCGGCAGCCCCGCCCTAGGATGACAACGACACGACGAACCGTGAGGTAGTACAGATGAACTCGGATCTTCAGGGGGTCGGGCGGTGACCTCGATGGTGGTGGACCCGTCCCGCCCCGACGGGGATGCCACGGCGCCGCGCGCGGCGGTGGTCGGCGTCATGGCCGGTGAGGGCATCCAGATCGGGATGCTCCTAGACGCCGAAGCGCCGGTGTCGGTGATGATCGACCCGCTGCTCACCGTGGTCAACAGCCGGCTGCTGGAACTGGAGGAGGCCCCGCTGGAGGCCACCGGCCGCGGCCGCTGGGTGCTCTGCCGCGTCGACGGCACCGCCCTGCGCTCCGGACAGTCGCTGACCGAGCAGCAGATCTACGACGGCGACCGGCTGTGGCTGCGGTTCGTCGAAGACCCCGAACACCGGTCCCCGGTCGTCGAGCACATCTCCACCGCGGTGGCCTCCACGCTGGCCGCCCGGTTCAGCGCCATCAACCCGACCACGGCGATCCAGGTGGGGATCGCGTTGTTGACCGCGGGGGTGCTGCTGGTCACCGGGATCCTCGGCTGGTGGCGCTACGGCCACGAAAGCTGGCTGCCGGCGATCTACGCCGGGGTCGTGGTGGTGTTGCTGCTCGCGACGTCGACACTGATGCTGCTGCGCGCCGACACGGTGCTCGACTACCGCCTGGCCGATACGTTGCTGGTGACCACGTTGCCGGTGCTGGCGGTCGCTGCGGCGGCCGCCGTCCCGGGACCGGTGGGTGCGGCCCACGCCGCCCTCGGGTTCGGTGTGGCCGGTGTGGCCGCGCTGCTGCTGCTGCGATTCACCGGTCGGCGCGTGGCGCTGTACTTCGCCGTCGTCGTGCTCGCCCTGGCGGTCACCGTCGCCGCGGTGCTGCGGATGACGCTGCTCACCGGAGCGGTCACCTTGTTGACCAGTCTGCTGCTGGCCAGCGTGTTCTTCTACCACACCGCGGCCTCCCTGGTGCGCTGGCTGGCCGGCATCCGCCTGCCGGTGTTCCCATCGGCCACCAGCCAGTGGGTCTTCGAGACCCGGCCGGACCTGCCCACCACCGTGGTCGCCTCACCCGACGCCGCCCCGGTCCTGGAGGGGCCCGAGTCGATCCGCCAGGTCGTCATGCACGCCGAACGGGCCCGCGGGTTCCTCTCCGGGCTGCTGGTGGCGCTGGGGGTGCTGGTGGTCGCCACCACGGTGGGGCTGGCCGACCCGCACGACGAGCGACGGTGGCTGCCGCTGCTGATCGCCGCGCTGGTGGCCGGATTCCTGCTGCTGCGCGGGCGCTCCTTCCGGGATCGCGGTCAGGCGATCACGGTGACCCTGACCGCGGTGCTGGTCGTGGTCGGGGTGGTGGTGCGCTACATCATCGAGCTGCAAACCCCGGCGATGCTGTCGACCGGCGTGGCGATCCTTTTGGGGTTGCCCGCTGCGGGGCTGATCGCCGCCGCGGTGGTCCCCAACACCGTCTACAGCCCGCTCTTCCGCAAATTGGTGGAATGGGTCGAATATCTGTGTCTGATGCCGATCTTCCCACTGGGACTGTGGTTGATGAATGTCTATGAAGCCATCCGCTATCGCTAGGCGGGCGGCGGCGGCGACCAGCGCCGCGGCGATGGTCGCCGCCTACCCGCTGCTCGCCGCCCCGGCCGCCGGGGCCATCGCGCCGCCGGTCATCGACGTCGGGGCCACACCCGGCGACGGCCCGCCCGGCCCCGAACAGGAGATGCGGCAGAACTCCTACTGCATCGACGGCGCCGTCGCACCGGGCAGTGATTTCCGGGTCCAGCCGAAGTTCATGGACATGCTCAACCTGGCGGAGGCGTGGCGGTTCGGTCGGGGCGCGGGGGTCAAGGTGGCGGTCATCGACACCGGCGTGACCCCGCATCCGCGACTCCCTCACCTCACCGGCGGCGGCGACTACATCATGGCCGGCGGCGACGGGCTCTCCGACTGCGACGCGCACGGCACCGTGGTGGCGTCGTTGATCGGAGCAGCGCCGGCGGGCATGCCGCTGCCCCCACCGCAGGAGACCCGCCGCCCACCGACGGTGCCGACGACCGAGGCGCCCCCGCCGCCGCCACCACCGCAGACGATCACCCTGGAGA
>NZ_NCXO01000094.1 GCF_002104795.1 Mycolicibacillus koreensis
GGCCCACGATCAGTTCATTTCACCGTTCGCGGCGTGTCGCCCGGACTCCCCATCTCCCAGGTTCGTGGTGAAGAGCCGGTTTTGCCGGCGGCGTCGCCGTACTCGTAGCCGGCGGGCAGCAGACCGGTGACCCGCTTGATGCGCTCCGGTTTCACGCCGGCGGGGCGGCTCGACGACGGTGCACTCGGCACCGGCGGCGGCGCCACAGACGTGCATCCGCCGGCCAGCAGCGCGACCAGGGTGAGCGCCGCGACCGGGGTCCTCATCCCGCGGCCCGGATCACCTGACGGGCGACGTCTTTGATCGCGGTGCGCAGCGACGGCTCGAACGGCAGGCCGGCGGCCTCGGGCACGACGATCACCGTGGTGACCACGCCGCGGTCCTCGTCGCGGGCCCAGCGGGCGCCGTGGCGGTCCATGATCGTGCGCATCGCCAGGTTGTCCGAGAGCATCCGGCCGAAAAAGCGCCGCACCCCGGCGAGTTCGGCGGCGATCACCAGCGCGTCGAAGAGCACGGTGCCGATCCCGCGACCCTGGTAGGCATCGGCGACGGTGAACGCGATCTCGGCGAGCTGCGGGTCGGTGCTGTCACGGACGAAGCGGGCGTCGGCGATCGGGGCGTCGTCGTCGGCGGGGTCGGTCATCACCCACACGAAGTGGTCGACGTAGTCGACCTCGGCGAGATAGGCCATCAGCGACGGGCTGGGCACCTGCGCGGTCATGAAGCGGCGGTAGAGGGTTTCGGTGGAGAACTCGACGTGGCCCTGCAGGGTGCGTTCGCTGTCGCCGGGCAGCACCGGGCGCAGCGACAGCTCGGTGCCGTCGCGCAGCCGGATCCCCACCGGCGTGACCAGCGCGGCCAGCCGCTGACGCATGGTGCGCACCAGCCGGTCGAACACCGTCGGCAGCTGCACCAGGCGTTCCATCGCCGCGGCGTCGCCGATCCACCCGGTCAACGGCTCGGTGGTGATGACCGTCGCGGTGCGCGGCGAATCGCGCAACAGCGCTATCTCCCCGACGATCATGCCCGCCGAGACGGTGTCGACCACCACGACCTCGTCGTCGTCGGTGTGCAGCACCTCGGCGACCCCGGAGGAGATCAGCAGAAACGACACCGGCCGCTCGCCCTGCTTCATCAGCAGTTCCCCGCCGCCGGCGTGCAACGGCTGCAGCCCGGCGGCCAGCTCGGCGAGGTCGGCGCGCGGGCAACCGGCGAAGATGTCCATCGCGGCCAGATCGGCCACCTGCGCGGTCAGTCTGACCACCCGGCCATGCCCATCGCCGCGCCCCGTTTCCGCCGCCGTCGTTTGCTGGCCCCAGGCTATGGCCGCCGCTGCGGGCCCGGCAAGCACCGCGGGGGCGCGCCCCAATTGGTGTCGAGGACCCCGGGCGCACTAATCTGTCAGCCGGTGAGAGCGTGGCCGGGGCCTCGGTGCCTGCGGCACGGCCGACCGCCGGCCACCGACGCCGGGTCCGTCACCGGGCCAGCCCACCACCGCCACAGACCCGAGGAAGCAATGCCGAATATGACCGCGCTGGACCAGACGCTGCACGACATCTACGACGAGGTACTGCACCGCAACCCCGGCGAAACCGAATTCCACCAGGCCGTCTACGAGGTGCTCAGCAGCCTCAAGCCGGTGGTCGCCAAGCACCCGCACTACGTGGACGCCGCGGTCATCCACCGCATGTGTGAGCCGGAGCGCCAGATCATCTTCCGGGTGCCGTGGCTCGACGACGCCGGCACCGTGCAGATCAACCGCGGTTTCCGGGTGGAGTTCAACTCCGCGCTGGGTCCCTACAAGGGCGGGTTGCGGTTCCACCCGTCGGTCTACCTGGGCATCGTGAAGTTCCTCGGTTTCGAGCAGATCTTCAAGAACTCGCTGACCGGGCTGCCGATCGGCGGCGGCAAGGGCGGCTCGGACTTCGACCCGAAGGGCCGCAGCGACAACGAGATCATGCGGTTCTGCCAGTCGTTCATGACCGAGCTGTACCGCCACATCGGCGAGTACACCGACGTGCCGGCCGGCGACATCGGGGTGGGCGGCCGGGAGATCGGCTTCCTGTTCGGCCAGTACAAGCGGATCACCAACCGCTACGAGTCCGGGGTGCTCACCGGCAAGGGACTGACCTGGGGCGGCTCGCAGGTGCGCACCGAGGCCACCGGGTACGGCGCGGTGTTCTTCGTCGACGAGATCCTCAAGACCTCCGGCGACGCCTTCGACGGCAAACGGGTCGTGGTGTCGGGGTCGGGCAACGTGGCGATCTACGCGATCGAGAAGATCCACCAGCTCGGCGGTGTCGTGGTGGCCTGCTCGGACTCCTCCGGGTTCGTCGTCGACGAGAAGGGCATCGACCTGGAGCTGCTCAAGGAGGTCAAGGAGGACCGCCGCGAGCGCCTGCAGGCCTACATCGACGGCCGCGGCGGCGCGGCCGACTTCGTGCCGGGCCGGCTCACCTGGGACGTGCCGTGTGACATCGCGGTGCCGTCGGCCACCCAGAACGAGCTCAACGGCGAGGACGCGGCCCGGCTGATCAAGAACGGCTGCAAGATCGTCGCCGAGGGCGCCAACATGCCGTGCACCCCGGAGGCGGTGAAGCTGTTCACCGAGGCGGGAGTGAAGTTCGCCCCCGGCAAGGCCGCCAACGCCGGCGGGGTGGCCACCAGCGCGCTGGAGATGCAGCAGAACGCCTCCCGGGACTCCTGGACGTTCGGCTACACCGAGCAGCGACTCGCCGCGATCATGCACGGCATCCACCAGCGCTGCCTGGACACCGCCGACGAGTACGGCGCCCCGGGCAACTACATGGTCGGCGCCAACATCACCGGGTTCATCCAGGTCGCCGACGCGATGCTCGCCCAGGGGCTGATTTAGCTCTGGCTCGCGGCACCCGACGGGTGGTGTCGGGCGTGCCGGCGACGCCGTTTGCCGCGTGCCTTGTGCACTGAGGGCGGCGACACGCGCGGCAGCGCCGCCGTGGATGCACAAGGGATCGCCGTGAGTGCACAAACCCGGCCCGGCCGAGACCGACGCCGCCAAGACCCACGGGCGCACCACGCAGAAAGCCCCGGCCGATTCCCCGGAGGCTCCCCAAAGCGACACCGGGTCGCGACTCATGTGTGCCACATCACGCGTCTCATCACAGGTGGGTTGCGTCCACCAGAGTGGTGTACGAGTCGGGACCTGATCTTGGTGACCGGCGTGTCGTAGCCAAATGATTGAAGG
>NZ_NCXO01000095.1 GCF_002104795.1 Mycolicibacillus koreensis
CACCAGGCGGTGACCGCCGCCGCAGCCGAACACGCCACCTTCATCGAGATCAGCCCACACCCGGTGCTGACCTACGCCCTGACCGACACCCTGAGCGACACCGACTCCCACTACCACACCCTGGCCACCCTGACCCGCCACACCCACGAAGCCCTGACCTTCCACACCAACCTCAACGCCACCAACACCACCGGCAGCGTGCCGCGGCCCGGAACGCTGCTGGGCGCGCAGATGACGGTGGCCGGCAGTCCGCCGATCCGGTTGTGGCAGGCCCGGCTGGTGCCTCAGGCCAAGCCGTACCCGGGATTTCACCGGTTGCACGGTGTCGAAGTGGTGCCGGCCTCGGTGCTGGTGGCCACGGTGGCCGAGGCGGCCGCCGATTGCGGCATTGCGGCGGTGACCGATCTGCGCTTCGAGCAACCGGTCCTCGTCGACCAGCCGCGGCAGATCCAGGTGGTCGTCGACAACACCGCCCTCACCGTGTCCTCGCGGCCGGACACCGACGAGCCGGCGCACCGGTGGGTCCGCCATCTGTGTGCCGACCTGGACCCCGAGGGGCAGGTCGGCGCCTCGGTCGACGCCACCGTCGACGGTCAGCCGTGGACGATCGACGGTCTGCTCGACGGATGGGGCGTGGAAGGCCGACCGTTCGCCTGGACCGTCGACTCCCTGCGGGGCCGGATCAACGGGGTCGCAGGGCTGACCGCCGACGTCGGGTTGCCCGAGGATTCCACCGTCGCGTTGCTCGACGCCGCAACCCATCTGGCGCGCCTGGTCGACCAGACCGATCAGCGTCTGATGGTGCCGTCGGGAGCCGAGCGGGTTCGCCTCGGCGCCGCACCCACCGGCGGCAGCGGCGTGATCGAGGTGCGCCGGCGCTCGGGCGCGGCGACCACGACCGGTGCGGCCGCGTCCCCGGGCGCCGACCTCGTCGTCGACATCGTCGGTACGAGCGCCGACGGGCGTCGCTGCTTCGACATCCTCGGGTTGCGCTACGTCGACGTGGAAACCGCGACCCCCGCCGAGGAGGCCGACCCGCGCACCTATGTTCACGGCATCGACTGGCACCCGCAGCCGATCCAGGCCGCACCCGAGGCAGGGACGCTGGCCGTGGTCGGCGGCGGCGACGCCGACGCGGTACGCGACCGACTTGTCGAGACCGGATACCGCAGCGCCGATCTCGCCGACGCCGAGCACATCGTCTACGTCGCCGATACCACCGCCGAGCGCGGTATCGACGCCGCGGTCCGCATGGCAGGGCAGGTGCGTGATCTGCTCCGGGACCTCGACACCCGCGACGATCACCGTGGCGGGACCGTCTGGGTGCTCACCCGTGGGGTGCACCGCGGCGAAGCGGAGGCGACAGTGGTCCACAGCAGCCTGTGGGGCATGGCCGCCGTGGCGGCCGCCGAACACCCCGACCGCTGGGGTGGGCTGCTCGACCTACCCGCCGACCGCCCGATCGATGAACTGGTCAGCACCGTCGCCGCTGTGCTGCCCACCCGGAGCAAAACCCCGCTGGTGCTGCGCGACGGGGAGGTGTGCGCGCCGACGCTGGCCCCGCTGTCCGGGCCCGCGGAGCGCGATCCGGTGCGCTGCCGCCCGGACGGCGCGTACCTCATCACCGGTGGCCTCGGAGCGCTGGGTCTGCTCATGGCGGCGTGGCTTGTCGACCGCGGTGCCCGCCGCCTCATCCTGGCCGGCCGCAGTGGTCTGCCCGCCCGGCGCGACTGGGACGACGCCGACGGCGCCACCGCCGGACAGATCACGACGATCCGCGACCTGGAGCGCCGGGGCGTCACCGTCGACGTCGCCGCTATCGACGTCGGCAGCCGTGACGCGATGGAGGAACTGCTGGCGCGGCGCGACCGGGCCGGCGCGCCGCCGATCCGCGGAATCATCCACGCCGCGGGTGTCAGCGAGAACGCGCTGCTGACCGAGACCTCCGACGCCGTGCTGCACCGGGTGCTGTGGCCGAAGATCGCCGGGGCCGCCGTGCTGCACGAGCTGTTCCCTCCCGGCACATTGGACTTTTTGTTTTTGACCGGCTCCGCCGGCACGGTGTTCGGGGTCCCCGGCCAGGGTGCCTACGCGACCGCCAACGCCTACCTCGACGGACTGGCGCGGCTGCGCCACCGTCTCGGCGACCACACCATGAGCCTGGACTGGGTCGCCTGGCACGGAATCGGATTCGCCGCCGACGCAGCGATCGCCGTCGACGAACTGCAGCGGCTCGGCTCACGGCCGCTGAGCCCCGACGAGGCGTTCGCCGCCTGGGAACACGCCGACCGCCACCACATCGACCGGGTCGTCATCGCCCCGATGCCGACCGCTGAGCCGCCGCAGGCTGTGGACGCAACCACACCGGAGTGGTCGGCGATGAGCCCCGCCGATCTTCGTGGAGAACTCGAGGGCGCACTGCGTGAGATCCTCGCTCGTGAACTCCAGATCCCCGAAGCCGACCTGGATACGGATCTGCCGTTCGCCGAACTCGGCCTGAATTCGGTGATGGCCATGTCCATCCGCCGTGAAGTGGAACGCCTGGCCGGCATCGAGCTCTCTGCCACCATGCTGTGGAACCACCCCACCGTCGGGGCCCTCGCCGAGCACCTGGGCACCAAACTGGCACCCGCGCAGGAGGATACTGACCACTCGGAATTCACCGACGAGGAGAGCGTTCTCGATGCCCTGTTCGACAGTGTGGAGTCGGGATCATGAGCGCCCCGATGGATCCGGACACCCTGCGGCGTTGGTTGGTTGATCGTTTGGTGGTGGTTTTGGGTTGTGGTCGTGGGGATGTTGATTCGGGTGCGTTGT
>NZ_NCXO01000096.1 GCF_002104795.1 Mycolicibacillus koreensis
CATCCCGACACACCCCAGTCCCAACGCACACAACGCAATCCGACCTCAGAGCAACCGCTCATCGGTGGATTGAGGCTTAGGGGCACCGTATTGCGCGTATTGCTGCGCGGATGCCAGAGATGGCCTGTTTGGCGATGAGGGATTTGATGGGGCGTGGAGCGAGGCGATGATCTGGTCGCTGAGAACCCTTGCCGAGCTGGAATTCGGCGGCCCTCCTGCCTACAATCAACTGGCAGAACCACCTCGGCCAGGGCCAGATTCGGACATCCTGATGCTGTGTCGAATGCTCGTCGCACGACGGGGCATTCAAGCGTTGGGGTCCGAGAGGAAGTGCCATTCATGGACTGATTGGCTTGCGCTGGCTGGACTTCTTGATGGGGGTGTTCGCCGAAGCCGCGGGGTCACGGTCGTCGCCAAAGACGGCCACCTGTGCAAGTCCCTACTAGAACGCCAGGTAGATGACTTTTTCTATGACAACAATATTGAGCACGAGCCGGAGCCCTGGTACCCCTACGACTCCGAGCTGAATCCCCACGGCTACAGGGCGGATTGGAAACTACGCGACGGGACGTTCGTCGAAGCCTTGGGCTTCCCCGACGATACCACGTACATGGCCAAGGCGGACCACAAAATCCGTCTGGCACAGCAGTTCGGAATCGACGTTGTTGTCGTTACCGAGGATGTACTACGCAGCCTTCCAGCGATATTCAGTAGGTGGATGCCGTGAATCTGGGATTGCCCCCGGAATAGTTGTGATCACGCTAACGCTTCTCGGGCGAATTCGTCGATCACGTTGAGCATATTCAGCGTTCGCCCGTCGGAGGTGGGCGTCGAACTGGAAGTCCATCGCCCAGATGATGTTCGGTGCGATCGGGCACATCGCGCCGACGGCGGTCCCGATGTCGGTCAGGCGTTTCTTCTTGCGGCGCTGGGGCACTCGCAGGCCCTCTTGGCGCCACAGTCGGCGGACGCGCCACCAGGCTGCCCTCGAATGGTTAGTAGTCGCTTCTACTCGCCCGCCGAGTCGTTATCCGGGCCCTCTGATTCTGTCCCGGCATCCTCGTCGGGCGGTGGATCGCCGACTGGTTCGGCTAGTTCCCACCACTCTTCAACGATTTCTCGGATCCGATCGGCGGGTTGCCCATTGACCGGCACCAAGGTTGTTGGTTTACGTCCGATGCCATTGAGAGAACAGCCTAGTTGATAAACGTGATTTTCGCCGACGATATAGCGGTCATGCAGCAGTCGGGAATCCGCAAATCGGATAGTGATTTCCAACCCAGGCAGTGTTTGGTAGACTTGCCACACCACTTTTTCGTGCGATTTCGTCGGCAGTCTCAGGATCACCCGTGTCGCGCCAGTGAAACTCGCTACGTCGAGGAACTGCTCGGGCTTGAGGTACGGGTCAACAATCAGGCAGGGCCCGATTTCGGCGATAGTCGCGACCAGGCTGCCCCATGCCAGCGGGTCATCGCCGTCGAGCACCGTTATTTCTGCGTCAGTGGCTTGATCAGTGTCCTGGCGAAGAAGGGCTCGACCTAGTCCTGTCAGGACCAAGCCCGCCCCATTTGCCGACTGTTCGATCCAATGCAGTCGCTTCAACTGGTCAATTCCCGTCTCGTCGGGCGCTCGCTCCTCAACCTCCCGTGCGCCTTCCCGGACGCCCAGCCAAGCCGAAATATTCGGTATAACGGGTTTCGCCAGCGGTGACAGCTGACGGTTGAAGGCATCGACCGACTTCGCGATATCCCGGTTCATTCCGTCAAAATAGGAGCCTACGTCAAAGGCCGGACCAAGATCGGGCATCGTGATCCCCGGCCTCTTCACAACCCGGCGGGTCACCTTTCCCGGCAGGGGATCGGGGCGTTCCACCCACTCGATCACTTCTTCAGGCGTTGGTGAATAGCCTCCATGATTCGCCGCCTGAATGAACGCCAGGATACGCCGCTGATTTTCGTTGAGAATTGACATCGGCTCCCCTTCGATTATTTTGACAGAAGCGTATCGCCATGGGCTGTCGGTTCCGGTCGAAAAGTGAGCAGGTGATTCCGGTCGAAAAGTGAGCACCCTTCGATTGGAGAGTGATCACTGTGGAGGATTGGGCCGAGATCCGCCGGTTGTATCGGTCGGAGAAGTTGTCGCAGGCTGCGATCGCGCGGGAGCTGGGGCTGTCGCGAAACACCGTGGCCAAGGCGCTGCGCGCCGATGAGCCGCCGCGGTATGAGCGAGCGCCGGTGACGACGTCGGCGTGGGCGCAGATTGAGCCGGCGGTGCGAAATGTGCTGAGAAGTCATCCGAGGATGCCGGCGACGGTGATTGCTGAGCGGGTGCGCTGGGCCGGTGGGCATTCGTGGTTCAGCGAAAATGTGGCAAGGATTCGCCCGGAGTACGCGCCAGCTGATCCGTGCGATCGGTTGGTGCATTTACCTGGTGAGCAAGTGCAGTGCGATCTGTGGTTCCCCGGTCAGTTGGTGCCCGACCACGGCAAGGTGCTGCGGTCGTTTCCGGTGTTGGTGATGGTGGCCGCCTATTCGCGGTTCATCGCCGCGGTGATGATCCCGTCGCGGGTGACCGGGGATCTGTTGGCTGGCATGTGGCTGTTGCTGTCGCAGCAGGTTGGAGCGGTGCCGCGCAGCTTGTTGTGGGACAACGAAGCCGGGATCGGCCAACGCGGGCGACTGGCCGAGTGGGTGGCGGGGTTTTGCGGTGTGTTGGGTTGCGTCCACCAGAGTGGTGTACGAGTCGGGACCTGATCTTGGTGACCGGCGTGTCGTAGCCAAATGATTGAAGG
>NZ_NCXO01000097.1 GCF_002104795.1 Mycolicibacillus koreensis
GCCGGCAACGCCAACGGCACGGTGATTCGGGTGAACTTTTTTTTTTTAATTTTTCGGAGAGAACGGTTATGTTCATCTAATTGTTGTTCTGCTGGGTCTTTTGTGTATTTGAGTCAGGCTCATGGGTTTCCCGAGCCCCCCGACCCCGCGGCTCGGGAAACCCTTGAGCCGGCGGGAAGCGAACCGGCAGCATAGGGGAATGGGCATGGCTGGCGGGGCGACCGGCGGACACCCCTATGTGGTGGCCCACCGCGGCGCCTCGGTCGATCTGCCCGAGCACACCCTGGCGGCCTACGACCTGGCGCTGCAGCAGGGTGCCGACGGCGTGGAATGCGATGTGCGCCTGACCCGCGACGGGCATCTGGTCTGCGTGCACGACCGGCGCGTCGACCGCACCTCCAACGGTGTCGGCCCGGTCAGCACCATGACCCTGGCGCAGCTGCGCGCCCTCGACTACGCGGTGCACCACAGCGACCGCCACCTCGATCCGGGGGACCGCGACGGCGGCCTGTTGACCCTCGATGCGCTGCTGGGGCTGGTGCTCGACTGGCGTCGGCCGGTGAAGATCTTCATCGAGACCAAGCACCCGGTGCGCTACGGCGCGCAGGTCGAAAACCGGCTGCTGGCCCTGCTGCGCCGGTTCGGCATCGCGACCCCGGCCTCCGCCGACCATTCCCGCGCGGTGGTGATGTCGTTCTCGGCCGCCGCGCTGTGGCGGGTGCGCCGGGCCGCGCCGCTGCTGCCGACCGTGCTGCTGGGCAAGTCCACCCGCACGCTGGGCGGCGGTGCGGCCACCACGGTCGGGGCCACCGCGATCGGCCCCTCGATCGCGACCCTGCGCGCCCACCCGCAGCTGGTGGACCGGGCAGCCGCGCAGGGGCGGGCCCTGTACTGCTGGACCGTCGACCGCTTCGACGACGCCCGGTTCTGCCGCGACGTCGGGGTGGCCTGGCTGGCCACGCACCATCCGGCGCGGGTGAAGGCCTGGCTGCGCGAAGAGGCGCCGGCGGGCTAGAGAGGCCTGGAGAGGCTAGCGGTGTTAGAGGCTGCCGCCGGCCACCCGCGGGGCTCCCGGCTCGGGCGAGGCCGACCCCGTCTCGCGGGCCAGGAAGGTCTCCAGCTCGAACAGGTTGGCCCCGGCGCGGTCGGCGACGTTGAGCAGGGTGGTCATCTGGGCGACCTCCTCGACCTGCTCCTTGAGGAACCACTGCATGAACTGCTCGCCGAGGTAGTCACCCTCGTCGCGGGCCACCGCGGCCAGCCGGGTGACCTGCTCGGTGACGGTGCGCTCGGAGTCCAGCGCCAGCGCCACGGCCTCGCGGGCGGTGGCGAACTCGTTGCGCACCGTGTCGGTGCCCGGGATCTCCACCGGGGCGCCGCGATCGAGCAGGTACTGCACCAGCATCATGGCGTGGTTGCGTTCCTCCACCGCCTGGCCGTAGAAGTATTTCGCCAATTGCGGAAGATCGGCACCATCGCAATAAACGGCAATAGCGACATATTGCTGAGCGGCAGTGAATTCATTGTAAATCTGCTCTTGCAAAAGGGCATGGAATTTCGTCTTGTGGCTATCAATATCGCTCATGTCGCCCATGATAGCCCAGGTGAAGACTGCGAGCATGCCAGGTGAGGCTTACTTCGGCAAGCTTTACCTAAATAAAGTTAGGCTGACTTTTGCTGCCGATAAATGGCCGTTGTTAATTTGCGGATGAGAATTGTGTCGGCGGTCTCACGGTTGGGCGTCGAGGACGGCGGCGGGAACCGGCGCTCCGGTGCGCAGCGCGTCGAAGAGCGCGGCGGCCTGCCCGTCGTCCCACAGCGCCACCGCGCCGGCGTCGCTCTGGCTGAACTCGCCGATCGGCACCGTGACGTCGGTGCTGTCGCCGCGCAGCGCCCAGGCCAGCCGGGCCAGGTCCCAGATCCGGTCGCCGTCGTCGACGGTGAGCGCGGACAGGGCCGCCGGCGCCGCGGTGGCCCAGCGCACCGGGTTGAGCCACACCGCGGGGCTGCTCGCCCGGTGCAGCAGCGCGGCGAGAAACATCCGCTGGTCGACCATGCGGTCCAAATCCGCCCGCGGCGTCGCCCGGGTGCGCACATAGCCCAGCGCGGCGGCGCCGTCGAGGCGCTGGCAGCCGGCCGGCAACTGCAGCCCGGCCAGCGGGTCGTCGATCGGCTCCGGCAGGCACATCTGCACCCCGCCGAGCGCGTCGACCACCTCGGCGAACCCGGCGAACCCGATCTCGGCGTAGTGGTCGACCCGCAGCCCGGTGGCCTGTTCGACGGTCTGCACCAGCAGCGCCGCCCCGCCCAGGCTGTAGGCGGCGTTGAGTTTGTCGGTGCCGTAGCCGGGGATCGGCAGGTAGGAGTCGCGGGGCAGGGAGACCACCGTGGTGGCGCCCGAGGATCCCGGCCGGGGCAGGTGCACCAGCAGCACGGTGTCGGTGCGCCCGTCGCCGAGGTCGCCGCCGGTCGCCAGCGCGGCCTGCTGGTCGGCGCTGAGGTCCTGGCGGCTGTCGGAGCCGACCAGCAGCCAGGTGGTTCCGCTGCCGGCGGCCGGCCGCTGCGAATAGCCGGTCAGCGCGGCGATGTGGTGCAGCCCGCGGTCGGCCCAGACCGTCGCACCGACCAGTCCGGCGGCCGCCGCCAACACCACCAGCACCAGCAGGCTGGCGGTGCGGCGAATCCACCGCCGCCGGCGCGGCGGCCGGGGCGGGCGCGGGGGTGGCGCGCCGTGCGCTCGCGGTGGGCCGCCCGGGCGCGGCGGGGTAGCGCGCCACCCC
>NZ_NCXO01000098.1 GCF_002104795.1 Mycolicibacillus koreensis
AAGCACCGGCCGAGGCACAAACCGCAGGAACGGAGGTCGCCTGAAACTCACCGATCCACAAGATTTGACAATTCCTCGGCCCTCGTTGCCGTGGTTCGTCTGAGTCCGCAACTCATACCCGGACCGCTCCAGTTTCGACACGGGGCCCGCGCAAGTTGCCATCAACGCGGTCGTTGGAGTCGGTGACGGCGAGGAGTGCGTTGAGGGTCTTTTGGAACTGTGCCCCGCTGTGGTGTTTACGGCAAGCCAGAAGTCGTTACTCAGACGACTGATGCTCTGTTGTCGATTGACGAGAGGGTCTGTTCACAGGGTCTCCTCGAGAACGGAACACCAATGCGGTGACTAGCGGAATTGCCACCAGCTCGAAGGAGACGTGGTAATCGTCGCCGGTTCCTCCGTTGCCGTTGGCACCGACCAGACCGGAGAAAAACGACCGTGCCGGGATGCGGGGACGCATGCCCGACGCACAGATCCTAGCCAAGGCCGCTACCGCAGAACGGGTTTCATAGGTGGACACGGTGAACACGTCCACCGTCCCTTCGCCATACCTCTCGGAGCAGCACGTAGACCGCATATGCGCCAACGGATCCGAGTAGTGGACCCAACGACCAGCCTGCCCAGCGCCTCACGCCGGAAAGTGCCACCAGGATGGAACACCGTAGAGGCATATGGGTTCGCCCTCGGCGTACTCTGCGGGCCGAAACACCCAAGAGACCGCAACGATTACAACCACAATTACCGCAAGTACGCTCGCGCCGACGGCGAGTCTCAACCCGGCGAGGTGATCCGCCGCCCCGTCATCGACCGGCTCGGGCAACCCATCGGGCAGTTCGTGCAGGTCAGCCAGTCCAGCTACTCTTCCACCCCTTCCACGAGCCGTGTCCTCCCCCGCTCCGTCGTGACCCTATTCGGGGACCAAGTAGGTTCCGTGTCCCTCGATGACCAGGCCGTCGGGGCTGAACCGCAGGATCTCGCTGACCAGGCCGCCCTTCTGGTTGCGGTACAAGATGACCAGGGTGTCGATGCCGTCGTAAACGCCTTCGATGGTGAAGCGCAGATCAGGGATGGCCTGCACAACAGCGGTCCAGTAGCGGCGCAGTTCGCTCTTGCCCCGGATCACCCCTGCCGTCTCGGGGAAGAAGTTAGCCGCGACCGGCGAAGTGAACACCACGTCATCATGGAAGTGGTGCAGCACGGCCTTTAGGGGAATCCCGAATCCTCCCCACCCGCTCGTAGCTGACAAAATTGGCGCCGAGGAGGCGGTGTTTGGGCATTTACACTCGTTTGGAGCTTGTGTCGCGGCGAAGGGATACCAAATGAGTGTGCTGGATGCTTTCATGTCGACATGGTCGAGTGCGCGCTCGACGTTGGGTAAGGGCGCCCCGCTGGAAGGTGCTGCGTTTGATCGCAGTGCGCAGCTGCGGCAGGCCCAAACCGGGGTCGAGTCGGCGGCGCCGGGATCGCGGTGGACCGGTACGGCCGCTGAAGCGTATTCCGTGGCCAACGGAAACGCATGTTACGAGTGAGCGGTTTGGCGGCGGCACTCCTCGCATGCGGGGTGTTATCGGCGGCCTGTGGTGTCCGACCAGTTGCTCCGCCGCCCGGTGCTGACTCGACCGACTCCGCAAAACCCGACCAGTCCACGATCTTCTTCCCCGCAGCGGTTGATACAGATGGAGTGAAACTCACACACGTCGAGCGGGACCATCTCGCCGAATTGTATGCGCTTCGTCAGATCAACCCGTGCGGTTTTGTGAACGAGCAGCTTCTTGCCGCGAATAATCACAGGGACTACAGCTATAGCTACACTGCTGTCCACAAAATTTTGACCACGGGCGTGGCTCCTATTAGCGCCGTCGGTGGTGACGGCTGCACAATCGCGTTTCCGTCTACCACGATGGGGCTTGTGCTTAGGGTCCTGCCGGGAGAATCTGGCTCTACGCCACCAACCTGGGTCTGCGGGTTCTGATCCGTGATGGTTGTTGATTGTGGAGTATCCGGCCGTGGTTG
>NZ_NCXO01000009.1 GCF_002104795.1 Mycolicibacillus koreensis
ACCCCGCCGAACGCCCCGCCGGCCGAACGCCCGCCGGCCGAACGCCTCCACCCGCCGAACGTGAACCTAGCTTCACGCTGGCCATCGAACGTGAACCTAGCTTCACGCTGGTGTGTGAGGAGCCGGGCGAGGTCAGCGCAGCCGGGCGAGGTCAGCGCAGCCGGGCGAGGTCAGCGGAGCCGGGCGAGGTCAGCCCAAATGGGCGGCGGCGGTGTCGCGCAGCCGCTCACCGGCGGCCCGCAGGGCCGCGGTGCCGGGTCCGGCCCGCAGCACCTCGCGGGAGACGGCGGGAAGCAGCTGACTCGCCCCGCCGAGGCCGACCACATCCTCGATGCGCCCGCCCTGCGCCCCGACCCCGGGCACCAGCACCGGCCCACCGAGTGAGCGCAGATCCGGCGGCTCGGCCACCGTCGCCCCGACGACCACCCCGACATATCCGCCCGCTGCCGCGCGGTTGGCGGCGGCGGCTTCATCGACGATGTGCTGAGCGACCGTGGCAGTACCGACCGTGCCCTGCTGCAGGGTGCGGCCCTCCGGGTTGGAGGTGGCGGCGAGCACGAACACGCCCCGCTGGCGGGCGGCGGCCACCTCGAGCAGCGGCGCCAGCGACCCGAACCCCAGATACGGCGAGGCGGTGACCGCGTCGGCGGCCAGCGGGCCGTCGCCCGCCCACGCGGCGCCGTAGGCGGCCATCGTCGAGCCGATGTCGCCGCGTTTGGCGTCGGCGAGCACCAAGACCCCCGCCTCGCGCAGCGCGGCGATCGTGCGCTCGAGCACCGCGAAGCCGGCGGCGCCGTAGGCCTCGAAGAACGCCACCTGCGGTTTGACCACCGCGAAGCCGCCGAACGCAGCCACGCAGCGTTCGCAGAACCGGGCCAGCCCGTCGGCGCTGACCGGCAGGTCCCAGGCGGCGAGCAGCTCCGGGTGCGGATCGATACCCACGCACAGCGGCCCGCGCGCCGCGGTCGCCGCCGCCAGCCGCGCGGCGAAACCGGGCACCGCTAGCCCGCCCCGCCGCCGGCGCTGAGCCGCTGGTGCAGCTCCTGCAACGATTGCACCCCGATGTCGCCGCGGATGCCGGCCTCGATGCCCTGGACCGCGGCCGAAGCGCCCTGCACGGTGGTCACGCACGGGATATTCATGCTCACCGCCGCCGACCGGATCTCGTAGCCGTCGCGCCGGGGCCCGGAGTTACCGTAGGGGGTGTTGAGCACCATGTCGACCTCACCGGCGCGGATCGCGTCGACCGCACTCATCTCCCGGCCCGGACGCGGCTGCTCGAAGTGTTTGCGCACCTCGTCGCACGGGATGCCGTTGCGGCGCAGCATCTCGGCGGTGCCCTCGGTGGCCAGCACCCGGAATCCGAGGTCGGCGAGGCGTTTGACCGGGAACACCAGCGAACGTTTGTCCCGGTTAGCCACCGAGACGAAGATCGTTCCGCCCGCCGGCAGCGACCCGTAGGCACCGGTCTGGCTCTTGGCGAACGCACTGCCGAAGTCGCGGTCGATGCCCATCACCTCGCCGGTGGACTTCATCTCCGGGCCGAGCAGCGAGTCGACCCCCGACCCGTCGGGGGCGCGGAACCGGTTGAACGGCAGCACCGCCTCCTTCACCGCGATCGGGGCGCCCGCGGCGATGGTGGCGCCGTCGCCGTGCGCGGCGAGCAGTCCGTCCCGCCGTAACTCGGCGATGCTGGCACCGAGCATGACCCGGGCGCACGCCTTGGCCAGCGCGACGGCGGTGGCCTTGGACACGAACGGCACGGTGCGACTGGCGCGCGGGTTGGCCTCCAGCACGTAGAGCACGTCGTCTTTGAGGGCGTACTGGACGTTGAGCAGCCCGACCACGCCGATGCCGCGGGCGATCGCCTCGGTGGCCCGGCGCACCTTCTCCACGTCGGTGCGCCCGAGGGTGACCGGCGGCAGCGCGCACGCGGAGTCCCCGGAGTGCACCCCGGCCTCCTCGATGTGTTCCATCACCCCACCGAGGTAGACCTCGGTGCCGTCGCAGAGCGCATCCACGTCGATCTCGATGGCGTCCTCGAGGAACCGGTCGACCAGCACCGGGTGCTCCGGGGACAGCAGCGCGGCACGGGTGATGTAGCCGCGCAGCGTCTCCTCGTCGTAGACGATCTCCATGCCGCGTCCGCCGAGGACATAGGACGGGCGCACCAGCACCGGATAGCCGATGTCGGCGGCGATGCGGCGGGCCTGCTCGAAGGTTGTGGCAGTGCCGAACCGCGGGGCCGGCAGGCCGGCGGTGGCCAGCACCTCGCCGAATGCGCCGCGGTCCTCGGCAAGGTCGATCGCCGCCGGCGGGGTCCCGACGATGGGGACCCCGGCGTCTTCGAGGCGCTGCGCCAACCCCAGCGGGGTCTGCCCGCCGAGTTGCACGATCACCCCGGCCACCCCCGGACCGCCCCGCCCGGAGAGCTGCTCGGCGTAGTAGACCTCCAGCACGTCTTCGAAGGTGAGCGGCTCGAAGTAGAGCCGGTCAGCGGTGTCGTAGTCGGTGGAGACCGTCTCGGGGTTGCAGTTGACCATCACGGTCTCGAACCCGGCGGCGCTCAGCGTGGTCGCCGCGTGCACGCAGCTGTAGTCGAATTCGATGCCCTGACCGATCCGGTTGGGCCCCGACCCCAAGATCAGCACCTTGGGTTTGTCGGTCTGCGGCGCCACCTCGGTCTCCGCGGCCGGGTCCAGCTCGAAGGTGCTGTAGTGGTACGGCGTTTTCGCCTCGAACTCCGCCGCGCAGGTGTCGACGGTTTTGAACACCGGATGCACCCCGAGGCGCTCGCGCAGTGTGCGCACCCCGTCCTCGCCGGCCAGCTCGGGGCGCAGCGCGGCGATCTGGCGGTCGGACAGACCGAAGTATTTGGCCCGCCGCAGCAGCGGCTCGTCGAGCACCGGGGTGTCGAGCAGTTCGGCGCGCAGCCCCACCAGTTCGGCGATCTGGGCGACGAACCACGGGTCGACGCCGGAGACTGCGGCGACAGAGTCGACGTCGGCACCGAGCCGCAGCGCCAGCTCCAGGTCATACAGGCGGCCCTCGGTGGGTACTGCGAGCCGTTCGAGGACCGCGTCGAGGTCGCCCTCGGGGTCCGGCGTCGTCCAGAACCCGGCGCGGGTGGTCTCCAACGACCGCATCACCTTTCCGAGCGCCTCGATGAAGTTGCGGCCCAACGACATCGCCTCACCGACTGATTTCATCGTGGTGGTCAACGTCGGGTCAGCGCCGGGGAACTTCTCGAACGCGAATCGGGGCGCCTTGACCACCACGTAGTCCAGGGTCGGTTCGAAGCAGGCCGGGGTCTCTTTGGTGATGTCGTTGACGATCTCGTCGAGGGTGTAGCCGATGGCGAGTTTCGCGGCGATCTTGGCGATCGGGAAACCGGTGGCCTTCGACGCCAGCGCACTGGAGCGCGACACCCGCGGGTTCATCTCGATGACGATCATCCGCCCGTCGGCCGGGTCGATCGCGAACTGGATGTTGCATCCGCCGGTGGCGACCCCGACCTCGCGCAGGATCGCGATTCCGAGGTTGCGCATCGCCTGGTATTCGCGGTCGGTCAGGGTCATCGCCGGGGCGACCGTCACCGAATCGCCGGTGTGCACACCCATCGGGTCGACGTTCTCGATCGAGCAGACCACGACGACGTTGTCGTTGCCGTCGCGCATCAACTCGAGTTCGAATTCCTTCCAGCCGTAGATGGATTCCTCGATGAGCACGTTCGCGCTGGGAGAGGCTGCCAGGCCCGCGCCGGCCATCCGGGCCAACTCCTCGCGGGTGTGCGCCAGCCCCGAGCCGAGCCCGCCCATGGTGAACGAGGGCCGCACCACCACCGGCAGACCGAGTTCGGCGATCGCCTCGTCGACCTGCTCCATCGTGTAGCAGACCGCCGAGCGGGCCGACTCGCCGCCGACGGTGGCGACGATGTCTTTGAACCGCTGACGGTCCTCCCCCCGCTGAATGGCCTCGAAGTCCGCGCCGATCAACTCCACGTCGTAGCGGGCCAGCACGCCGTTGTTGTGCAGGGCCACCGCGGTGTTCAACGCGGTCTGCCCGCCGAGGGTGGCCAGCAGCGCATCGATCCGGTTGCCGCGCTCGGCCTGCTGAGCGATGACCCGCTCGACGAACTCCGGAGTGATCGGCTCGACATAGGTGTGGTCGGCGTACTCCGGGTCGGTCATGATCGTCGCCGGATTGGAGTTGACGAGGCTGACCTGCAGGCCCTCGGCGCGCAGCACCCGGCAGGCCTGGGTGCCCGAGTAGTCGAATTCGCAGGCCTGCCCGATCACGATCGGGCCGGACCCGATCACCAGCACGTGGTTGATGTCGGTGCGACGCGGCATCAGCGCCCTTCCCTTCCCGCGCAGGCGCGCGCAAAACCTGGTTGTCCGGTGATCGTGACGCTCACCGCTGAGCCGCCATCAACTCGACGAACTGGTCGAACAGAAACTCCGCGTCGTGCGGGCCGGCCCCGGCCTCCGGGTGGTACTGCACCGAGAAGGCCTTGCCGTCAAGGAGTCTGACGCCCTCGACGACGCCGTCGTTGGCGCAGGTGTGACTGACCACCGCCGGACCGAAGTCGGTGTCGAAGCGCTGGCCGGCCTCCCCTTCCAGCGCGAAGCCGTGGTTGTGGGCGGTCACCGCCACCCGCCCGGTGGCGTGGTCGATGACCGGGATGTTGATGCCGTGGTGGCCGAAGACCATCTTGTAGGTCGACAACCCCAGCGCGCGGCCCAGAATCTGGTTGCCGAAACAGATCCCGAACAGCGGGATCCCCGCGGCGAGGACCTCGCGGGTGGTCGCCACCAGGTGGTCGGCGACCGCCGGGTCGCCGGGGCCGTTGGACAAGAACACCCCGTCGGGCCGGTACTCGGCGAGTTCGGCGAAGCTGGTGGAGGCGGGCAGAACCACCGACCGGATGCCGCGGCGCGCGAAGTTGCCCTGGGTGCTGGTTTTGACGCCCAGGTCCAGCCCGGCCACGGTGAACCGGGCCGGCCCCGACGGCTCCAGGGTGTAGGGCTCCGCGGTGCTGACCTCCGCGGTCAGGTCCGCGCCGAGCATCGCGGGCTGGCTGCGCACCCGGGCCAGCAGCTCCTCGGGGGCGGCCAGCGCCGGACCGGAGAACACGCCGGCCTTCATCGATCCCGCGCTGCGCAGATGCCGCACCACCGCGCGGGTGTCGATGCCGGCGATGCCGACGATGTCCTGGCGGCGCAACTCGTCGTCGAGTGTGGTGGTGGCCCGCCAGTTCGACACCCGCGGCGAGGGGTCGCGCACCGCGTAGCCGGCCACCCAGATGCGGTGGTCGCGGCTCTCGTCGTCCTCGTCGTTCCAGCCGGTGTTGCCGATCTGCGGGGCGGTCGCCACCACGATCTGGCGGTGGTAGCTGGGGTCGGTCAGCGTCTCCTGGTAGCCGGACATGCCGGTGTTGAACACCGCCTCCCCCAGCGTCTGGCCGACCGCGCCGTAGGACGTGCCGGTGAACACCCGGCCGTCCTCGAGCACCAGTTGCGCGGTCACAGCGTTCATTGGGCCTCCTCGATCCACTGGGGATAGCTGTCGCGGTTGTCGGCGCGGAATCCGGTGTCGATCTCGGTGCCCGTCGGCAGCCGCCATCGGATCGCGAGGATGCCGTCGTGACTCATCGCCTTGCCGACCATGCCGCGTTCGGTTCGGATGGCGATCAGCTGTTCCCGCGGGATCCAGATCGGTCGCGCACCGCTGCGCTGCACCATGATTCCCTCCGGGTAGCCGGTGATGACCGCGCGAGTGCGGTAACCGAGGTCCCCGACGACGACACGGTCGTGCCATCGCGGGCTCAGTGTGCAGCCGACGTACACGCCGCGCAGCGACGGCGCGCTCACCGCTCCGACGGTGTCGGGCACCGGCGGCAGGGCGCCGACCAGTTCGGCCTGCCTCGCCGCCCGGTTGCGCCAGCCGCGCATCATCGACTGGATGAGCCAGCTGACCACGATCAGCAGCACGAGGGCGAAGATCAGCGAGCCGACCAGCGTGGGGGTGTTCACACCGGACTCTTCCCGTTGCGGGCGGTGATCGTGCCGCGCAGCAGGGTTGCGGTGACCGTCGCCGGCAGCCGCAACTGCTCGTAGGGGGTGTTGGCTGACCGGCTGGCCAACTGGGCACCGGTGACCGTCCAGTGCGCCTCCGGGTCGACGATGGTGAGGTTGGCCGGCTCACCCACCTCCAGCGGCCGACCCTGGTCGGGCAGGCGTGCGATGCGGGCCGGGTTTTCGCTCATCACCGCCGCCACCCCGCGCCAATCGAGCAGGCCGGGGACGACCATGGTCTCGGCGACCACCGACAGCGCGGTCTGCAGCCCCAACATGCCCGGGCGTGCGGCGGCGAACTCGCAGCATTTCTCGTGATCGGCGTGCGGCGCGTGATCGGTGGCGACACAGTCGATCACGCCGTCGGCGAGGGCCTGGCGCAACGCGGCGGTGTCGGAGGATTCACGCAGCGGCGGGTTGACCCGGTTGCGCCCGTCGTAGCCGGTCAACCGGGAGTCGTCGAGCAGCAGGTGGTGGGGGGTGACCTCGGCGGTGATCGCGATGCCTTGCGCTTTGGCCCATTTCACGATCTCGACGGTGCCGGCTGTGGAGGCGTGGCAGATGTGGACGCGGGCTCCGGCGTCGCGGGCCAGCAGCGCGTCACGGGCGACGATGGCCTCCTCGGCGGCCCGCGGCCAGCCGGTCAAGCCCAGGCGCGCAGCCCGCGGCCCCTCGTGGGCGACCGCCCCGACGGTCAGCCGTGGCTCTTCGGCGTGTTGGGCGATGAGCACTCCCAGGCCGGAGGCGTATTCCAGGGCGCGGCGCATCACCAGCGGGTCGGCGACGCACAGCCCGTCGTCGGAGAACATCCGCACCCCGGCCGCACCGGCGGCCATCATGCCCATCTCGGTGAGTTCGGTGCCGCCGAGACCGACGGTGACCGCCCCGACCGGATGCACGTCGACCAGCCCCACCTGCTGGCCGCGCGCCCAGACGTGGTCGGTGACCACCGGCGAGTCCGCCACCGGGGTGGTGTTGGCCATGGCGAACACAGCGGTGTAGCCACCCAGAGCCGCTGCCGCCGAACCGGTTTCGATGTCCTCGGCGTATTCGCGGCCGGGTTCGCGCAGGTGGGTGTGCAGGTCGACCAGACCGGGCAGCAGCACCTGGCCGGGCGCGTCGAGCACCTCGGTGTGCGCGTCGTCGGCGCGGGCGGAGAGGTCGGGGCCGATCTCGGCGATCTGGCCGTCGGCGACGTAGACGTCGACCACGTCACCGGCGCCGTAACGGCGCACCCCACGAATCAGCACTGTCATTCCGTCACCGCCGTTCCCGATCCGACCAGCAGGTGGAACAGCACCGCCATGCGGACCTGCACACCGTTGGCGACCTGCTGCAACACCGCCGAGCGTGCGGAGTCGGCCACCGAGGAAGTGATCTCCATGCCGCGCAGCATCGGGCCCGGATGCAGCACCACTGCGTGCTCGGCAAGAAGTCCGGCGCGCCGCTCGGAGAGCCCGTAGCGCACCGAGTACTCCCGCGGCGACGGGAAGAACCCGCCGGTCATCCGTTCGGCCTGCACCCGCAGCATCAGCACCGCGTCGGCGGCGGGCAGCTCCGCGTCGAGGTCGTAGCTGATGGTCACCGGCCACTGCGCGACCCCGACCGGCAGCAGGGTGGGCGGGGCGACCAGCACCACCTCCGCACCGAGGGTGGCCAGCAGCATCACGTTGGAGCGGGCCACCCGGGAATGCAGGATGTCGCCGACGATGACGATGCGGCGCCCGGCGATCCCGCCGAGACGCTGGCGCAGGGTCAGTGCGTCCAGCAGCGCCTGGGTGGGGTGTTCGTGGGTGCCGTCGCCGGCATTGATCACCGCCGGTCCCCCGCCGTCGGTGTCGGCGGTCCATTCCGCCAGCAGTTGCGCCGCCCCTGAGGCGGGGTGGCGGATGATCAGCGCATCAGCACCGGCGGCGCGCAGCGTGAACGCGGTGTCGCGCAGCGATTCGCCTTTGCCCACCGAGGAACCGGTCGCCGAGACGTTGATCACGTCGGCGCTCATCCACTTGCCGGCCACCTCGAAGGAGACCCGGGTGCGGGTGGAGTTCTCGTAGAACATCGTGATGATGGTGCGCCCGCGCAGGGTGGGCAGTTTCTTGACGTCACGGCCGAGCAGCGCCTCGGCGAACCGGTCGGCGTCGTCGAGGATCGCGGTGGCCTCCTCGGCGCTGAGGTCCTCGGTGGCCAGCAGGTGGCGGGGGCTCATGCCGGCACCTCCCGCGAGATCATCACCGCGTCACGGCCGTCGAGTTCGGCCAGCAGCACGTGCACGCTCTCGCTGCGGGCGGTGGGGATGTTCTTGCCGACGTAGTCGGCGCGCACCGGCAGTTCCCGGTGGCCGCGGTCGACGAGCACCGCCAGCTGCACCGCGGCGGGGCGGCCCTGGTCGCGGAGCGCGTCGAGGGCGGCGCGCACCGACCGGCCGGCGTAGAGCACGTCGTCGACGAGGATCACCAGCGCGTCGTCGATGCCGCCGGCCGGAATCGAGGTGGCCGCCAGTGCCCGCGGCGGTTTGATCATCAGATCGTCGCGGTAGAGCGTGATGTCCAGGGAGCCGTGCGCCACCTGCACGCCGCAGAAGTCGGCGATGCGGGCGGCCAGCCGCGCGGCGAGGGTGACCCCGCGGGTCGGGATGCCCAGCAGCACCACCGGGGGCCGGGTCTCGCTGGGATCGTCCAGCGCGGTCTTCTCGATGATCTGATGGGCGATACGCGAGACGGTGCGGCCCACGTCGGCCGCCGTCATCAGTTCCCGCAGCTCCCGGTCGTCGGCAGTGCCCATGCGGAGTCCTGACCTCCTTCTCCGCCTCACGGGACGGACCGTTAAAGGATGTCGTATCGCCGCGAAGCCTAGCATCCCCGTCCGACCGCGACCGGCGCGGCGCGGTGTGGCGCGCTCGGCGGTCCTCGCGGTGACCCGGGCCGACGATGCCGGCGGGTTCGCCGAGCGGTGAGCGCCGGTTCGACCCCCGGCGACTACGCTGGCAGCGATGACCGAGCAACAGCACCCCCGGTTGGATTTCGATGCGTTCTACCGCGGTGAGGCCCCGGCCGACGGCGTGCCGGCGGCGGCCACGGTTCCGTGGGACACCAAGGCGCCCAAGGAGAACGTGATCGGGTGGTGCGCGCAGGGACTGGTCGAGGGCGCGGTGCTCGATGTCGGGTGCGGGCTCGGGGACAACGCCGTCTACCTGGCACAGCAGGGCTTCGCGGTGACCGGGGTAGACATCTCCCCCACCGCCGTGCGCATCGCGACCGACCGGGCCTCCGACGCCGGTGTCGACGTCGCCTTCGCGGTGGCCGACGCGACCGCCCTCGACGGGTACACCGCGGCGTTCGACACCGTGGTCGACTCGGGCATGTTCCACTGCCTGGGCGACGCCGATCGCCGGGCCTACCTGGTGGCCGCCCACCGCGCCACCCGCGGTGGTGCCCGGTTGTTGCTGTCGTGTTTCTCCGACGCCAACCCCACCGACCCGACGCGCCCGGTGCCCAACGTCGCCGAGGCATACCTGCGTGAGGCGTTGCCCGCGGCGGGCTGGCAGATCGAGTCGGTGACCCCGGCGACGGTGCGCCGCGACGGGTGGGGCGGGGACATGCATTTCTTCTACGTGCACGCGCGTCGGCAGGAGTGAGCCGATGAACCTCGATTCCAACCGCGCCCCGATCGTCGCGGCCTGTGATGCCGGCCTGCTCTCCGGGGCGGTGACTGTGGTGTGGCAGCACGGCAGCGTGCTGCAGGTCAACGAGATCGGCCATCGCGACGTCGCCGCCGGGTTGCCGATGACCCTCGACACGGTCTTCCGGATCGCGTCGATGACCAAGCCGGTCACGGTGGCCGCCGCGATGCGGTTGGTCGACGCGGACCGGCTTGCGCTCGACGATCCGATCACCCGCTGGATCCCGGAGTTCACCCGGATGTCGGTGCTGGCCGACCCGACCGGTCCGTTGGAGCAGGTCCTTCCGGCGCACCGCCCGCTGACCGTCGAAGACCTGATGACCCATCGGGCCGGGTTGGCCTACGGGTTCACCGTGACCGGCCCGATCGCCGCGGCGTATCGGCGGTTGCCGTTCGGTCAGGGCCCGGACGCCTGGATAGCGGCGCTGGCCGAGTTGCCGCTGGTGCACCAGCCTGGTGAGCGCATGACCTACGGCCACGGCATCGACGTGCTCGGGGTGCTGTTGGCCCGCGTCGAAGGCAAACCTGTCGCCGATGTCCTCGCCGAGCAGATTCTGGATCCGGTCGGCATGTCCGACACCGGTTTCCACCTGGATCCGGCCCGGCGGGCACGCGCGGCCACCATGTACGGCCTCGACGCCGAGCAGCGGCTGCGCGACGACGTGATGGGGCCCCCACCGATCACCGCACCGACGTTTGTCAATGCCGGCGGAGGACTGTGGTCGACTGCCGAGGACTATCTGCGGTTCGCCCGGATGCTGCTGGCCGACGGGGTGATCGACGGCCGCCGGGTGCTTTCCGAGCAGGCGGTGACCGCCATGCGCACCGACCGGCTCACCCCCGAACAGAAGCGCCACCCGTTCCTCGGCGCCCCGTTCTGGGAGGGTCGCGGATTCGGGTTGAATCTGTCGGTGGTCACCGACCCGGCGCGGTCACGGCCGTTGTACGGCCCCGGGGGTATAGGAACGTTCAGTTGGCCCGGCGCCTACGGAACCTGGTGGCAGGCCGATCCGTCGGCTGATCTGATCGTGCTGTATCTGGTTCAGAACCAGCCGACCCTGTCGGCGACAGCGGCCGCCGCGGTGGCGGGCAACACCTCGATCGCGGCGCTGCAGACCGCTCAACCGAAATTCGTTCACCGCACCTACCGGGCGTTGGATCTTTTGTGATCACCGACCGGTTCGCCGGTCACCATGAGGCGCCCGCGACGCGCGCGGCCTCCAGCGATTCGGCGCGCATCGCCTCGCGTTCCTCGGGCGACCACCGGGTGGTCGGTTCCACCGCCAGGGTTGTGACGTCGTAGCCCAGGAAGCCGAAAATATATTCCAGGTAGGGGCGCTGGAAATCCTGCAGTTCGGGATGACGACCGTCGTAGGCGCTCGAGCGGGTCAGGATCAACTGCGCCGGCTTGCCGGTGCCCAGCGTGCCGACATGCTCACCGCGCTCGTTGAGCGTGAAGCTCGCCCCCGGCTGCACGACGATGTCGATCCATGCCTTCAGCGCGTGGGGCACATGCCAATTCCACATCGGGGAGGAGACCACCACCCGGTCGAAGCCGCGCACCCGCTCGATCTCGTCGAGCACCTGCGTCCAGGCGGCCTCCTGCGCGTCGGTGCGCTGCTCGCCGTAGAGAGGTGCGAATTTGGCCAGGGCAGCCTCCCGCCCGAAGCGCAACAGGTCCTCCGACCACACCGAGAACCGTTCCACGTTCCCGACCGCATCCGGTGTCGCGGCCGCGAGAAAGGTCTCGGCCATCGCCGAGGACAGTGACTGCTCCTGTTTCGGGCTGCCTTCGACCCAGAGTGTTCGCACGACGCGGAGGTCCTCCTCAGATCATCGATATCGGTGAGATCTTGACACCCACCTCCAGCGCGCCGGCCAACTCCCGGCTGACGTCGTAGTCGAACACCACGTGCCCGCAGATGATGTCGACGTCGCGTTTGGCCCGCTGCAGCGGATTGTCGAGGAAGTGCACGCTGGCCCCCGCCGCCTCCAGCAGATCGGCGATGATCGCCCGGGATTCGTGCACGATGTGCGCCGCGGCCGCTCGTGCGTCGGCTCGTTGTGCCCGTGTCACGCGCTCCCCGGCGCTGACCGCGGTCTGGATCTGGGCGACGGTGTCGGCGAGCAGCCCGTGCAGTGCGCGCAGTCGCACCCGCGCCGAGCCAAGGCGGATCTGGGCGGCGGGCTGATCTTTCTGCGCCGCACCGGAATAAGCCAGCACCCGCTTGCTCAGGCGTTCGGCGAACAGTTCGGTGACCCGTTCGGCGGCGCCCAGCGCCGGCATCGCCGCAACCAACGCCAGCGCCGGAACCATCGGCCACCGGTAGGTGGGCGCGTCGTGCAGAGCCGCCCCGGGTGTGGTGCCGCCGTAGATGTCGACGACGTTGACGAGGTGGTGTGCCGGCACCCAGGTGTCGGTGATGACGACGTCGTTGGACCCGGTGGCGCGCATCCCGGCGGTGTGCCAGACATCCTCGACGGTGATGGCGGATGCCGGCACGAGCACCAGCGCGGGAAACGGCGCGTCCTCGGCGCCGCAGATCGCGCCGACGAGGATCCACTGCGCGTCCATCACCCCGGTCGCCCACGACCAGCGGCCGGTGAGCCGGAATCCGTCCCCGTCAGGCACCGCACGTCCGGTCGGCGCCAACGGCGCCGGGCAGAGCACCGGACCGTCGGCGAAGACCTCGCTTTGGGTCTGCTCGTCGAACAGCGCCAGCATCCAGTTGTGCAGGGTGTAGAAGCCCAGCGTCCAGGCGCTCGACGCGCAGCCGTGGGCCATCCGCCGGATCGGGTCGAGGATCTCCGGGAACTCCGCCTGCGCCCCGCCGTAGCGGGCCGGCATCAGCAGCCTGTCCAGCCCCGATTTCCGGTAGTCGGCGATGGTCTCCGGCGGCAGGCGCCGGGCGGTCTCGGCGTCGCCGGCACGCTCGGCGAGGGCGGCGATGAACTCGTCGGCGACGCCGGCGGCGGGAGCGGAGAGGGTCGTCATGACACCTGAAATTACCATACTTTTTGGTATGGTCAAGAGGTCTGGCGCCGCTCAGCGCTGCAACATCAGGTCGATGAACTGGTCGCGACGGCCGGCGGCCTGCGCGCTGGGCCGCGAACCCGACAGGTGCAAAAACCCGATTCCCGCGGCGAAGGTGGCGTTCGCGCGCATGTCGGCCTGCTCGTCGCTGAACCCGTCGTCGAGGAAGGCTCGACGTACCGCGGCCACGATCCGGGCGTCGGAGGCGCGGACCGCCTCGGCGACGGTGGCGTCGTTGCGGGCCCACTCCCGCATCGCACGCTCCAACATCCAATGCCGCGGACCCACCAACGACGTCATCATCTGCAAGAGCCGTTGCCGGGGCGGTAAATCGGTGAGGTTCTCCAGGTCACCGCGCTCCTCATCGCGCACCGCCGCGTACGTCTGCACCAATGCGCTGCGATAGGCCTTCATATCGGTGAAATGCCAGTAGAAGCTGCCCTTGGTGACCTGCAGCCGGTCACACAACCGTTGAATGGTCAACGCCTTGACGCCGTCTTCGGCGAGAAGCCGCAGACCGGCCTGCACCCAGTCGCTGACCGACAGCCGAGTGGTCGCCGAGGATCGCGCTGTGCTCACAACCGGTCACCCTATCCAGCCCACCGTCAGCCGGTGAGCAACTCGCGCGACATCTGCGCCAACTGGCCGGGACGTTCGGCCATCTCCTGCAGGTGCACTCCGGTCACCCCCATCGCGCCGTCGCGGTAACGCTGGTAGACACCGTCGGCGATGCAACCCAGTCGCCACAGGGCGAACCCGTGGTAGTAGTCGAGGTCGCCGACCGTGCGGCCGGTGCGCTCTTCGTAGCGCGCGACGAGCCTCTCGGCGGTGAGGAACCCCGCCGCTGGGTCCGGCGCCCATCCCACCTCCGGTGCGGCACTCCACCAGGCCACCAGCCAGCCGAGATCGGTGAGCGCGTCACCGACCGCGCAGAGCTCCCAGTCGAGCACCGCCCGGACAGTCCCGTCAGCACCGACAATGAGGTTGCCGGGCCGGTAGTCGCCGTGCACCAGCCCGGTGCTGCGTTGCGGCGGAACGGCCTCGGCGAGCAGTCCGGCGACGTCGCGCAGCCCGTCGTTGGGGCTGGCCACCGCGTCGAGCTGGCGGGTCCAACGGCGAAGCTGGCGCTCGATGTAGCTGCCGGGGCGGCGTAGCGCGGCCAACGGCCCGGTGCCGCAGTCGATCCGGTGGATGTCGACGAGGGTGTCCACGATCGCCAGACATGCCGCCTCGCGGCGGCCCGGGGCGAGTACGGCGGCGTCCTCGTCGGTGTTCAGGATGACCCCGTCGACGAAGTCCATCACGTAGAAGTCGGCGCCGGTGATTGCCGGGTCCGCACAGAAGCCGGCCACCGGTGGCACCGGGACCGCGGTGCCCGCAAGGGCCGCGAGCACCGACTGCTCACGCAGCACGTTGTGCGCCGACGGCAGCACCGCCCCGGTCGGTGGGCGGCGCAACACCCATCGGCGTCCGGTGGTGTCGGTGACGATGTAGGTGAGGTTCGAGCGCCCGCCGAGAACCAACTCGAAGTCCAGCGGCGGGCTCGCCTGCGGGATCTGCGCGGCGAACCAGGCGGTCACCGCGGCCACGTCGATGCCCGCGGGGTCCTGCGCAGCATTCACCGCGACTGCGCCATCCGTTCCAGGGCGTCCTCGGTGAACACCGACAGGCCCAACTCGCCGTGATACCCGTGGATTTCCTTGACGTCGAGTTCGAGCAGGAAGTCCAGGATCTCCGCGGCGACGGTCTGGCCGGGCACCAGCACCGGGAAACCGGGCGGGTAGGGCACCACGAATGTCGTTGAAACCAGGGTGCGCCCGGCCTCGATGACGGCGCGGGCCTTCTCCAGCGGGATGTGCTCACGGTCGGCGTCGTCGTAGCCGGCGTAGAACGCCGAGCGCATGTCGCCGAACCCACTTGCCGGATCGGGGCGAAACGCCGTGTCGAAGGCGCTGAAGTTCGGCAACGGCGGCAGATCGGAGGTGATCGCGGCGACGCGACGCTCGTGCAGTGCGGCGTCCTCGACGCCGGCCTGTTCAGCGGCGCGCTCGAAGTCGGCGGCGACCCGGCGCAACGCGTCGAGCAGATAGTGCACGCTCGACCAGGTGGCGCCGATGGTGAAGATCAGCAGCACGCTGTTGATCGACGTCTTGTTGATCTGGATTCCGAAGCGCTCCATGAGGATCTTCTCGCGGAAGTCATAGCCGGTCATCCCGGTGTCGCCGACGTACAGCGTCGCCCGGGTGGGGTCGAGCACGAAGTCGTCGGAGCGCCACGCCTCATTCCACTCCGCCAGCGCGCCCTGGCGCACCTGCCGGTAGGACTTCACCGCCGAAGCGCGGTACTGCTCGGGGACCAGGTCGAACTCGTCGAGGATCCGGAACCATTTGCTGATCAACGGATCCCGGCGAATGCGATAGCGGAACACCAGCGCCATGTCGTAGACGCCGCGGACCAGTTGGAAACCCTCGAGGTCGACTTGGCGGCGAGCCAAATCCAGTGACGCCAACAACTGCTGATTCGGCGAGGTGGAGGTGTGGGTCAAGAACGCCTCGGTGAACGCGTCCCGGCTGTGCGCCCCGAAATCCTGGTCGCGGATGTGGATCATCGACGCCTGGCGCAACGCCGAGAGCGACTTGTGGGTGGAGTGGGTGGCGTAGACCCGCACCCGCGCGCGCTGCGGATCGGGCAGCAACCGCTGCTGCACCCAGTGTGCGCGGTCCTCCCCCGGTTCGAATCCGGTCATCGTCTCGCGCCATTTCTGGTATTCGCGGGCGTAGGCCGGTGACGCCAGTTGGGTCTCGAGACGTTCCGCGGAGATCATCGCGGTGCGTTGCCGTGCCCATGGCACCGCTGTGGCGAACGCGTACCACGCCTCGTCCCAGAGGAAACAGATGTCGGGTTTGATGGCGAGCACTTCTTCCATCACCCGCTGCGGGTGGTAGACGACACCGTCGAAGGTGCAGTTGGTCAGCAGCAGCATCCGCACCCGGTCGAGCTGTCCGGCCTCCTGCAGCCGCAGCAGGGTCTCTTTGATCGTCGACAGCGCCACCCCGCCGTAGATCGCGAACTCCGCCAGCGGATAGGCATCCAGGTACAGCGGATACGCCCCGGCGAGCACCAGACCGTAGTGGTGGGATTTGTGGCAGTTGCGGTCGATGAGCACGATGTCGCCGGGGCGGGTCAGTGCCTGCACGACGATCTTGTTGGCCGTCGAGGTGCCGTTGGTGACGAAATAGGTCTGATTGGCGTTCCACGTCAACGCCGCCTTGTCCATCGCCGCACGGATGTTGCCCTGCGGGTCCAGCAGCGAATCCAGGCCGCCGGAGGTGGTGGAGGTCTCGGCCATGAAGATGTTGCGGCCGTAGAACTCCCCCATGTCCTGCAGCGAGCGGGAGTTGAAGATCGAGGCACCGCGCGCGACCGGCAGCGCGTGGAACTGGCCGACGGGTTCTTCGGCGTAGCTGCGCAGCGCGTCGAAGAACGGTGTGGCATACCGTTTGCGGATTCCGGCGAGCACCGTGGAGTGCAGATCGGTGACGTCGTTGAGTCGGTAGAAGCTGCGGTCGTAGACGTCGGGTTCGACGGCGGTGTCCGCAGCGATCGACTCGTCGGTGAGCAGGTACCGGTCGATGTGGGGACGCAGTTCGCGGATCCACTCCCCACATTCGATGGCGTCGTAGGTGCAGTCGGCGGCCACCGCGTCGTCGTTGGCGCCGAGCAACGCCGTCATCAGCGGCAGCCGGTCCCGGGAGCGCAGCGGCAGATCGTGGCGGATGATCGCCGCCTGGATCTCGCCGTTGAGGGCGACCGCGGTGATCACGTCCTCGATGCTGGTCATGACCAGCAGCTCGAAATGAATGTCGTCGGCGGGATCGTGCAGGGCCCGCAATCGGGCGGCCACACTCTCCGGGGCGTCGGGCGGATAGTCGTCACCGAGCAGCACGGTGTAGAACTGCTGCTGTTTGACCTGGGCGATCAACTCCTGGTCGGCCAGTGGCTCGGAGGTGTCGAAACGGGCTGCGCGGTCACCGTATTCGGACAGCAGCCGCACCGCCAACGACACCTCGTCGGCCAGCCGGATCGTTTTGTTCTCGGCCAGATAGCGTCGGAACGTCGCCAGATTGACCGCTCCCGGGTACAGCCAGTACCGCTCGTAGGCGCCGAGCCGGTCGAGCAGCCGTTTGACCCGGCTGACGTAGTGGGTGATGTCGCGGCGCGCCCGGTTCACCTCGGCGAGTTGTCGGCAGGCGTCGTCGAGCAGGTTCCAGGTGTCCACCCGCGAGTAGGACGGGTTGGCGACCGCCGCCAGAGCCGACACCCGCAGCCGCCGGGGCCGTCCATCCTCGCCGATCATGTGCTCACCCACCGTTTCGCTGTCGACGCGTTCGCCGCCCTCGGCCGACATTGTCGCCCGTTACCGCCGGGTAGGGGGCGACTTTGACCGCTTGGGTGAGCCCGCCGGCCGCCACAAGCCGGTGGTTCAGGGCGCGGGGGTCTCACCGCCGGCGCCGCGCACCGCGCGCGCCGCCGCCCGGATCTGCGGAGTCACCAGCATCACCTGGCCGAGGACACCGTTGACGAATCCCGGCGAGTCGTCGGTGGAGAGTTTCTTGGCCAGCTCCACCGCCTCATCGACGGCCACCGGCTCCGGGACGTCATCGGCGTAGAGCAGCTCCCAGACCGCCACCCGCAGGATGGCCCGGTCCACCGCGGGCAATCGCTCCAACGTCCAGCCCTGAAGGTGCGAGCTGATCAAGTCATCGACGTGGGCCAGGTGCTCGGTGACCCCGTGGGCCACAGTCACCGTGTACGGGTGCGGGGGTGCCATCTCCGGGTCGGCGGCGGCCAGCGCGGCGCGCGCATCGGCGGCTGCGGCGGGAGTCCAGCCGCGCGCCTCCGCCTCGAAGAGCAGATCCACGGCGCGTTTGCGGGCCTGGTGACGCCCCTTGATCGGTTTGCCGTCAGGCATCGGGCAGGCTCACCCGTTGACCCGGCCCAGGTAGCTGCCGTCGCGGGTGTCCACCTTGAGCTTGTCGCCGGTGTTGATAAACAACGGAACGTTGATCTGCGCGCCGGTCTCGACCGTCGCCGGTTTGGTGCCCGCGCTGGACCGGTCGCCCTGCAGGCCCGGTTCGGTCTCGGTGACGACGACTTCGACGCTGACCGGCAACTCCAGGTAGAGCGGGGCGCCGTTGTGGAACGCGATCTGCACCGGCAGTCCTTCGAGCAGGTAGTTCGCCGAGTCACCGACCATGCTGTCGGGCAGCGGATGCTGTTCGAAGTCGGCGCTGTCCATGAACACGAAGTCGGCGCCGTCGCGGTACAGGTAGGTGGCGTCGCGGCGGTCGACGGTGGCGGTTTCGACCTTCACCCCGGCGTTGTAGGTCTTGTCCACGGTCTTGCCCGACACCACGTTCTTGAGCTTGGTGCGCACGAACGCCGGGCCTTTGCCGGGTTTGACGTGCTGGAACTCCACGATCTGCCACAGCTGGCCGTCGATGACCAACACCAGTCCGTTCTTGAAATCGGCGGTCGATGCCACGGTCTTCTATGTCTCCTCAACAATGGCCAGTTCCTTGGGGAACCGGGTCAGCACTTCCGGGGTCTGCCCGGAATGCTCCACGATCACGGTGTCCTCGATACGGACACCGCCGCGGTCGGGCAGGTAGACGCCGGGCTCCACCGTCACCGCGGAGCCAGCCTGCAGTCTACCGGCGGCGCTCGCGTTGATTCCGGGCGCTTCGTGAATCTGCAGGCCCACCCCGTGGCCCAGACCGTGCGGATACCGTTCGCCGTGCCCGGCGTCGGCGATGAGCGTGCGCGCCGCGGCATCGATGTCGGCCAACGCCGCGCCGGGAGCCAGGGCGTCGAGGCCGGCCTGTTGGGCGGCGGCGACCAGTGCGTACAGGTCGCGTTGCCAGTCCGCGGCCGCCCCGAGCACGAACGTCCGGGTCATGTCCGAGTGGTAGCCGTCGACCAGGGCGCCGAAGTCGATCTTGACGAAGTCGCCGGTGCGCAGCACCGCGTCGGTCGGGCGGTGATGCGGGATCGCCGAGTGCGGACCGGCGGCGACGATCGTCTCGAACGACGGCCCGATCGCGCCGTGGTCGACCAGCAGCGCCTCCAGGTCGCGGGCCACCGCCCGCTCGGTGCGCCCGGCGCGCAGCTTGCCGCCGTCGACCAGGTCGTGCAGCGCGGCGTCGGCGGCCATACAGGCCCGCCGCAACGCCGCCACCTCCCCGGCGTCTTTGATCTCGCGCAACGCCTCCACGGTGCCGGGGGCACGCACCAGGGTCGCACCGGGTTCGACCTCGGCGGCCAGGGCGTCGTGGGCGTCGACGGTGACCACATGACTCTCGAAGCCCAGCCGCCGGATCCCGTCGCCGACCGCGCGGGCGCCCAGGTGGCGCGCCACCGCCCGGGCAATGCTCACCTCCAGGTCCGGCGCCTGGGCACCGGCCTGGGTGCGATAGCGCCCGTCGGTGGCCAGGACCGCCGGGCGGTGGTCGGCGAAGACGAGCAGCGCGGCGTTGGACCCGGTGAACCCGCTGAGGTAGCGCACGTTGATCAGATCGGTGACCAGCAGGGCGTCCAGGTCGGCCGCCGCGATCCGGTCGCTGAGGGTGTCTCGACGGTGGGAATGTGTCACGCCTGTCGACGGTACTGGTTAGGCTGTGGTCCCATGACCAACAACTGGGTGCTGCGCGGGCTGGTCCTGGCGGCCGGGATGCTCGTTCTTCGCCTCGTCCAGGGGGTGTTGATCAACACCTTCGAGATGCACGCGACCCTCATCAACATCGCGCTGCTGGTCATCTTCGTCGCCGGGGTCGTGGTCTGGGCATACTTCGACGGCCGGGAGAACGCGAAGTCCCATCCCGACCCGGACCGTCGCGCCGACCTGGCGATGACGTGGCTTCTGGCCGGCATCACCGCCGGGGTGCTCAGCGGCGCGGCCGCGTGGACGATCGCCCTGTTCGACCCGGCGATCTACACCGGCGGGCTGCTCAACGAGTTGACCGGCATCGCCTCGTTCACCGCACTGCTGGTCTGGGTGCCGGCGATGGCGGCGGTCGCGTTCGGCCGCCGGCAGATCGACAAGAACTACGAGTACCCGCCGGAGGTCCACCACGGGCTCGCCGCCGAGGGTGAGCGCGCCGACACCGACGTGTTCGCCGCCGTCGACCCGGACGCGCAGGCCGCCGGTGAAGCGGTGAGCGAGGCGGCGAGCGAGGAGCAGACCACCGCGGTGGCCACGTTGCCCGACTTCGCCCCGGCCCCGTCGAAGAAACGGTGGTGGCAGCGCCGCAAATCCGCGGCGACCGAGGTGGACCAGTCCGCCGAGACGACCGGGGTCACCGTGCCGACCGCCTACACGATGGAGCAGACCGAGCCGGTCAGCTACGACACCGAGGCGACCACCGAGATCACCACCCCCGCGCCCTCGGCGGGCGAGGAGCCCACCACCGAGTTGCCCACTGTGCAGCCTCCGGAGTCCGACGACCCGGAGAAGTCTTAGTCTTAGCGGTCGGCCAGATACCGCAGCGCCAGCAGGTATCCCTGCACGCCCAGCCCGACGATCACCCCGGTGGCGATGGGACTGAGGTAGGAGTGTCGCCGGAACTCTTCGCGCGCATGCACATTGGAGATGTGCACCTCGATCAGCGGTGCCGTCAACTCCGCGCAGGCATCCCGCAACGCGACCGACGTGTGGGTCAGCCCACCGGCGTTGAGGATCACCGGGTCGCCGTCGTCGGCGGCCTGATGCACCCAGCCGATCAGCTCGGCCTCGCTGTCGCTTTGACGCACCACCGCGCTCACCCCGAGGGCTTCCGCCTCCCGCTCGATCCGAGTGCGCAACGCCTCAAAGGTGGTGTCTCCGTACACGTCAGGTTCGCGCCGGCCCAGCCGGCCCAGGTTGGGGCCGTTGAGGATCTGGATCGTGCCGGTAGACGACGCCGTCACCATGGGTTGGACACCTCCGCGTAGGCGCCGGCCAGAAGCGTCGGATCGGGGCCTTCGAGCCGCCCGGGTTTACCGAGCCCGTCGAGCACGACGAACCGCATCACCCCGGCCCGGTTTTTCTTGTCCCCGGCCATGTACTCCAGCAGCGCCGGTAACGCGTTGGCGCGGTAGGTCACCGGCAGGCCCAGCGACCGAAGGATACTGCGGTGCCGGTCGGCAGTGGCGTCGTCGAGACGCCCGGCGAGGCGGGACAGCTCCGCGGCGAAGACCAGCCCCACCGACACGGCGTTGCCGTGGCGCCACTTGTAGCTCTCCAACGCTTCGATCGCGTGGGCCAGGGTGTGGCCGTAGTTGAGGATCTCGCGCAGCTCCGATTCCTTCTCGTCGGCGGCGACCACCTCGGCTTTGACCGCGATCGCCCGACGGACCAATTCTCCGAGGACCGGCCCCCGCGGATCGATGGCCGCCGTCGGGTCCGCTTCGATCAAATCGAGGATGACCGGATCGGCGATGAAGCCCGCTTTGACCACTTCGGCCATCCCGGGCACGATCTCGCTTTGCGGCAACGTCTCCAGGGTTGCGAGATCGACGACGACGGCGTCGGGCTGGTGGAACGCCCCGACGAGGTTTTTGCCGGCGTCGGTGTTGATGCCCGTCTTGCCGCCGATCGCGGCGTCGACCATCGCCAAAAGCGTGGTCGGCACGTGCACGATGGACACCCCACGCAGCCAGGTCGCCGCGGCGAATCCGGCCACATCGGTGGCCGCCCCACCGCCGAGGCTCACTAACGCGTCTTTGCGACCTAATCCGATGCGGCCCAACACATCCCAGATGAACCCGAGAACCGGCAGCTCCTTGCCGTCCTCGGCGTCGGCGATCTCCACCCGGTGAGCGTCGATGCCCTGTTCGGCGAGATGACTGCGGATCGCTTCGGCCGTCGCTGCCAGCGTCGGCTGGTACAGGATCGCCACCCGGTGCCGACCGGCCAGCAACTCGGCCAGCTCACCGAGCAGCCCGGTGCCGACCACCACCGGATAGGGCGGATCGGTGTCGACCGTGATGGTGACCGGTTCGACGATATCGCTCATTTACGGACCTTTGTTCGTCGGGCGGCCAGCGCCGCGGCGGTGGCCGGGGTCGGCTTCTCCTCGCGCCGCGGCGCGGGAGGACGCGGGTTGAGACGGGCCACGATATCGCGCACCACCGCACCGGGATTGCGTCGGTTGGTGTTGACCCGCACGGTCGCCACCTCCCGGTACAGCGGTGCCCGCTCGGCCATCAGGGCCCGGTACTTCTCGGTGCGGTTGGGCCCGGCCAAAAGTGGGCGCACGGTGGTGCCGCCGGTGCGCCGCACCCCTTCGGTCACCGAGATCTCCAGGAACACCACCGTGTGCCCGGCCAGCGCCGCGCGTACCCCGGGGCTGGTGATGGCGCCGCCGCCCAGCGAGACCACCCCGGTGTGCTCCTTGAGTGCGTCGCGCACCACGTCTTCCTCGATGGCGCGAAAGCCCTGCTCGCCGTCGGTGGCGAAGATCTCCGGAATGGTCCGGCCGGTGCGTTGTTGGATCGCCGCGTCGGTGTCGAGCATCTCGACCCCCAGTGTCTTGGCCAGGCGCCGACCGATCGTGGACTTGCCCGACCCGGGCAGCCCCACCAACACGGCCCGCGGTGCCACGACCGCTACCCCGTCTCCTGCTGCGTTCCCGGCGCGCCGGGTTCCTGCTCGGCCACGCCGCGCAGGTAGGCGTCGATGTTGCGCCGGGTCTCGGCCAGGGAGTCCCCGCCGAATTTCTGCAGGGCGGCACGGGCGAGCACCAACGCGACCATGGTCTCGGCGACCACCCCGGCGGCCGGTACCGCGCAGACGTCGGAGCGTTGGTGGATGGCGACCGCCTCGTCGCCGGTGGCCATGTCGACGGTGGCCAACGCCCGCGGCACCGTGGAGATCGGTTTCATCGCCGCACGGACCCGCACCGGCTGGCCGTTGGTCATGCCGCCCTCCAGGCCGCCGGCCCGATTGGTGGATCGGCGCACCCCGTCGGCGCCGGGATACATCTCGTCGTGGGCGGCGCTGCCGCGGCGGCGGGCGGTGGCGAAGCCGTCGCCGATCTCCACCCCCTTGATCGCCTGGATGCCCATCACCGCGGCGGCCAGCTGCGCATCGAGCCGGTTGTCGCCGCTGGTGAACGAGCCCAGTCCGATCGGCAGCCCGCTGGCCACCACTTCGACCACCCCGCCGAGGGTATCCCCGTCGGCCTTGGCCGCTTCGATCTCGGCGATCATCGCCTGCTCGGCCTGCGCGTCGAACGCGCGCACCGGGCTGGCGTCGATGCCGGACAGATCCTGCGGCAGCGGCGGCGGGCCGTCGTAGGGCTCCGATGCGCCGATCGCGACCACGTGGGAGAGCACCTCCACACCGAGGGCCTGGCGCAGGAACGCCCGCGCGACGGTGCCGGCGGCCACCCGGGCGGCGGTCTCGCGCGCGCTGGCACGCTCGAGCACCGGGCGTGCGTCGTCGAAGCCGTATTTGAGCATCCCGGCGTAGTCGGCGTGGCCGGGCCGCGGCCGGGTCAGCGGCGCGTTGCGCGCCACCTCCAGCTGGGCGGGGTCGACCGGATCCGGCGACATCACCGCCTCCCACTTCGGCCACTCGGTGTTGCCGATCTCCACCGCGATCGGGCCCCCGAGGGTCAGCCCGTGGCGCACCCCGGCGAGCACGCTGACCTGGTCTTGCTCAAACTTCATGCGGGCGCCCCGGCCGTAGCCGAGGCGGCGGCGGGCCAGCTGGGTGGCGATGTCGTCGCCGGTCACCGCCACACCGGCGACCATGCCCTCCACCACGGCCACCAACGCGCGGCCGTGGGATTCACCGGCAGTGGTCCAACGCAACACGCGTCCCATCTTCCCATGACCGTGCCGCGGCACGGAAACCGTGGACGCTCACAGCAGCGCCAACGCGACTGCGGCGGCGCCGGCCAACCCCAGCGACGGGCCGTGCGGGATGGCGTGCGCCCCGCGGCACCCGGCGACCAGGGCCACCACCGCGGTCAGCAGCGGTGCGCCCAGCGCCGCAAGCGCCCAGACCGGGGCGCCGAACCAGCCGGTCCACGCTCCCACCCCCAGGGCAAGCTTGACGTCCCCGGCGCCGAGTGCGGCCGGGGCGACCAGGTGCACCGCCAGATAGATCCCGGCCAGTGTCAGCGCCCCGGCCAGTGCCGCCGCGCCGTGGCCCGCCACCGTCGCCGCCGCGAGGAGCGCCGCCGCGCCGGGCAGGGTCAAGGTGTTGGGAAGTCGGCGGTGACGCAGGTCGTGGCCGCAGAGCACCGTCAGCCACGCCACCGTCGCCAGGCTCACCACCAGCGGCGCGACCGGGTGTCCAGCGCCGGCCCCCACAGCGGCAACGCTAGTCCGCGGCGGTGAGCGCGCAAGTCATCGCCGCACGCGGGGCCGGCCGCCCGGTGAACAGCTCCACCTGGGTGAACGCCTGGTGCAGCAGCATCTGCAGGCCGCTGATCGCCGTCCCGCCGGCGGCGTCGACCGCGCTGGCCAGCGGGGTCGGCCACGGATCGTAGATCGCGTCGAGCACCACCGGTGTGCGCGCCAGCGTCCGGGCGTACCCGGCGGCCACGTCGGCGGGCACGGTGCTGACCAGGACCGCGGCATCGGCGGTGACCGCCGGCAGCGCCGGGTCGTCGAGGGCGCAGAACCGTGCCGTCACCCCGCTGCCGTGGGCCAGGTCCACCAGGCGGGCGGCCTTGGCGGGGTTGCGCGCCACGACGGTGATCGACGTCGCCCCACCCTGGGCCAACGCCAGCACCGCGGCCGGGGCGGTTCCCCCCGAGCCGACCACCACCGCCGGGCCGGGGTCGACGGCGCCCAGCGCTCCGGCCACCCCGTCGACGTCGGTGTTATCCGCCCACCATCCGCTGTCGGTGCGCACCAGGGTGTTGGCCGACCCGAGCAGCGCGGCCCGCTGCGAGCGATCCTCGGCGACGGCCAGCGCGGCGAATTTGCCGGGCATGGTCACCGACAGCCCCACCCACTGCCGGTCCAGGCCGGTGACCAGGACCGGCAGCCGCTCGGCGTCGCAGTCGATGCGCTCATAGGTCCACGAGTCGAGCCCCAACGCCCGGTAGGCCGCTAGGTGCAGTTGCGGGGAGCGCGAATGCGCGATCGGGGATCCGAGCACCCCGGCCTTGCGGGGCGCGGTGTCACCGGACGCTGTCGAGGACACCGTTGTTCTTGGCTTTTTCGATGTTGGCCAGGTGCTGCTGGTAGTCGTCGGTGAACAGCGTGGTGCCCTCCAGGTCGACGGTGACGAAGAACAGCCAGTTGCCCTCGGCGGGATGTTCGGCGGCCTGCAACGCCTCGTCGCCCGGCGAGCAGATCGGGGTCGCCGGCAGCCCCTCGGCCATGTAGGTGTTCCACGGGGTGCGTTTGGCCCGGTCGGCGTCGGTGGTGGCGACCTCCTGGCGGTCCAGCCGGTAGTTGACGGTGGAGTCGAACTCGAGTTTGCGGTGCTGGTGCAGCCGGTTGTAGATCACCCGGGCCACCTTGGGGAAGTCCTCCGGTTTGGTTTCGCGCTGCACCAGCGAGGCGACGGTCAACACGTCGTAGGGCGACATCGCCAGGGAGTCGGCGGAGCGGGGCAGCCCGAACCCGGTGTACATCCGGGCACTGTCGGCGATCAAGGTCGACAGGATCGTCGTCGCCGACGCCGACGGGTCGACGTTCCAGCTGCCCGGGACGATCAGCCCTTCGATACGCCGGTGGTCGCGGCCCATCTGGGTCACCGGCAGCGCCGCCCACGGCGGCACCGACAGGCCGGTCGGTGGTTCGGTGCTGGCGGCGGCCCGCAGGTCCTCCACCGTGACGCAGTGTTCGACGCCGTTGAGCTCCACGCAACTGGCCTGCGAGATCAGGCTGAAGATCCCGGCGGTGACCTCCTCGGTCTTCATGTCGACGGTGTCGTCGAGTTGGCGGCCCTCCGGGATCACCAGTCGACCGACCCGGTTGTTGGGGTCGGTGAGTTTGGACACCGCGGTGGCGGCCGGGATGACGGTGCGCATCCGGTAGAAGCCGGGCTGGATCGCCGAGATGCCGCTGTTGCCGTGGGCGGCGTCGACGAAGGCGCGCACGGTGGCGACGACCCCGAAGTCGTGCAGGGTCTGGCCGACCGCGGTGGTGGTGTCGCCGTCGTGCACCTCGATGACCACGTCGCGTTCCCCGTCGCCGGTGTAGTCCGCGTCGTGGCCGGGCAGCGCATCCCACAGCTTCGCGCCCAGCACCACCAGCGCGAGCACGATGACGGTCAGCAGGCCACCGACGATCCAGCCGGTGATGCGCCGGCGCCGGCCGCTCTTCTCGGCGGTGGCACGCCCTCTGCGCGGCAGGCGGTGGCGCGGCGGGCCCACCGCGACCGGTTTGGCACGGGGGCGGCCGGTGTCAGCCATGCTCGGGACTCCCGTCCGTCGCCGCGGCCCGGCGGGCGTCCAGCCAGCCCTGCAGGATCGCCACGGCGGCGGCCTGGTCGATGACCGAGCGCTGCTGTTTGGCGCGCATCCCGGCCTGCCGCAGTGAGCGTTGGGCCCCGACGGTGGTGAGTCGCTCGTCGGCCAGCCGCACCCGGGCCGGGTGGCCCTGGCGGGCCAGCGCCGCGGCAAGCCGGTCGGCGACGTCGATGGCGTCGCGGGCAGAGGTTCCGACCCGGTCGGCCAGGGTGCGCGGCAGCCCGACGATGACCTCGACGGCGTCGGCCTCGGTGATCAACTCCATCAGCCGGCGCAGATGGGTGTCGCCGCGCTGGCGGCGCACCGTTTCCACGGGGGTCGCCAGGATGCCGTCGGGGTCGCTGACGGCGACCCCGATACGGACGGTTCCGACGTCGACGCCGATCCGGCGGCCACGGCCCGGGTCGTCGGGTCCGGGGCGGTCGGGGCGACGTTCGTCGGTGGCGATCACGCGGTCAGCCCCGGGCGATCTCGGCGCGGACCGCTGCCAGGGCGGCGTCGATACCGGCCGGGTTCTTACCCGACCCCTGCGCCTGGTCGGCCTTGCCGCCGCCACGCCCGTCGACGGCGGCCGCGACAGCGGTGACCAGGTCGTTGGCGGCCAGTCCGGCGTCCTGGGCGGCACTGTTGGCGGAGACCACGAACGGCACGCTGGTGCCCTCGCCCTCGGCGATCAGCACCACCACCGCCGGGTCGGACCCCAGCTTGCCGCGGATATCGCCGGCCAGCGAACGCAGGTCGCCGCCGTTCATCGGGCCGGGCAGTCGTTGTGCCACCAGTCGGACTCTACCGATCTGTTCGGCGTCCGCGGCCGCATTGACCGCCGCGGCGCGTGCGCCGGCCAACCGGGCCCGGTCCAGCTCCTTCTCGGCGGCCTTGAGCCGCTCCACCAGCCCGGCCACCCGGGCCGGTACTTCCTCAGACGGAACCTTCAGCGAGGCGGCCAGCCCCGCCATCAGGGCCCGTTCCTTGGCCAGGTGCCGGTAGGAGTCCAACCCGACGTAGGCCTCCACGCGGCGCACCCCGGAGCCCACCGACGACTCCCCCAGGATCGTGACCGGCCCGATCTGCGCCGAGTTGCCGACGTGGGTGCCGCCGCACAGTTCCAGGGAGAACGGTCCGCCGATCTCCACGACCCGCACCTGTTCGGGGTAGCGCTCCCCGAACATGGCCATCGCGCCCATCGACTTGGCCTTCTCCAGGTCCTCGATGAAGGTGTGCACCGGGAAGTCGGCCTGCACGGCCTCGTTGGTGACCTCTTCGACCCGGCGACGCTGATCGTCGGTGAGCGGACCCTGCCAGTTGAAGTCGAACCGCAGGTAGCCGGGGCGGTTCAGCGAGCCGGCCTGCACCGCGTTCGGCCCGAGCACCTCCCGCAGCGCCGCATGCACCATGTGGGTTCCCGAGTGGCCCTGGGTGGCGCCTTTGCGCCACTGCGGGTCGACGGCGGCGACCACGGTGTCACCCTCGACGAACTCGCCGGATTCCACGCTGACGCGGTGCACGAACAGGGTGTGGGCGATCTTCTGCACGTCGGTGACCGCGGCCTTGGCCACACCGCCGGCGGCGCCGCTGATGGTGCCGGTGTCGGCGATCTGGCCACCGGACTCGGCGTACAGCGGCGTGCGGTCGAGCACCAGTTCCATGCGGTCGGCGGTGACGGCGTCGGCGTGGGACACCACCGGCACGCGTTGACCGTCAACGAAAATTCCGAGAATGGTTGCCTCGGAGGATAATTCGTCGAACCCGGTGAACTCTGTCGGGCCGGCGTCGACCAGCTCGCGGTAAGCGCTGAGGTCGGCGTGGGCGTGTTTGCGCGCCGCCGCGTCGGCCTTTGCCCGGGCCCGCTGCTCGGCCATGAGCTCGCGGAAACCGGCCTCGTCGACCGACAGGCCCGCCTCGGCCGCCATCTCCAGGGTCAACTCGATCGGGAACCCGTAGGTGTCGTGCAGGGTGAACGCGTCGGCACCGGAGAGCACCGTGGTGCCAGCCGATTTGGTGCCCGCCGCGGCGTCGGCGAAGAGCTTCGAGCCCGACGCCAGGGTCCGGTTGAACGCGGTCTCCTCAGCGACCGCGATGCGGCTGATCCGAGCGAAGTCGGTGACCAGCTCGGGGTAGGACGGGCCCATCGCGTCGCGGACGGTGGTCATCAGCTCGGCGACGATCGGCGTGTCGATGCCCAGCAGTTTCGCCGACCGGATCACCCGGCGCAGCAACCGGCGCAGCACGTAGCCGCGGCCGTCGTTGCCGGGGCTGACCCCATCGGCGATGAGGATGGCCGCGGTGCGCGAATGATCGGCGATGATCCGGTAGCGCACGTCGTCCGCGGGGGTGCCGTGTTCGCCGTAGGGCCGGGCGGCGACCGCGGCGACGGTGTCGATCACCGGGCGCAGCAGATCGGTCTCGTAGACGTTGTGCACGCCTTGGAGCAGCACCGCGATGCGCTCCACGCCCATCCCGGTGTCGATGTTCTTGCGGGGCAGCGGTCCGAGGATCTCGAAGTCCTCTTTGCCGTGGCCCTCCCCGCGTTCGTTCTGCATGAACACGAGGTTCCAGACCTCGATGTAGCGGTCCTCGTTGGCGATCGGGCCGCCGCCGACGCCGTACTCGGGGCCGCGGTCGAAGTAGATCTCCGAGGACGGGCCGCAGGGCCCGGGGATCCCCATCGACCAGTAGTTGTCGGCCATGCCGCGGCGCTGGATGCGCTCGGTCGGCAGCCCGGCGATCTCCTGCCACAACCCGGCCGCCTCGTCGTCGTCGAGATAGACCGTCGCCCAGATCCGTTCGGGATCGAGCCCGTAGCCGCCGTCGTCGACGCCGTTGGTCAGCAGAGTCCAGGCCAGGGTGATCGCTTCGCGCTTGAAGTAGTCGCCGAACGAGAAGTTGCCGGCCATCTGAAAGAAGGTGTTGTGCCGGGTGGTGATCCCCACCTCATCGATGTCGGGGGTGCGGATGCATTTCTGGATGCTGGTGGCGGTGGCGTACGGCGGGGTGCGCTGCCCCAGGAAGTACGGCACGAACTGCACCATGCCGGCGTTGACGAACAGCAGGTTGGGGTCGTCGAGAATCACCGAGGCGCTCGGCACCTCGGTGTGCCCGGCCCGCACGAAATGATCGAGGAACCGTTTCCTGATCTCGTGAGTCTGCACGTTGACGCTGTCCTTACTGCCGGATCACCGTGTGGGGATCCCATTTCTGCTGGATTCGACCGCACCACAGTACCGGGGGGCCCGGGCCGGCTGCCGCACCGGCGAGCCCCGCCGGTGCCGCGGTCAACCGGCCAGAAAGCTCAACCGCACCGACCGGCGGGGGTTGTCCCGGTTCAGGTCCACCAGCACGATGCTCTGCCAGATGCCCAACAACGGCTCACCGGCGCCGACCGGCACCGTCACCGACGGCGCGACCAGGGCCGGCAGCACATGGTCGGCACCGTGGCCGGGGCTGCCGTGGGCGTGGCGGTACCGGTCGTCGCGCGGCAGCAGCCGCTCGAGGGTGTCGACGAGGTCGGCGTCGGAGCCGGCCCCGGTCTCGATGATCGCCACCCCCGCCGTCGCGTGCGGGACGAACACGTTGCACAGCCCGTCGCGGCGGCCGGCGCAGAACCCGCGGACCGCGTCGGTGAGGTCCACGATGCGGCGCGTGGCGGTGTCCACCTCGAGCACATCGGAATCCATCCGCCCAGCCTATCGGCCCGTCCGGGCACGGGACGACGGTTGAATCCGCAGGCTGGACGGGGGACAATGGACACAGACCGGCGGCACCGCCGGGGGTGCTGCCTTGAACTCCTGAAGGAGTAGGGCCATGTACGCACGTTCCACCACTATTTTCGCCCACCCCTCCCGGATCGACGACGGTGTTGCGCACCTGCGCGATCGCGTGATGCCGGTCATGCAGGGCCTCGACGGCTATATCGGGTTGTCGATGCTGGCCGACCGGCGCTCCGGGCGGTGCATCGTCACCAGCTCCTGGCTGGACCACGATCTGATGCGGGCCAGTGAACACTGGGTGGCGCCGATCCGTAACTCGGCGGCGTCGCTGTTCGGTGGCGACACCCGGGTCGCGGAGTGGCAGATCAAGGTGCTGCACCGTGGGCGACTGACCCGCGGCGGCGCGGTCGCGCGCTGCACCTGGGCCAAGGCCGATCCCGACCAGCTCGACCGCTGGGTGGGCAACTACCGCGATGCCGCGCTGCCGGCGATGGACGGTCTCGACGGGTTCTGCAGTTCCAGCCTGCTGGTGGATCGGCGCTCCGGGTTGGCGGTGTCGTGCTCGAGTTTCGAAAGCCGCGAGGCGATGGACCGCACCCGCGACGAGGCCACGACCCTGCGCGCCGATCTGCTGCGGATGTTGGGGGCCACCCAGGTCGACGTCGGCGAGTTCGAGTTGGCGCTGGCTCACCTGCGGGTTCCCGAACTGGTCGGCTAGCCCCCGGGATTGTCCGACCCGCCCGCTACAATCGAACGTATGTTCGATACGAAGGTGGCGGCGCCGGGTGCGGATCCCGCCGCGCCGTTCGCCGGTCTCGATGACTGGGCGCTGACGGCCGCGATCACCGTGGCGGCACGCGAACAGAGCATGGCGTGCGCGCGGGAACTGGCGGCGATCGGTGAGTTGTATAAGCGTCGGGCCCCCGAGGACGACGTCGAGCGGGTGAACTGGGCGATCGACGGGCACGAGAACGTCGTCGCGGAGGTCTCCGCCGCCCTGGGGATCAGCCGGGGTCGTGCCCGCGCCCGCCTCGGCTATGCGATCACCCTGCGGGAACGGCTACCGCAGGTCGCGCAGGTCTTCGCGCGCGGCGACATCGACTTTCGGATGATGGCGGCGATCGTGTACCGCACCGAACTGGTCAGCGACGACGAACTCGTCGCGACGATCGATGCCTGCATCGCCCGGCATGCACACAAGTGGAAGCGCTTCTCCCAGCCGAAGCTCGCCGAGCGCATCGACATGTGGATCACCCGATTCGACCCGGCCGGTCGACGGGTGCCGGGCAACGGCGTCGATGAGCGCTACGTCGAGATCAACCCGGTGGAATCAGGCATGGCCGGGGTGTGGGCGCAGCTGCACGCCACCGACGGGGCCGCGCTCGACCAGAAACTCGACGCGGTGGCCGCCACCGTCTGCCGCGACGATCCACGCACCGCCAGGCAGCGCCGCGCCGACGCGCTCGGCGCGCTGGCCGCCGGTGCTGAGGTCCTGCGTTGCGAGTGCGGATCGCCGCAGTGTCCGGCCGCTCAGCGCCGCGTCGGCACCGACGTCGTGATCCACGTCGTGGCCGATCAGAAGTCGCTGGGCACCGGCGCCGCCAAGCCGGGATATCTGCCCGGATACGGCCCGATTCCGGTGCCGGTGTTGCAGCAGTTGGCCCGCCGCGCCACGATCAAGCCGGTCCGGTCCCCGGCCACCGAGCCCGAAAAGGGTTATCGCCCCTCGGCGGCCCTGACCGAATTCGTCCGGCTACGCGATCTGACCTGCCGGTTTCCCGGCTGCGAGGCACCGGCAACCGCCTGCCAGATCGATCACACCGTGCCCTGGCCGGTCGGTCCCACCCACGCATCGAACTGCAAATTGCTCTGCGTGGTTCACCATCTTCTGAAAACCTTCTACACCGGCGCCGGCGGGTGGTCGGATCGGCAACTCCCCGACGGCACCGTCATTTGGACCGCACCGAGCGGAGTCACCCACCGCACCAAACCGCATGGTGCACTGTTCTTTCCGGCCTTGGCGACACCCACGGCGCCGCTGTGCCTTCCAGCGGTGCCGGCACCCCGGCCGGGTCGCACCGCGATGATGCCGGCACGCAAACGAACCCGGGCCCAACAGCACCGCGCCCGGATCGCCCACGAGCGACGGCTCAACGAGGAACGTCTCGCCGCCGAACACCGCGAACGGCACGCCTGGCTGGTGGCCAACGACGAACCACCACCGTTCTAGCCGCGGGCGCGGCGGATGATCGCGCGCAGCCGGCCCAGCCGCCCAGCGATGTCGCGTTCTGCGCCGCGCCCGGTGGGCCGGTAGTAGTCCACGCCCACCAGCTCGTCGGGGGGATACTGCTGGGCCACCACACCGTCGGGGTCGTCGTGGGAGTATTTGTAGCCCTGGGCGTGCCCCAGCGCCGCGGCGCCCGTGTAGTGGCCGTCGCGCAGGTGCGGCGGCACCAGCCCGGCCTTGCCGGCTTTGACGTCGGCCATGGCCTGACCCAGCGCGGTGGTCACCGCGTTGGACTTCGGCGCCGTGGCAAGGTGCACGGTGGCGTGCGCCAGGGTGAGCTGGGCTTCGGGCATCCCGATCAGCGCTACCGTCTGCGCGGCGGCGACCGCGGTGGGCAGGGCGGTCGGATCGGCCAGGCCGATGTCCTCGCTGGCCAGGATCATCAGCCGCCGCGCGATGAACCGCGGGTCCTCCCCCGCCACCAGCATCCGCGCCAAATAGTGCAACGCGGCGTCGACGTCGGAGCCGCGCACCGATTTGATGAACGCGCTGACCACGTCGTAGTGCTGGTCGCCGTCACGGTCATAGCGGATGGCCGCCTCATCGAGTGACTGCTCCACGATGTCCACCGTGATCTGCGGTCCCGCCTCGGCGGCGACCTCCAGGCCGGTCAGGGCACGCCGGGCGTCCCCGGCGGAGAGCCGCACCAACAACTCCAGGGCCTCGGGGGTCACCGTGACCGCGCCGGCCAGTCCCCGCGGGTCCTCGACAGCGCGTTCGATGACGGTGCGCACCCCGTCGGCGGTGAGCGGGCGCAGCTGCAAGATCAGCGACCGCGACAGCAGCGGCGCCACCACCGAGAACGACGGGTTTTCCGTCGTCGCCGCCACCAGCAGCACCACCCGGTTCTCCACCGCCGACAGCAACGCATCCTGCTGGGTCTTGGAGAACCGGTGCACCTCGTCGATGAACAGAACGGTCTGCCGGCCGTGCACGGCGCTGCGCCGGGCCGTGTCGATGACGGCCCGCACCTCCTTGACCCCCGCCGACAGCGCCGAGAGCGCCTCGAAGCGGCGTCCGGTCGCCCCGGAGATCAGCGACGCCAGGGTGGTCTTGCCGGTCCCGGGTGGTCCGTAGAGGATGACCGAGGCGGCCCCCGACCCGTCGACCAGGCGGCGCAGCGGGGAGCCGGGCTGCAGCAGGTGATCCTGCCCGACAACCTCGTCGAGTCCCGCCGGGCGCATCCGCACCGCCAGCGGCTCGTTCGGCGGTGGCGTCGGGGGCCCTGCCCCGGCATCACCCGCCGGGTCGGGCACGTCGAACAGGCTGTCGGTCACGGTCTCAGGCATACCACGGCGGCGACGCGGCGCCGCCGGGTCAATCGCGCAGCGGGCGCCCCTGCGGATCGCGGACGTTGCCCACCAGGATCAGGATCCCGTCGATGAAGCCCCAGATGGCGCCGAACCCAAACGTGATCACGGTGACGATGATCTGGGCGATGCCGATCCCGACATACCCCAGGTAGAACCGGCCGATCCCGAATGCGCCCAGAAAGATCTGCAGCAGACCCGCGGCGATCTTGCTCTTCTCGGAGTACGGCTGGCCGTCGGGGGCGACGCCGTAGTGCGTCCCGTAGGGGGGATACCCCGCCGGTGGATACGCCCCCGGCGGGTACTGGCCCGGCGGCGGGTAGGAGGGCTGACCGGGCTCGGGCGCGAACGGCTCTGGTGTGCTCACATCCTCCAACGTACCGACTGCGCTACGGCTGCGGCGCGGTCACGAAGTCGATCAACTCCTCCACCCGGCCGATCAACGCCGGCTCCAGGTCGGTCCAGTCACGTACCCGCCCCCGGATCCGTCGCCACGCGGCGGCGATGTCGGCCTGGGTGGCGTGCGGCCAGCCCAACGCCTGACAGATCCCCTTCTTCCATTCGACGGTGCGCGGAATCTGTGGCCACGCCGCCATCCCGAGACGCTCGGGTTTGACCGCCTGCCAGATGTCGACGTAGGGATGGCCCACCACCAGGGTGTGCTCACCGCCGGGACCGCGGCGCACCTGCTCGGCCAACCGGGCCTCTTTGGAGCCGGCGACCAGGTGATCGACGAGCACCCCGAGTCGACGGGTCGGCCCCGGTTGGAAATCCGCCACGATGGCGACGAGGTCGTCGACCCCGCCGAGGTGTTCGACCACCACGCCTTCGATCCGCAGGTCGTCGCCCCACACCTGTTCGACGAGTTCGGCGTCGTGGCGGCCCTCGACATAGATCCGGCTGGCCGACGCGACCTTGGCGCGCTCACCGGGCACCGCCACCGACCCGGATGCGGTGCGCGCCGGGCGGGCGGCCGGGGCGCGACGCGGCGCGGTCAAAATGACCGGTTTGCCGTCGATCAGATACCCCGGGCCCACCGGGAAGGCGCGGGTGCGTCCGTGCCGGTCCTCCAGTTGCATGCGGCCGTACTCCACCCGCACCACCGCACCCACATAGCCGGTCTCGGCGTCCTCGACGACCATCCCGACTTCGACCGGTTGCTCGACGGAGCGGGGTTTGCGGGCGCGGTGGGGATTGCGGGCCAACACGTCAGATCCGTAGCGGTCTTCCACGGCGCCCAATCCTACGGGCGTGGCGATAGTTTCCCCGGCGAGCGACATTCGCTCTAGGCTGCTCGATTGTGTTCGAAAACTACGATTTCGGCGACGACGAAGACGACGACTTCGACGACGACGACGACTTCGACGACGACGAGGACCTCGATGACGACGCCGAGTCCCGCGGGGGGGATTCCGGACCACCGAAGCGCGATAACAGTCTCAAATGGGCCCTGGGCCTGGTGACGTTCCTGGCGGTCGTCGCCACGGCGGCCGCCGCGGCGGTGGTGTTCGGCGGCAACCCCGAAGCCGGTGACGCCGGCAAGACGACCCCACCGAAATCATCCGATATCGCCAGCGCCGGCGATGACGGTCCGGTCAGCGTGATCGTCGATGACCCCACCTGCAAACCGTGGATGCCGATCAACGACACCTTGGCCTCCGCCGGGGAAGGCAAATGGAACGACCGCGATCGCAGCATCCCGGCGTCGGACTGGACCCCTGAGCAACAGCAGATGCACATGGGGGCCGCCGCGGTGCTGCGCAGCGCCGCCGCACAGAGCGTCGGGCTGGCCAAACTCACCCCGCACCGGGTGATGCGCGAACTCTACGAACAGTTCATCGCCTACGGCCGGGCCTACGCGGAGCGGGTGCCGCAGTATGTGCCGGCCGACAACAACCTCGCCGAGGCCGCCAACAGCGCTGCATCCGCGCTGGCGTCGATCTGCGGGGCCATCAACGACGGGTCGGCGGCGTCGCGGGGCCCGCTGGTACCCGCCCTGGACCCGCCGCAGTTGACCGCCACCCCTGCCGATCCCACCAACCCGGTGCCGTTTCTGGCCAGCACCAACCCGGTCTGCCACGACTGGCACGCCGCGCTGCAGGACTACATGGCCAAGACCACCGAGTGGCAAAAGCTCGACCCCAACATCGCGGCGATCCTGTGGAACCCGGCGCAGAAGGCCGTCAACGTCGCCGCGGCGCAGGTGTTGAGCAACCAGGCCAACACGATCGAGCAACTGGGCCACCAGAGCGGCAACGCCACCCTGCAGGATTTCGCGACGTTGATCGCGCAGTACCAGCGGGCGTTCGTGGCCGCCGTGCCCACCTACACGCCCGCCGATCAGCATCTGGCGAACGCCGCGGCCTACACCTCGGCGCTGGTGGACGGTGCCTGCACGATCAGCGGCGCCTGAACCACTGCAACCTGCCGGGCATAGACGCATAGCCCCCCGTTCGGTACCGGGCGGGGTGTTTTGCGGGCACAATCGGAAAGGTGGGCACCTGGGACGATGTGGCCCGCCTGATGCAAGCGCTTCCGCTCACCGCCGAGCACAGGCCACACGAGTGGCGGGTCGGTGGAAAGCTGGTCGCCTGGCAGCGGCCGCTGCGCCTTCCCGAACGCCGCGCCCTGCAGGTCAGCGGCGACCCCGATGTCCTGGCGGTGCGGGTGCGCGGCGAGTCGGCCGCCGCGGCACTGATCGCGGCGCACCCGCAGCGGTATTTCACCACCGCACATCTGGCCGGGTACCCGGTGGTGCTGGTGTGGCTGGCCGACATCGACCGTGGCTCCCTGGCTGACCTGGTGTTCGACGCATGGCTGGTGCACGCACCGCGGGCGGTGGCGCGCGAATACCTGGCCCGCCGCGCGTAACTCCCGCAGCCGCTAACGGCGCGACCGGATGCGGTGCTGGCGGCGGGGGTGTTAAGCCTGCGCGCGCGGTTTGGCGTCGATGCCGGATTCTTTGCGCTGCGCGGCGGTGATAGGCGCGGGCGCATCGGTGAGCGGGTCGACGCCACCACCGGATTTCGGGAACGCGATCACTTCACGGATCGACTCGGCGCCGGCGAGTAGCGCCATGATGCGGTCCCAGCCGAACGCCAGTCCCCCGTGCGGTGGCGCCCCGAAAGTGAAGGCGTCCAACAGGAATCCGAATTTCTCCGCCGCTGCCTCCGAGTCGATGCCCATGACGGTGAACACCTGCTCCTGGATGTCGCGGCGGTGGATGCGGATCGAGCCGCCGCCGATCTCGTTGCCGTTGCACACAATGTCGTAGGCATCGGCGAGCACCGAACCCGGGTCGGCGGTGATGGCTTGCGCCGTCGCTGATTTGGGTGCGGTGAACGCGTGATGCACCGCGGTCCACGCCCCCGAACCGACGGCCACGTCACCGGCGGCCGCGGCTTCGTCGGCCGGTTCGAACAGCGGCGGGTCGACGACCCAGGTGAACGCCCAGGCGTCCGCGTCGATGAGGTCTTGGCGGGCGGCGATCTCGACTCGGGCCGCGCCCAGCAGAGCCCGGGAGACCTTCGGTGCGCCCGCGGCGAAGAACACGCAGTCGCCCGGGGCGGCCCCCACGTGATCGGCCAGCCCGGCGCGCTCGGTCTCGGAGAGGTTTTTGGCCACCGGGCCCGACAGGGTGCCGTCCTCCCCGATCAGCACGTAGGCCAGCCCCTTGGCGCCACGCTGTTTGGCCCACTCCTGCCAGCCGTCGAGGGTGCGTCGCGGCTGAGACGCCCCGCCGGGCATGACCACCGCACCGACGTACGGCGCCTGGAACACCCGAAACGGCGTGTCGGCGAAGAACTCGGTGCATTCGACGAGTTCCAGCCCGAACCGCAGGTCGGGTTTGTCGGTGCCGAACCGGCGCATCGCCTCGGCGTAGCTCAGCCGCGGCAGCGGGCGCGGCACCTCGTAGCCGATCAGCGCCCACACCGCGGCCACGATCTCCTCGGCGATCGCGATGACGTCCTCGGCGTCGACGAAGCTCATCTCCAGGTCCAGCTGGGTGAACTCCGGCTGGCGGTCGGCGCGGAAATCCTCGTCGCGGTAGCAGCGGGCGATCTGGTAGTAGCGCTCCATGCCGGCGACCATCAGCAGTTGCTTGAACAGCTGCGGGCTCTGCGGCAGGGCGTAGAAGGTGCCCGGCCGCAGCCGGGCGGGCACCAGGAAGTCCCGCGCCCCCTCGGGGGTGGAGCGGGTCATCGTCGGTGTTTCGATCTCGATGAAGTCGTGGGCAGCCAGCACGCCGCGCGCGGCCGCGTTGGCCTTGGAGCGCAGCCGGATCGCCGCGGCCGGACCGTCGCGACGCAGATCCAGATAGCGGTAGCGCAGCCGCGTCTCCTCCCCCGGTTCCTCATCGAGCTGAAAGGGCAGCGGCGCGCACTCGGCGAGCACGGTCAGCTCGGTGGCGTTGATCTCGATGTCACCGGTCGCGATCTCCGGGTTGGCGTTGCCCTCGGGACGGATCTGCACCACCCCGGTGACCGCGACGCAGAACTCGGCGCGCAGCCGGTGCGCCTCGGCGAGTACGGCCTCGTCGTGGAAGACGACCTGGGCGACCCCGGACGCGTCGCGCAGGTCGATGAAGATGACCCCGCCGTGATCGCGGCGGCGCGCCACCCAGCCGGCCAACGTGACCTGGCGTCCGGCGTCGGCGGACCGCAACGAACCGGCGTCGTGACTGCGCAGCACGGCTACTCCTCATCGGGCAGTGGGAAACGACTGCCCAGTCTAAAGCCGCGCCCGCAGCACCCGGTGTGCCGGTGTGGCGCCCCACCACGGTGTGTGATGGGCTGGGGGTTCCTGGGAGTTCCGCCGAACCGGAGGATTGCAGATGGCCCTGTCCCGCAAGAAGCACCCCTGCCAGCGGGTCGACACCGGTTTCATCGAGACCGCCCCGTACCGTTTCGCCAACACCGTCGAGTTGGCGATCACCCCCGAGCAGCTGTTCGAGGTCCTCGCCGACGCCGACTCGTGGCCGCAGTGGGCGTCGGTGATCACCGACGTCACCTGGACCAGTCCGCAGCCGTACGGGGTGGGCACCACCCGCACCGTGACGATGCGCGGCATCGTCGGCTACGAGGAGTTCATCGCCTGGGAGCCGCACACCTACCTGGCGTTCCGGTTCAACGAGGCCTCGACGCGCACGCTGCGCGCCTTCGCCGAGGACTACCGGGTAGCACCCACCGCCGAGGGCTGCCGTCTGACGTGGACGATGGCCATCGAGCCGCTGGGCCCGGCCCGGCTGGGACTGTGGCTGGGACGTCCGGTGGTGCAGTGGATGCTGGGCCGGTTTCTGCGCCGACTGCGCCGCTACACCGACCAGCGTTTCGCCACCGTGTAGAACTCCGCCAACCCGTGTGCCGCGCGGCGGCGATATGCGAAGCTGGGAGCGGCCGAGCGCGATGAGCGACCCCGATGAGCGACGGAGTGTGCGATGACCTTCAACGAGGGCGTGCAGATCGACACCAGCAAGGTGAGGTCGACCGGTCGCGGCCGCGGGATCGCCCTCGGCGGCGGGGCCGGCGGCCTGGGACTGCTCATCATGATCGTCGCGATGTTCTTCGGAGTCGACCCGGGCGAGGTGATCTCCCAGCAGGCACCGGCCCCCCAGGAGACCGTGCCGCAATTCGACCTGGGCAAATGCCGCACCGGAGCGGACGCCAACAAATACGTCCAGTGCCGGGTGGTGGCCACCGGAAACTCGGTGGACGCAGTGTGGACGCAGTTGCTGTCGGGCTACACCGCCCCGAACATGCGGCTGTTCAGCGGCCAGGTCAACACCGGCTGCGGCACGGCCACCAGTGAGGTCGGCCCGTTCTACTGTCCGGCCGACAAGACCGCCTACTTCGACACCGACTTCTTCGATGTCCTCGTCGATCAGTTCGGTTCCAGCAGTGGCGCATTGGCGCAGGAGTACGTGGTCGCCCACGAGTACGGCCACCATGTGCAGAACCTGCTCGGGGTGCTCGGGCGGGCCCAGAGCGGCGCGCAGGGCGCCACCGGTTCCGGGGTGCGCACCGAGTTGCAGGCCGATTGCTACGCCGGGGTGTGGGCGCACTACGCCTCGGTGACCCAGCAGGAGAGCACCGGCAAGCCGTTCCTGGAGCCGTTGAGTGACCGCGACATCGCCGACGCGCTGTCGGCGGCGGCATCGGTCGGCGACGATCGGATTCAGAAGACCATGACCGGGCGGGTCGACCCGGAGGCGTGGACGCACGGCTCCTCCGAGCAGCGCCAGCACTGGTTCACCGTCGGCTACCAGACCGGCGACCCGAACAAGTGCGACACCTTCGCCGCCCGCGACCTGGGTTAACCGGTGCGTTGAGCAGACGCAGACCGCAACGTAAATGTCCCCCGAACACCGTGTGCCGGGGGACATTTACGTCGAACCGCGGGGTGGTAGCGACCCCCCTCACGGGCCGTTAGAGCCAGCTGGAGCCGACCGCCGAGTCGGTGGAAGCCATGTTGTTCCCGGCGTTTTGCACCTTCGCACCGTGCGTGGCCGCCTGCTCGTAAATCACCTGGAAATTCCGCCCCAACTGAGCAATGAACTCCTGGCACGACGCCGAACCAGCACCACCCCAAAAATCACCGGCAGCCAACACATCCCGAATAATCGCCTGATGCTCAGCCTCCAACGACGCCGCCTGCGCCTTGATCAACGCCCCATGAGCATTGACATCACCAAACTGGTAATTAATCGTCATCACACAACCCCTAACTGCTCAAACTCGACTGGGCCGCAGCTTCCTGCTGCTCATACACATTCGCGTCACGCACCAACCCGTCACGCACCCCATGCAACATGTCCACAATGTTGCGAAACGCCGTCTGCATCTGCCCCATCGTGTCCAACGACGTCCGCTCGGCAATACCGGTCCACCCCGCCCCAGAAATACTCTGCGACGACGCCCACATCCGCCGAGCCTCATCCTCCACAGTCTGAGCATGCACCTCAAACCGCCCAGCCATATCCCGCATCAACTGCGGATCAGTCATAAAACGCGAAGCCATAATCGCCTCTCCTTACACAATCAGTTCGTCAGTGGTGTGTTTTCTCGGGTGGCTGCTAATCGCGTCCCCCTCCCGGTTAGCCGCCCTTGGCCGCGGTGGCGGCCTTGACGCCGGCCTTGGCAACGTTGCCCAGGCCTCCGAATCCCCGTCCGGCGAGGGCCCCCATCATGGCCTGCGCGAACGGTCCGCCCGGCATGCCCGCCTGCACCGTCGGCACCGCCGGGACAGTGGTGGCCGGCGGGACCGGCAGCGCGCGGGTGATGGTCTGGATGGCGCCGTCGGGCACCGACAGCCCGCCGACCCGCGAGGCGTTGGCCAACTGCGCGCTGACCTGCTGACCGATCTGGCTGCCCCAGTTGGACAGCTGGCTGGTCAGCCCGCTGGTCATAGTCTGCAGCTTGCCGTTGACCATCTCGCTGATCGCGTCGAGCAGCGGGTTTGTCGCACCGTTGGCGAGGCCCCCGGTGAGATTGCCGAGCCCGGAGCCGGATGTCCCACCGGCACGGGTCAGCGACATCAGCATGCTCATCGGCGCCGAGCCGAGGCGCATCGGAACGTTGACCAGTTCGGAGGCGCTGGACAAGCTGCCGGGAGAGGTCAGGCTGAGGTCGGCGAAGGCACCCAGGACCGGGATCTTCTCAAACCCCGACAACGCCGTCCCGATCGGTGCCCAGAACGCGGTGAGGGGCTCAAGGGCGCTGCCGATTTGGGTCAGTCCTCCGGCGATCGCGTCACCCGCAGCCCCCGGACCCGGCAGAGACGCCGCCGAGAGGCCGGCATCTGACGGCCCCTCCGTCGTTCTGAACATCGCCTGCGGCTGCTCCGCCTTCGATGACGCGTCGAAGGTCGACATGACCATGACGTCATCGGCCCACATGATGTCGTAGAGCGCCTCACACGCCATGATCGCCGGGGTGTTCTGGCCGAGAATGTTGGACGCGATCAGCTGCATGCACAACGTGCGGTTGGCGATGACCGCCTCCAGCGGCACCATCGAAGACCGCGCCTGCTCGAAGAAACCGACGTGCGCGGCGGCCTGGGCGGCCAGGGCCGCCGTCTTCGCGGCGGTTTCGTGCAACCACGCCACATGCGGCTCCAGTTTGGCCTGCACCGTCGCCGACGACGGGCCGTGCCACCCGCCCGTCAGGCCGGCGAGGGTGGATCCGAAGCCGGTGGCGGCGGTCTCCAACTCCTGGGTCAACCCCGCCCAGGCCTCCGAGGCCTCCAGCAGCGGCGCCGATCCGGGCCCGAGGGTGATCAGCAGCGAGTTGATCTCCGGTGGATAGAACTCAAATAGCGCCATGGCCGACCTAGGTCAATCCACCCAGCGTGGACGCGGCGGCGTTGGCCGCCTCCGCCCCGTCGTACGCGGCGGCGTTGGTGCGCAGCGTGTTGACGAACGACTCGTGGATGGCCGCCGCCTGCGCGGCGATGGCCTGGTAGAGCTGGCCGTGCGCGGCGAACTGCGCCGCGGTGAGTGCGGACACCTCGTCGGCGGCCGCGGGCACCACACCGGTGGTCGGTGCCGCGGCGGCGGCATTGCCCGCGTTCATCCCAGCGCCGATCGATTCCAGGCTGCCGGCTGCCGACAGCAACATCGCCGGCTCGGTCTTTACATACATCTATTCAGCCCCCTTGTGAGTGCAGGTGACACTGGTGGACCCCGGCGCCCCAACCCCCGGGACCACCAGGGCTCGTTTCGCGCCGCCGCGTATCGATTATGCCGTATGGATAGTGATCCACGCCACCCCGACCGCCACAGAGCTTAACGAAATGTGTCCGTCCGATGTCCAAACGGCATCGAACGTAGGCCGCGACGGTACACGTCCGCACCGGCATCCGAAACCCCCCGAAAGCCGCAGGTCTCCAACGGCTTTGGCAGCGGGCCCGTCGCCGAACCGGCCATCATGACAGTTACCTGAGATCAACCAAAGAAACTTACGCAGGCGACGATTCGGTCGCCCGAATTGTCGCCTGCAATAATTACGGCCCACCAGGATGGACCCTCTCAAGTTGACATTGGTTGATGCTGAGACATTGATGAGAGACAGGACGCGTCGAATTTTTGTCCGCTTAGTTAAAAAATAACTCAACCTACCCTGGGTATTCGCTGACATTTTCGTCAATAACGGCCTCGATATAGCGGATCAGACTGCGCTAATCAGGGATTTCAGCTCCGCACGGCCGGCTTCGTCCAGCGGCAGCAGGGGGCGACGGGGCACGCCGGCAGGCACGCCGAGCATCTCCAGGCCCGCTTTGATCGTGGTGGCCAGCCCCCCGGCGACAATGAACTCCAGCAGCGGCTTGAGCCCGTCGTAGAGGCGCTGAGCCTGCTCCTGCTCCCCCGCCCGCACCGCGGCCACCAGGTCCAGGCACGGCTGGGCCGCCAGATTCGGTGCGGCGGTGCACCACCCCGTCGCACCGGCCCGCAGGGCGTCGAGAACCAGCGGGTTGCTGCCGTTGTAGAACGGCAGGGCGCCGTCGCTGAGGTCGGCGAGGGCCTGCATCCGGGCGAGGTCACCGGTGGACTCCTTGACCATCGTGACGTGGTCGATGTCGCGGAACATCGACACCAGCAACGCCGGGCTCATGTCCACTCCGGCGGTCGCCGGATTGTTGTACGCCATGATCGGCAGGTCGATCGCATCGGAGACCGCCCGATAGTGCTCGACGATTTCACGCTCGGAGAGCTTCCAGTACGACACCGGGATCACCTGCACCGCGTCGACGGCGGCGCGCTGGGCGTAGCGGGCGCGGCGCACGGTGTTGGCCGTGGTCAGATCCGACACCCCGGCGAGCACCGGGACCGCGCCGTCGACGGCGGCGACGGTGGTGTCGATGACCGCGTCGAATTCCGTCTCGCTGAGATACGCCAGTTCCCCGGTGCTGCCCAGCGGCGCGATCGCCTGAACCCCCGCGGCCACCAGACGAGTGATCATCGCCGCCAGCGCCGCGGTGTCCACGCCGCTGTCGTCGAACGGGGTGACGGGATAGGCGATGACGCCCTCGATGGCGGGGGCGACGCGGGTGTCGACCATGGGCGGGCTCCTCGGGGTAGCGGGATGTCGGGACAGCGGGTCAGCAGCTCAGCGCGTCGGGGTGACGCACCAGGGCGCGGCGGGCGTAGTAGGCGAAGTTGGCCCGGCTGCGTTGCGGGGTCAGCGTCCAGTTGTGGGCTTCGCGGGCCAGTTTCTCCGGCAGCGGTTTGATCTCACCGGCGGCCATCGCCGTCAGTTGCAGTTTCGCGGCACGCTCGATGAGCACCCCCAGCGAGCACGCCTCCTCGACGGTGGCGCCGACGACGATCTGACCGTGGTGGGCCAGCAGGATCGCCCGTTTGTCACCGAGCGCCGCGGCGATGATGTCGCCCTCCTCGTTGCCGACGGGAACCCCGGGCCAGTCCTGCAGAAAGGCGCAATCGTCGTAGAGCGGGGTGGTGTCCATCTGGGAGACCACCAGCGGCACCTCCAACATCGCCAGCGCCGCCACATGGAACGAGTGCGTGTGCACGATGCAGTTCACATCGGGGCGCGCCCGGTAGATCCAACTGTGGAAACGGTTGGCGGGGTTGGCCATCCCAGCACCCTCGAGGACGTTGAGGTCCTCATCGACGACCAGCAGGTTGTCCTCGGTGATCTCGTCGAACCCCAGACCGAGCCGTTGGGTGTAGTAGGTGTCCGGCGCGTCGGCGCGCGCGGTGATCTGACCGGTCAACCCGGAGTCGTGGCCGCCGTCGAAGAGCACGCGACAGGTCAGGGCCACCTTCTGGCGGGTCGTCCACTGCGGTTCGGTGACGGTATGGGCCAGGCGCTGCTGGGCACGGTCCATCAGCGATTGCTTGGATTCGGAGAATGTGGTGGCCATGACGGCTCCTCGGCGTCGGAAACACTAACTCCACTATAGGACACTTTGTGTCATAGTGGTGGTGTGACCGCCCTGCTGCGCACGGTCCGCCGTCAGCGCGGGCTGACCCTGCAACACCTCGCCGAGGCGACGGGGTTGACCCGCAGTTACCTGTCGAAGATCGAACGCGGCCAGGCGACCCCCTCGATCGCCGTGGCGTTGAAAGTCGCCGATGCTCTCGGGGTCGACGTCGCGCGCCTGTTCGCGACGGAGGGCCCCGCCGAACGACTCTCGGTGGATCGCGCCGGCGGCACGGACCGCTACCGCGCGCTGGCCGCCGATCAGCTGGGAAAAGCCATGTCGCCGTTCATGGTTCACCCGACGGTCGAACCGGGCGACGATCCGCACCCCACCCACACGGGCCAGGAGTTGGTGTTCGTCCACGCCGGCACTGTCGAGTTACGCCACGGCGACACCACGGTGCGGCTGCACGCCGGTGACAGCGCCTACTTCGACGCCCGGATCGACCACAGCCTGCGGCAACTCGGCGAGGAGCCGTCCGCCGTGCTGGTGGTCGCCTACCGCGAGCCCGGGACGCACCGCTGAGCCGCTGCGATCACCACTGGCCGGTGGCGCAGGTGACCCCGCTGCCGCCCTGCTGGGTGACCACAACCTCACCGTCCACAGCGATCTCACACCCGAAATTCGGGGGCACCCGCAGGGCTCCGCTGGCGTCGACCCGCGCCCACTGGCCGGGGTCGTTGAGGGTGACCGTGTAGACCAGCGGCTCCCCCGGCGCGATCGGCTGCTGCACCGAGGTCAGGTATTTGGCCGAGTCGGCGTTGTAGTCGGCCATGCTCGGCGGGTCGGCGCTGATGTAGTAGATCTTCGCCACCAGGCTGTCGGCGGCGGTGATGGTGTAGGTCACCTCGTGGGCACCGTCGGGATCGGCGCCGGCGGTGGCGTTGCTGACGGCGACACCGGCGGCCGCCACCATCAGTGCGGCCCCGATCGTGGTTGTTTTGCGCATGTACGCCATATCCATGTACGCCATATCGAGGCAGGTTACCGCAGCGTTACACCCCGGTACGCGCCGCCGGGTTCCCGCTGTGCGCGGCGGCGGCCACCAGGGCGGCGACGGTGTCGGCGACGTCGGCGTGCGCCACGTCGGTCTGGGTGCCGGCGACGAGGTCTTTGACCCCCACGGTGCCGGCGTCGAGGTCGCGGTCGCCGGCGACCAACGCCACCACCGCACCGGACCGGTCCGCCGCCCGCATCGCACCCTTGAGTCCGCGGTCACCATAGGCCAGGTCCACCCGGAGCCCGAGGGCCCGCAGGTCGGCCGCCACCGTGGCCAGGGCAATTTTGGCCCGCTGTCCCAGCGGCACCCCGAATACCTCGCACCGGGCCGGCGTGCCGACTCTGCGCTGCTCGGCGGCCAGCGCCAGCAGAGTGCGGTCCACACCGAGCCCGAACCCGATCCCGGACAGGTCGGCCCCGCCGAGTTGGGCCATCAGCCCGTCGTAGCGCCCGCCGCCGCCGATCCCGGACTGGGCGCCGAGGCCGTCGTGGACGAACTCGAACGTGGTTTTGGTGTAGTAGTCCAGCCCGCGCACCATCCGCGGGTTGATGACGTACGGCACGCCGAGGGCGTCGAGGTGCGCCAGCACGGTGTCGAAGTGCGATCGCGCCGACTCCGACAAGTGGTCGATCAACACCGGGGCGTCGGCGGTCATCTCCTGGATGGCGGCACGCTTGTCGTCGAGCACCCGCAGCGGGTTGATCTCGGCGCGCCGACGGGTCTCGGCGTCCAAGTCCAGCCCGAACAGGAAGTCCTGGAGCCGTTGCCGGTAGGCCGGCCGGCAGGTGTCGTCGCCGAGGGAGGTGATCTCCAAGCGGAATTCGGTGAGCCCCAGCGAACGGAACGCGGTGTCGGCCACGGCGATCACCTCGGCGTCTAAAGCCGGATCATCGACCCCGATCGCCTCCACCCCGACCTGCTGCAACTGGCGGTAACGGCCGGCCTGGGGACGCTCGTAGCGGAAGAACGGCCCCGCGTAGCAGAGTTTGACCGGCAGCATTCCCCGATCGAGGTGGTGTTCGATGACCGCGCGCACCACCCCGGCGGTGCCCTCCGGTCGCAGCGTCACCGAGCGGTCGCCGCGGTCGGCGAAGGTGTACATCTCCTTGGAGACGACGTCGGTGGATTCGCCCACCCCTCGGGCGAACAAGGCGGTGTCCTCGAAGATCGGCAACTCGATGTCGCCGTAGCCGGCGCGCCGCGCCGCGGCGAGCATGGTGTCGCGCACCGCCACGAACGCCGAGGAGTCCGGCGGCAGATAGTCCGGGACCCCTTTCGGGCCGGCGAACGCCTCACGAGACTCGGTCATACCCGCCGCTCCTCCTCATCTGCTGGGTTTCCTTCACCGCACGACACCGACGCTGGGCGGCGGTCACCCGCCGAGTCCCTGCAGGAACGGGTTGGTGGCGCGTTCGTCACCGATCGTCGTCGCCAACCCGTGCCCGGGACGCACCACGGTGGCGTCGTCGAGAACCAGCAGCTTGTCCACGATCGACCCCAACAGGTCGCGCCCACTGCCGCCGGGCAGATCGGTGCGACCGACCGAACCGGCGAACAGCGTATCGCCGCTGAACACCACGTCCACCGGCCCGGGTCCGGCGGCGTCGATCCGGAAACACACCGATCCGCGGGTGTGGCCCGGGGTGTGGTCGACGGTGACCGTCACCCCACCCAACTCCAGCTTGTCGCCGTCGCGATCCAACTCGACCAGCTGTTTCGGTTCGCGGAACAGCGCCCCGAGGGCCCACTGGCCCAGCCGCGGGCCGAACCCGCGGATCGGGTCGGTGAGCATGAACCGGTCGGACGGGTGGATGTAGGTCGGCACCCCGTAGGTGTCGGAGACCTTCTGCGCGGACCAGATGTGGTCGATGTGGCCGTGGGTGAGCAGCACCGCCGCCGGGGTGAGCCGCTTCTCGTCGAGAATGCGGCGCAGCGTGCCCATCGCCCGCTGACCCGGGTCGACGATGATCGCGTCGGTGCCGGGGCGCTGCGCCACCACGTAGCAGTTGCAGGCCAGCAGTCCGGCGGGAAATCCGGTGATCAACACGGTGCCCAGTTTCCCACGGCCCGGTTTCGCATGCGGGTGGTGTCAGCGCAGCCCAGCCGGGGCTGGCACACTTTGACCAACGCAACGAACACGGAGGACAGCCGCGGTGCCCACCAACGAACAACGACGTGCGACGGCCAAACGCAAGCTGGAGCGACAACTGGAGCGTCGCGCCCACAAGGCACGCCGCCGCCGGCTGATCACCATCGCCTCCTCGATCGCGGCAGCGGTGCTGCTGGTGGCCGCCGGCGTGTTCGCGGTGTATCAGACCACCGGCGACTCCGACGACACCGCGAACACCGCGGCGAGCACCCCGCCGGATGCCGACAACCCGGATCAGGCCGGCAACGACGGCGCGCTGCCGCCGTTCACCCCCTCTGACGCGACCGCGGTGACGTGTGACTACCCGTCGTCGGGAACGGCGGCCAAGAAGGTGAATCCGCCGAAGACCCAGGACGGCAAGGTGCCGACCGACGCGGCCACCGTCAGTGTCTCGATGATGACCGACCAGGGCCCGGTGGGGCTGTTGCTCGACAACGCCAAAGCGCCGTGCACGGTGAACAGTTTCCTCAGCCTCGCCGACCAGGGATTCTTCGACGACACCCCCTGCCACCGGCTGACGACCTCGCCGTTGATGGGGGTTCTGCAGTGCGGTGACCCGACCGGTTCCGGCAAGGGCGGGCCCGGCTACTCCTTCGCCGACGAGTACCCGACCAACGTCTACGCGCCGGGCGACCCGGCGCTGGAACGCCCGGTCACCTACCCGCGCGGCACCCTGGCGATGGCCAACTCCGGGCCGAACACCAACGGCAGCCAGTTCTTCCTGGTCTACCGTGATTCGCAGCTGGCACCGAATTTCACCGTGTTCGGCACCATTCAGGAGGACGGCCTGGCCACCTTGGACAAGATCGCCGACGCCGGGGTCGCCGACGGCACCACCGACGGAGCTCCCACGACGCCGGTGACGATCAAGTCGGTGCTTCTTGACTGACCGTAAACCCGGCTCCAACGCCACGATGGCGTTGGTGGCGGTGGGGAGCGCGATCGTGGTCGTGGCGTTGATCGTCGGGGTGATCGCGTTCCTGGTGGCCCATGCCGACGACGATGATGCGTCCACCGGCGCCGACCCGGATACCGGTCTGCCGTTGCTGCCGTCGACCCGGCCCACCCCGCCGCCGAACACCGGGATGCTGCCCAAGGTCACCACACCACCACCGGCGGCGGTGAACTGCTCCTACATCAGCACCGGGCCCGCGTCGCGGCCGCTGACCCCGCCGCGCTCCGGGGAGGTCGCCACCGAACCGGCGATCCGGCACGCCACCCTCACCACCGATCGGGGAACCATCGGGCTGGATTTGGACAACGCCAAGGCCCCGTGCACGGTGCACAGCTTCATCGACCTGGCCGGGCAGGGGTTTTTCACCGACACCCACTGTCACCGACTGACCACCGGGGCCGGGCTGAGCGTGCTGCAATGCGGCGACCCCGAGGGAACGGGACGCGGCGGGCCCGGCTACAAATTCGCCGACGAGTACCCCACCGACCAGTACGCGGCGAACGACCCGAGCCGGCAGGTCCCGGTCACCTACCCGCGCGGCACCCTGGCGATGGCCAACTCCGGCCCGGACACCAACGGCAGCCAATTCTTCCTGGTCTACGCCGACTCGCAACTGCCCCCGGCCTACACGGTGTTCGGCACGATCGACGACGAAGGCCTCGGCGTGCTCGACACCATCGCGTCCGGCGGGGTGCGCGGCGGGACCGCCGACGGCGCCCCGGCCACCCCGGTGACGGTCACCGCGGTCGAGGTGGACTGACCCGATGAGCACGTCGCCCACCCCCGATCGGCGGCGGCTGCTGCGCCACCTGTTGATCGTGTTGATCATGGTGGTCTTCGCCTACCTGGTGGCGGTGACGGTGAGCATGCTCGTCGGCGACCAGCAGAAGCAAGCGGAGTTCGACCGGGTCGGCGGCACCCGAACCACCTGGACGCCGCAGACCGCCGACGGCGCGGCGCTGTCGACGGAGGGGATCAACCGCGCCGAGAAGGTCTTCGGCACCCGACTCAAAGCCGCCGGCGTCCGGAACGCGGAGGTCGCGGCCGACGACAACTCGGTCACCGTGAGCGTCCCTGGTGACGATCCCGACCTACCGGCCGATCTCGGCGCCCGCCGAGAACTGCTCGTGCGTCCGGTGATCGATTCCGTTCCCGCCGAATCGGCCGGCTCCGACCGCACCACCGCGACACCGGATCAGACCAAATCGCCGCTCGCCGAACGCATCCAAGCGCAGCGAGCCCTGCGCCAGAGCGACAACCCGCTCATCCAGGTCCAAGCGCTGCTCACCCAGGCCAAACGCTGCGGTCAGGACGACGACCCGTTGGCCGGCCGCGACGACCCGGCGCTGCCGCTGGTGACCTGCGCGGCCGACGCCACCATGGCCTATCTTCTGGGTCCGGCGATCCTCGACGGTGAGCAGATCGACCGTGCGAGCACCGAGCCCGACGGCAGCCGGGGCGCGTTGGTGAACCTGGTGCTCACCCGCGACGGCAAACGCGAATGGTCGCACTACACCGGTACCCATGTCGGGGAGGGCGTGGCGTTCACTCTGGACACCGCGGTGATCAGCGCCCCGGTGATCAACGAAGCGATGCCCGCCGAGGCCGTTCAACTCTCCGGGTACACCGACGAGCAGGCCGGCGATCTCGCCGACGCGATCAACGGCCGTGCGCTGCCGGTGGCGTTCGAGGCGACGCGAACCGAGCAGGTGGAGGCGACAGCGGCGTCGTCGAACTTCTCCTCACCGGAGTTCGGGCTGATCGCCGGGGGTTTCGTGCTGATGATCGCCCTGATCGGCGGGCTGGTGTTCGTGATGGCGCGCGAACGCTCCTGACACGCCGTCGGGGCCGGGTGATCAGGACGCCGAGGTGATCCGGTACACGTCGAAGACGCCTTCGACGTTGCGCACCACGTTGAGCAGATGCCCCAGATGCTTGGGATCGCCCATCTCGAAGCTGAACCGCGATACCGCCACCCGGTCACCGGAGGTGGTCACCGACGCGGACAGGATGTTGACCTTCTCGTCGGCCAACGCGTGGGTGATGTCGGAGAGCAACCGATGCCGGTCGAGGGCCTCGACCTGGATGGCCACCAAGAACACCGACGACGCCGACGGGTTCCACTTCACCTCGATGAGCCGTTCCGCCTGTTCGCGCAGCGACTCGGCGTTGGTGCAGTCGGTGCGGTGCACGCTGACCCCGCCGCCGCGCGTGACGAACCCCATGATGGTGTCGCCGGGCACCGGGGTGCAGCATTTGGCCAGTTTCGTCAACACCCCCGGCGCGCCGGGCACTTCGACTCCGACGTCGTCGCTGCGGCGCTCCCGGCGAGGCATCATGGTGGTCGGGGTGGACCGTTCGGCGAGTTCGTCCTCGGCGTCATCGTCGGCGCCGAGCGCGGTGACCAGCTTCTGCACCACATGGCGCGCCGAGGTGTGGCCCTCCCCCACCGCGGTGTAGAGCGCGGCGACGTCGGCGTAGTGCATCCCGCGGGCCAGATCGGCCATCGATTCACCGCTGACCAACCGCTGCAGTGGCAGTCCGATGCGGCGGACCTCCCGTGCGATGGCGTCCTTGCCGGACTCCAGCGCCTCCTCACGGCGCTCTTTGGCGAACCATTGACGGATCTTGGTTTTCGCCCGCGGTGAGACCACGAACGTCTGCCAGTCCCGCGACGGACCGGCGTTTTGGGCCTTGGAGGTGAAGACCTCGACCACTTCCCCGTTGTCGAGCTTGCGTTCCAAAGCCACGAGTCGACCGTTGACGCGCGCACCGATACAGCGGTGTCCCACCTCGGTGTGCACCGCGTAGGCGAAGTCGACCGGGGTCGACCCGGTGGGCAACGTGATCACATCCCCTTTGGGGGTGAACACGAAGATCTCTTTGACCGCCAGGTCGTAACGCAACGACTCCAGGAACTCGCCGGGGTCGGCGGCCTCCCGCTGCCAATCGAGCAACTGGCGCATCCACGCCATGTCGTCGATCTCGGCGGCGGTCTGCGGATGCGGAATATTGTTGCGGCCCTTGGCTTCTTTGTACCGCCAGTGCGCGGCGATCCCGTACTCGGCGGTGCGGTGCATCTCGCGGGTGCGGATCTGCACCTCCAGCGGCTTGCCCTCGGGCCCGACGACGGTGGTGTGCAGGCTCTGATACACCCCGAAGCGCGGTTGGGCTATGTAGTCCTTGAACCGACCGGCCATCGGTTGCCACAGCGAGTGCACCACCCCGACCGCGGCGTAGCAGTCTCGGATGTGGTCGCAGAGGATGCGGATACCGACCAGGTCGTGGATGTCGTCGAAGTCGCGGCCCTTGACGATCATCTTCTGATAGATCGACCAGTAGTGTTTGGGTCGACCCTCCACCGTCGCATCGATTTTCGCCGCCGTGAGAGTGGCGGTGATCTCCGAACGGACCTTGGCCAGATAGGTGTCGCGCGACGGGGCGCGATCAGCCACCAGGCGCACGATCTCTTCGTATTTCTTGGGGTGCAGGATCGCGAAGGACAGGTCCTCCAACTCCCACTTGACGGTGGCCATCCCCAGCCGGTGGGCCAGCGGGGCAATCACTTCCAGCGTCTCGCGGGATTTGGCGGCCTGTTTCTCCGGTGGCAGGAACCGGATCGTGCGCATATTGTGCAGCCGGTCGGCGACCTTGATCACCAGCACCCTCGGATCACGGGCCATCGCGATGATCATCTTGCGGATGGTCTCGCCCTCGGCGGCGCTGCCGAGCACCATCCGGTCCAGTTTGGTGACCCCGTCGACCAGGTGCGCGACCTCGTCGCCGAAGTCGGCCGAGAGCTCCTCGAGGCTGTACCCGGTGTCCTCGACGGTGTCGTGCAGCAACGCGGCCACCAGCGTGGTGGTGTCCATCCCGAGTTCGGCGAGGATGTTGGCCACCGCCACCGGGTGGGTGATGTAGGGGTCGCCGGACTTGCGCAATTGGGTCGCGTGACGCTGCTCAGCGACCCGATAGGCGCGACCCAGCACCGCGACGTCGGCCTTGGGGTAGATCTCGCGGTGCACCGCCACCAGGGGTTCGAGCACCGGGCTGATGCCGCTGCGCTGGGCGGTCATCCGCCGGGCCAGTCGGGCCCGCACCCGCCGCGACGCCGCCGCCGACGCCTTGAGAACGTCGGTGCGTTCGTTGGGCTCAGGCGGCAACACGTCGGCGACCGACATCGGCTGGGTGTGTTCCGACGGCGTTCGCCCAGGCCCCCGGTCTTCGTCAGCCACGTTGCTCACCTCCGCCCCGAGGATATCGCCCGCCGCCACCGGGCTGCTCCTGGTTGGCTCGCTCACATCTGGCACAGGCTGTACACCGGCACCGGGGCCACGGCGCGCCGGCCGTCGAGGGCCACCAGCTCCAGCACCACCGCCGCGGTCTGGACCCGTGCTCCGGCGCGGTCCAGCAGTCGATGCGCGGCCGCCAGCGTGCCACCGGTGGCCAGTACGTCATCGATGAGCACGACCCGGCGCCCGGCCAGCGCGAGCCCGTCTGCGGGGATTTCCAGCGTGGCCTGGCCGTACTCGAGTTGGTAGGTCTCCTGCAGCACCGGCGGCGGCAGCTTGCCCCCTTTGCGGATCGCCAGCACCCCGGTTCCGAGCCGGGCGGCGACCGCGGCGGCGACCAGGAATCCGCGTGCGTCGAGTCCGGCGACCAAATCGGCACCGAAGGCGACGTCGGCCAGCGCGTCGGTGATGGTGGTCAGCCCGTGGGCATCGGCGAACAGCGGGGTCAGATCCTTGAACGCGACGCCGGGGGTGGGAAAGTCCGGCACCTGGCGGGTGAGCGCCGCGATCGTCTCGGCGGTGGGACTCACCGCTTGAGGGCCCAGCGGTCCATGTTCCATCCGGCACCCCACCGCGTCGGGTTGGCGGCCACTCCGTCCATTTTCTGCGCGGTCAAAACCGTGCGCTGCTGGCGGTACAGCGGCAGAGTCGGCATGTCGGCCCAGAGCACCGGGGCCGCCTCGGCGAGCAGCCGGACCCGTTCGGCCGGGCTGACCACCACCGCGAGCGCCCCGATGATGAAGTCGATCTGGCCGTTGGCGTAGCCGGAGAGGTTGTTGCCGTTGCCGGTGTGCAGGCTGTAGGAGTCCACCCCCGGCGACCCGCTGGACCCGCTGCCGCTGGCGCCACCGAGGCTGGCGATCAGGATGTCGATGTCGCCGTCGCGCAGCGACCGCGCTCCCACGTCCATGCCTGCGGCGTCGGTGACGGTGATGCCGGCCGGACCGCACGCCGTGGCGATCTCCTCGACGACCACCGCCAGCCGCGGGTTGGGCCCGCGGTAGCCGATGCGCACCGCCAGCGGGGCGCCGCCCAGTTCAGCGCGGGCGGCGTCGGGGTTGGCGACGGTGAACTCCCCGGCCTCCGAGGCGCCCTCGGCACCGCTCAGCGCGTCGTCGAGGGTGGTCTGTAGCCGCGCGTTGGCGACCGGGACCCCGGCGTTGGCGGCGAGGACATCGCGGGGCGTGCACAGCGCCACCGCCCGGCGCGCCTCGGGGGCGGCCAGCGGACCGGAGGGGGCGAAGATGAGCTGTTCGATCCCGTCGGAGGGGGTGTCGAGTTCGCGGTAGTTGTCGGGAGTGGTCAACGGTCCGGCGGAGCCGGCGGCGATGTCCAGGACGTCGATGTCGCGCTTGTCGACACGATCTTGGATGTCGCTGCCCTTGGCCGAGACCGTGATCTGTTTGGTGACCGGCGCGATCTTCCACCACCGGTCGTTGGCGACGAGTACCACGGCACCGTCGTCACGAACCGAGTCGATGCGGTACGGACCCGACGACGGGAAATGGTCGGGGTCGATTCCGGGGTGCAGATCCCAGGTGGTGTTCCACACCTGGGCGATCTCGTCGACGACGGGGCTGTCCTCACCGAGCAGGGTCGCGGTGAGTTCGTCGGTGCTCAGGTCCATCTGATCGGCGATCACGTGCGACGGCAGGATCGAGGTCGCGGTGAACAACTCGTCGTAGTCGGTGAAGTTGCGGTTCTCCCCGAAGTGGACCTGCGCCGTGTTCGTCCCCGGCTCGCAGTCCACCCGGACGATGTCGGCGTAGCCGGCACGGTTGGCCGCGTCGAACGCCGGGAACCGACCGGACTGGGCCGCCCAGGTCAGCACCATGTCGTCGCAGGTGATCGGCACCCCGTCGGAGTAGACGGCATCCTCGTCGATGGTGTAATCCAAGATCAGCGGCGCCCGGCCCACCTCGGCGACGGTGCCGAAGTCGTAGTCGGCCACCACCTGGCCGTTGGGTCCGTGGTAGCTGAACCCGGTCAGGGTGCGGGCGAACGCTTGCGCACCGGCGGACGCCGCGCCGGCGACGGTGTTGGTGTTGTAGGTGGTCAGCGGCCCGTCGACCACATAGTCCAACCGCTTGGATCCCAGCGCCGAGCAGGCGGTCGGGCCCAGGGTCAGCAGCACGGCGCCGCTGAGCGCGATGACCAGGGCACGGCGGAGAGCCATCGGTTTACCGCCGTTTACCGCTGGGCCGCCCCTGCCGGCTGCGAGTGGGGCGATTCGGTTTCGCCCCCGGCGCCGGTTTCGCTGCGCTGCTCGTCGCGGTGTCGGCGTGCGCGGTACCCGCCTCGGCGGCGTCGGTCGCCGGGGCCGTGGTGTCGTCGGCCTCCTCCGGCGTGGCGTCGGAGGGTTCGGCGGTGTCGGCGGTGTCGGCGCGTGCGGTGCGGTTGCGCCGTTTGAGCACCTTGCGGGTGTGGTTGCGGACCAGTTCGGTGCGCTCACGCATCGACACCAGCAGCGGTGTGGCGAAGTAGATCGACGAGTACGTGCCGACGATGATCCCGACCAGCTGCACCAGCGCCAGGTCCTTGAGCATGCCCACGCCGAGCAGCCACACCGCGACGACCATCAGCGCGACGACCGGGATGACCGCGATGAGGCTGGTGTTGATCGAGCGCATGAACGTCTGGTTGACCGCCAGGTTGGCCTGTTCGGCATAGGTGCGTCGGGTGGTGTGCTGGAAGCCGTGGGTGTTCTCCTCGACCTTGTCGAACACGATCACGGTGTCGTAGATCGAGAAGCCCAGAATCGTCAGCCAACCGATGACGGTGGCCGGGGTGACCTCGAACCCGACCGCTGCATACACCCCGGCGGTCACCACCAGGTCGAAGACCAGCGATGCCAGCGCCGACAGCGCCATGTAGCGCTCGTATCGCACGGTGATGTAGAGCGCGACGAGCACCAGGAACACCACGATGGCCTGCGCGGCCTTGATGGTGATCTGCCCGCCCCAGGTCTCGGAGACCGCCGAGTCGCTGATGGCGGACTCGCTGGGCTGCCCCTCGGCGTCGAGCGGGTGGAACGCGTCGAACAGGGCGGTCTTCAGCGCCGCGGTCTGGTCGGTGTCGAGTGCCTGGGAACGGATCTGGATGGTCTTCGACCCGCCGGAGCCGACCTCGACGACCGCCTCGGGGGCGAAGCCGACACTGTCGGAGAACACCTGCTGCACCTGGGAGATTTCGGCGTCGCCGCGGGGGAACGACACCGTGGTGCCGCCCTCGAAGTCGATGCCGAAGGTGAACCCCCGGATCAGGATCGCCGCGATCGACAGAACGAACATCGCGCCGCTCACCGCGTACCACAGCCGGCGTTTGCCGATCACCTCGAACGCGCCGGTACCGGTGTAGAGACGGTTGAGGAAGCCGTGGTGGGGCATCTGCGCATCCGCCGGCGAGGCGGTCAACTCGGTCGCCGCGCTGGCCATGCCGTCGTCGGTCGTCGTCTTCGCACTCATCGCGCTGTCCCCGTCCCGGCCCGTGCCGCCGATGTCGTCGCCGCGCGGCCCAGGGCCCGCCGTTCGCGGGCGACCTGTTGGACCGCCCCGAGGCCGTTGTAGGCCGGCTTGGCCAGCCTCGTCGACTTCGAGGTGAGATACACCAATGGCCAGGTCACCAGGAACACCACCACGATGTCGAGCAGGGTGATCAGCCCGAGGGTGAACGCGAAGCCCTTGACCTGGCCGATGGAGAGCACATAGAGCACCGCAGCGGCCAAGAATGTCACCGCGTTGCCCGACACGATGGTCTTGCGGGCCCGCGCCCAACCCCGCGGCACCGCCGACCGGTAGGAGCGTCCCTCCCGGATCTCGTCCTTGATGCGCTCGAAATACACCACGAACGAGTCGGCGGTGGTGCCGATACCGATGATCAGACCGGCGATGCCGGCCAGATCCAGGGTGTAGTTGATCTGACGGCCCAGCAACACCAGCACGCCGTAGGCCATCACCCCGGCGAGTACCAGCGACAGCGCGGTCAGGATCCCGAGCACGCGGTAGTAGATCAGTGCGTAGATCAGCACCAACACCAGCCCGATCGCGCCCGCGAGCAGCCCGGCCTCCATCGCCTGTAGCCCCATCGACGCCGAAACGGTCTGGGCCTCGGAGGCTTCGAACGACAGCGGCAGCGAGCCGTATTTCAGGGCGTTGGCCAGCTCGGCGGCGTCTGATTTGGTGAAGTTCCCGGTGATCTGGGTGCGCCCGCCGGGGATGGCTTCGCGGATCACCGGGGCGCTGACCACCTGGGAGTCCAGGGTGAACGCGGTGCCGGTGCCGATGTTCTGGGCGGTGAACTTCGCCCAGGTGTCGGCGGCCTCGCTTTTGAAGCTGACGTCGACGACATTGCCGCCGCCCTGCGGATCCATGCCGGAGGTGGCGTCTTTGATCTGGTCGCCGCTGATGATCGACGGGGCCAGCAGGTAGGCGGTCTGCCCGTCGGTCGAGCAGGTCACCAGCGGCAGCTCCGGGTCGTCGTTGCCGGCGAGCACGTCCTCTTCACCGCAGCGCTGCGCCTGCGCGAGCAGCGCCTGGATCTGGATGAACTGGACGTCGCTCTGGCGCACCTTCTTTTCGATCTCGATGCGTTTGGCCAGCGCTTCACGTTTGTTACCGGGGGCCGCCGGCTCGTCGGTCGGTTGATCGCCGGGGTTCTTCTCGTCGCCGGGCTGCTTCTCATCGCCGGGCTTTTCACTCGGCGCCGGGCTCTCCGCGCTCGGCGACGGGCTCTCCGCGCTCGGCGACGGGGTGGGGGTCGGCGGCGGCGGATCGGCCGGGAAGGGCCGCGGCTGCGGAGCGGGGGTCTCCGCACCCGGAACTGCCGGGATCGTCGGGGTGTCGGCCGGGGCCTTCTCGGCCGGGGCGGTGTCGGCCGGGGCCTTCTCGGCCGGAGCGGTGTCGGGCAGCTCCGCGGCCGGCACATCGGCGTCGTCGGGCAACTCAGCCGGTGGCCCACCCGGCATTTCCTGGCCCTCACCCTGGCCCTCGCCCTGGTCCTCGGCGTTGCGTGCCGGGATCTGCTCCATCACCGGACGCACATACAGCCGGGCGGTCTGGCCGAGGTTGCGGGCCTCGTCGCCGTCGGTGCCGGGCACCGTGATCACCAGGTTGTCGCCGTCGATGACCACCTCGGAGCCGGAGACACCGAGCCCGTTGACGCGGGCTCCGATGATCTCTTGGGCCTTCAGCAGCGCGTCACGGGTCGGTTTGGACCCGTCGGGGGTGCGCGCGGTCAGTGTGACGCGGGTGCCGCCCTGCAGGTCGATACCGAGTTTGGGTTCGGGTTTTTTGTCACCGGTCAGGAACACCAGCAGAAAAGTGCCGATGAGCAGCGCCAGAAACGCCGACAAGTAGCGGGCAGGATGCACCGGCGCCGAAGGCGATGCCACGTTTTGCGTCTCCTCGCTTGACGATCAGTTCGACAGCACCCGCAAACAGTACGGGGCGCTGAGCCGGTTCTCAGTCCCTGGTCGACGGTTCGGCGTCGGAGTCGCTGAGTTCAACGGCCTCCGGGGCGGCGTCGGGCTCGATGCGGTCCCGGATCGCCAGGGTCATCCAGGTGGTCACGACCCCGGGAGCGATCTCCAGGTCGACGGTGTCGTCGGCGATCCCGGTGATGGTGCCCTCCAGCCCCGAAGTGGTGTGCACCCGGTCACCGATCCGCAGCGATTCGTGCAGATCGATGGTGGCCTGCATGGCGCGCTTCTGCCGACGAGACGCAAAGAACATGAACGCGCCCAGCACGACGAATATCGGCAGGAAGATGACCAGTTGATCCATGACGGCGACAATCTTTCAGGGTTGCTCTATTTCGACAGGTCACCAGTGTGCCATTACCGTCGGGCTCCGCCTGCGGGGACCGGCAATTCCGACGACCGCTACGCAGACGCGGCGGCGAGCTCATAAGCTGGTGCCACCACGGTAACCCTGGTTGGAGGCCCCCGATGACGCGATCACCGAAGCACGCCCCGTCCCGTACGCCGGTCTTGGCGGCCCTGGCTCCCCTGGTCATGGCGGTGCTGGCCCCGTTGGGCACAGTGGCCGTCGCCACGGCGCCCACCGCGTCGGCCGCCCCGATGAACTGCGCCCCCGGCGAGTGGTGGGACCCCACCGCCAACGTCTGCCGGCCCCTCGGCGTCGGCCCGCAACCGCTCAACTGTGCCGCCGGCGAATGGTGGGACCCCACCGCCAACGTCTGCCGGCCCCTCGGCGTCGGCCCGCAACCGCTCAACTGCGACAACGGCTGGTGGTGGGACCCGACGATCAACGAGTGCGCCCCGCCGGTGGTGCCGCCCAACTGATCCCCGCTCGGGCCGCGCACCCCGCACTGTGACGCGGGACGCGGCGTCGCACTGCGGTGGTGCAATTCACAGACGGCGGCGCCGGCGCCGCCGTTTCCAAATTAACTTAGTTTTGCTAACGTAGTTTTTGTTGGGCGCAGTGCAGAGCCCACCTACTTGCCCTTTGATCATGTTGAGGTTTTGTTATGTCTGTTGACGCTCACGACGAGGAACAACTCCGTCGCATCACCACCCTGGCCGACACCGACCCGCAGTTCGCCGCGGCCCAGCCGTCGCCGTCGGTCGCCGCCGCCGTGGAGGAGCCGGGCCTGACGCTGGCACAGACCATTCAGACGGTGCTCGACGGCTACGCCGACCGGCCCGCGCTCGGGCAGCGCAAGGTCGAGTTCGTCACCGACGCAACCGGGCGCACCGGTGTCGCCGCGCTACCGGAATTCGAGACCATCACCTACCGCGAACTCTCCGACCGCGTCGCGGCCGTTGCCGCGACCTGGCGCGCCGAGTCGGTGGCGCCCGGCGACCGGGTCACGGTGCTGGGGTTCACCAGCGTCGACTACACCGTCGTCGACATCGCCCTGGCCACGACGGGTGCGGTCTCGGTGCCACTGCAGACCAGTGCCGCGCCGGCCCAGTTGGCGCCGATCGTCGCCGAGACCGAACCGGTGGTTTTCGCCGCCAGCGTCAACAACCTCTCCGACGCGGTGCCCCTCGTGCACGACGCGCCGAGCGTGACCCGACTGGTCGTCTTCGACTACCTCGACCGGGTCGATGAGCACCGTGAGGCCCTGGAGTCCGCCCGCACCGGACTGGCCGACACCACCGTCGTGGTCGAGACGTTGGCCGACGTCGCCGCGCGGGGCGCCACCCTGCCGCCGGCACCGGCATCGCCCGCCGATGACTCCGATGATTCGCTGGCGCTGCTGATCTACACCTCCGGGTCCACCGGCGCCCCCAAAGGCGCGATGTACCCGGCGCGCAACGCCGCCAAGATGTGGCGGCGCTCCAACAAGGACTGGTTCGGCCCGAGCGCGGCGTCGATCACCTTGAACTTCATGCCGATGAGCCACGTCATGGGCCGCGGCATCCTCTACGGCACCCTGGCCAACGGCGGCACCGCCTACTTCGCGGCCCGCAGCGACCTGTCGACCTTCCTCGAGGACCTGGCGCTGGTGCGGCCCACCGAGTTGAACTTCGTGCCCCGTATCTGGGAGATGCTCTACCAGGAATTCCAGTCCGAGGTCGACCGCACCCTGGCCGCCGGCGGCGGGGAGCGCGCCGAGGTCGAGGAGCGGGTGCTTGCCGCCCAGCGAAAGGATCAGCTCGGCGGACGGTTCATCTTCGTGATGACCGGCTCGGCGCCGATCTCCGACGAGCTCAAGGCGTGGGTGTCGGCGCTGGTCGAGCAGCCGGTGCTCAACGGCTACGGCTCGACCGAGGCCGGCATGGTCACCTTCGACGGTGAGGTGCAGCGCCCGCCGGTGCTCGACTACAAGCTGGTCGACGTCCCGGACCTGGGCTACTTCGCCACCGACCACCCGTTCCCGCGCGGTGAGCTGCTGCTCAAGACGGAGAACATGTTCCCCGGCTACTACAAGCGCCCGGAGGTCACCGCCGAGGTCTTCGACGCCGACGGGTTCTACCGCACGGGCGATGTGGTCGCCGAGGTCGGACCGGACCAATTGGTCTACGTCGACCGCCGCAACAACGTGCTCAAGCTGGCCCAGGGTGAGTTCGTCACCGTCGCCAAACTCGAGGCGGTCTTCGGAAACAGTCCCCTGGTGCGCCAGATCTACATCTACGGCAACAGCGCCCAGCCCTACCTGCTGGCCGTGGTGGTGCCCACCCCGGAGGCTCTCGAGGCCCACAGCCTCGAAGACCTCAAGCCGATGATCTCCGCGTCGTTGCAGGATGTGGCGCGCGAGACCGGTTTGCAGTCCTACGAGGTGCCGCGGGACTTCCTCATCGAGGCCACCCCGTTCACCCTGGAGAACGGACTGTTGACCGGGATCCGCAAGCTGGCGTGGCCGAAACTCAAGGCGCACTACGGTGAACGGCTCGAAGCGCTGTACGCGGAACTGGCCGACAGCCAGGCCAACGAGCTCAACGAGCTGCGCCGCAACGGCGCCGACGCGCCGGTGCTGGCCACGGTCGGCCGGGCTGCGGCGGCACTGCTCGGCGCAGCCAGCGCCGACATCTCCCCGGATGCGCACTTCACCGACCTGGGCGGGGATTCGCTGTCGGCGTTGACCTTCGCCAACCTGCTGCACGAGATCTACGACATCGATGTTCCGGTCGGTGTGATCGTCAGCCCGGCAACACATCTCGCTGACCTCGCCGCTTACATCGAGACCGAGCGTCAGGGCTCTCGCCGGCCCACGTTCGCCTCGGTGCACGGCCGCGACGCGGTCGAAGTCGCTGCCGCCGACCTGACCTTGGACAAGTTCCTCGACGAGGCCACCCTGGCCGCCGCGCCGAGCCTGCCCGGCCCCGCCGAGCAGGTGCGCACCGTACTGCTGACCGGAGCGACCGGATTCCTCGGCCGCTACCTGGCGCTGGAGTGGCTGGAGCGGCTGGACTTAGTCGACGGCACCCTGATCTGTGTGGTGCGGGCCAAGTCCGACGAGGAGGCACGCGCACGGTTGGACGCCACGTTCGACAGCGGGGATCCGAAGTTGTGGGCCCGCTACACCGAGTTGGCCGCCAAGCACCTGCAGGTGCTGGCCGGCGACAAGGGAGAGGAGAACCTCGGGCTGCCGGTGGCCACCTGGGAACACCTGGCCGACACCGTCGACGTGATCGTCGACCCGGCCGCCCTGGTCAACCACGTGCTGCCCTACAGCCAGCTGTTCGGGCCGAACGCCGCCGGTACCGCGGAGCTCCTGCGGTTGGCGCTGACCGGCAAACAGAAGCCCTACACCTATGTGTCGACGATCGGGGTCGGCGACCAGATCACGCCGGGTGAGTTCACCGAGGACGCCGACGTGCGGGTGATGAGCCCGGTGCGTGCGATCAACGACGGCTACGCCAACGGGTACGGCAACAGCAAGTGGGCCGGTGAGGTTCTGCTGCGCGAGGCCCACGACCTGTGCGGCCTGCCGGTCGCGGTGTTCCGCTGCGACATGATCCTCGCCGACACCAGCTACGCCGGCCAGCTCAACCTGCCCGACATGTTCACCCGGACCATGTTCTCGTTGGTGGCCAGCGGGATCGCCCCCGGTTCGTTCTACGAGCTCGACTCCGAAGGCAACCGTCAGCGTGCCCACTACGACGGGCTGCCGGTGGAGTTCATCGCCGAGGCGATCACCACGCTGGGTGCCGGGCCTGCCGCCGGCGGGTTCTCCACCTACCACGTGATGAACCCCTGGGATGACGGCCTGGGCATGGACGAGTTCGTCGACTGGCTCATCGAGGCGGGCTACCCGATCACCCGGATCGCCGAGTATGGCGACTGGCTGCAACGGTTCGAGACCAGCCTGCGGGCGATGCCGGAACGGCAACGCAACGCCTCGCTGCTGCCGTTGCTGCACAACTACCAGAAGCCGGAGCCACCGATCCGCGGATCGATCGCCCCGACCGATCGGTTTCGGGCGGCGGTGCAGGAGGCGAAGGTCGGCGCGGACAAGGACATCCCGCATGTCACCCGGGCGGTCATCGTCAAATACATCACCGATCTGGAGCTGCTCGGACTGCTCTGAGTCCCTCACGAGCTCACACGGGCCCACGCGCCCCGATTCGGCGTTGAATCGGGGCGCGCGGGTCTGTTGGTGCGAGACGGACGCTGCGATCCGGGTCGGTGGGCGCCTCGTGGCGGGGTCGCTGCTGAAATCGACGCTAGATCCGGCGTTTTAGCCCGTTTTTCGGGCCTCTGTGTCCACCAGCGTGTCGATCTCAGCAGCCATCGCGCCGATTTTGGGCGTCCGCCTACTCGAATAGGCCCTGCTGGCCGGCTCCGGCCGGGGGCACCAGCCCCAGATGCGTCCAGGCCGCCGGGGTGGCCACCCGCCCCCGGGGCGTTCGGGCGATCATGCCGGCCCGCACCAGAAACGGCTCGCACACCTCCTCGACGGTGGCGGCCTCCTCCCCCACCGCCACCGCCAGCGTCGACACGCCCACCGGGCCGCCACCGAAACTGCGGGTCAGCGCTGTGAGCACCGCGCGGTCGAGGCGATCAAGACCGAGCTCATCGACGTCGTAGACCTCCAGCGCCGCCTGGGCCACCCCGCGGGTGATCACCCCGTCGGCGCGCACCTCGGCGTAGTCACGCACCCGGCGCAGCAGCCGGTTGGCGATCCGCGGGGTGCCCCGCGACCGCCGGGCGATCTCCGCACCGGCCTCGGTGCCCAACTCAATACCCAGGATGCCCGCCGAGCGGGCCAGCACCCGTTCCAACTCCGCGGGCTCGTAGAAGTCCATGTGGGCGGTGAAGCCGAACCGATCGCGCAGCGGGCCGGTCAACGCCCCCGAGCGGGTGGTCGCCCCCACCAGGGTGAACGGCGCCACCTCCAACGGAATCGACGTCGCCCCAGGGCCTTTGCCGACCACCACGTCGACCCGGAAGTCCTCCATCGCCAGATACAGCATCTCTTCGGCGGGGCGGGCGATGCGGTGGATCTCGTCGATGAACAACACGTCGTGTTCGACCAGATTGGACAGCATCGCGGCCAGATCACCCGCTCGTTCGAGCGCCGGCCCGGAGGTGACCCGCAACGAGGAGCCCAGTTCGGCGGCGATGATCATCGCCAGTGAAGTTTTCCCGAGACCCGGCGGCCCCGACAACAGGATGTGATCCGGTGTGCCGCCGCGGTTTTTGGCCCCCTCGATGACCAGTTGCAGTTGTTCCCGCACCCGCGGCTGGCCGATGAACTCCCCGAGCGAGCGGGGCCGAAGCCCGGCGTCGATGTCCCCCTCGCCGACGGTCAACGCCGGGGAGACATCCCGGTCCTCGGAGTCGGTGGGTTCGCTCATTTCTTGCCCAACAACGACAGCGCGGCGCGAAGCGCACCGGAGGTGGTGACACCCTCGGGGTCGTCACGCCAACTCGCCAGCACCCGATCGGTGGCGCTCTCCGCCTGTTTCGCCGCAAAGCCCAGGCCGACAAGAGCTTCCACCACCGGGGCGCGTACTCCGTGTGCCTCCGCAGCGGCGGGTTCACCGGCGCTGGGGACAGCGCCGACCTTGTCGCGCAACTCCAGCACCATCCTCTCGGCGCTGCGTTTGCCGACCCCGGGCACCCGGGTCAACGCCGCGATGTCACCGTCGGCCAAGGCCTGGCGCAGCGCCGTCGCATCGTGCACCGCCAGGGTCGCCAGCGCGATCTTCGGCCCGATGCCCGACACCGACAGCAACGTCTGGAACAGGTCACGGTGTTCGAGGTCGGGAAAGCCGTAGAGGGTCTGGGAGTCTTCCCGCACGATCAACGCGGTGATCAACCGGGCCTCGGTTCCGCGGCGCAGCGTCGACAGGGTCGCCGGAGTGGCGTTGACCTGGTAGCCGACCCCGGCGGCCTCGATCACGGCGTGGTCCAACGCGATCTCGAGCACTTCACCGCGCACCGAGGCGATCATGCGCGCGCCGCCTTAAGCCGGGCCTGGTACTTGCGGCGCTGCTCGGCGGCCAGCGCCTCCGCCGCCGCCATCCGGGCGATCATCGGGGCCCGCCAACAGTGGCAGATCGCCAACGCCAGCGCATCGGCCGCATCCGCCGGGGTGGGCTTTTGCTGGAGTTCCAGGATGCGGGTCACCATCGCAGTGACCTGGGCTTTGTCGGCGCGGCCGTTACCGGTGACCGCCGCCTTGACCTCGCTGGGGGTGTGGAAATGCACGTCGATGTCGCGACGGGCCGCCGCCAGGGCGATCACCCCGGCGGCCTGGGCGGTGCCCATCGCGGTGTTGGCGTTGGCGTTGGCGAACACCCGCTCCACCGCAACGACGTCGGGGCGGTGCGTGTCGAGCCAGTGATCCACGGCGTCGCTGATGGACAGTAGGCGCCGGTGCACCGGATCGGCGGCCGGGGTGCGCACCACGTCGACGTCCAGGGCGATGACCGCCCGGCCACGGCCGCCCTCGACCACCGAGAGCCCACACCGGGTCAACCCGGGGTCGACACCCATCACCCGCACGCAGCATCCCTTCACAAACCCGAGCCGAACACTCGTTCGAGAGTTTAGTGGGTATCGCCGACGACACCGGGCAGGGACACGCACCGGCGTGCCGGGTGATCGGTCACACCGCCCGCAGGGCCACGATCGTGCCGAGGGCCGCCGCGGCACACAACACCGGCCAGTACCAGATGTGCCGGCGCCTCCAGTGGCCCAGCCCCATGAGCAGGGGGTTGACCAGGCACAGCGCCAGGGTCAGCGCCTCCCAAGCGACGACGTCGCCGGCGGCCTCGGCACGATCGGGAAACGCCCCGGAAAAACTGATCGGCACCAGGGCCGCCACCCCCAGCGCGGCCGCGACGAGGGTGCTCGCCACCCAGCCGATCCAACTGAACGCCGTTTCGGCGCGACCGGGGCGGCGTCGGGCGGGCTCCCGCGCGGGCGGGCCGCCGAGGGTCACCTCACTGCTCGTCGAGCGCGGCGGCCACCTCGTCGGAGATGTCGACGTTGGTGTAAACGTCCTGCACGTCGTCGGCGTCCTCCAACGCGTCGACCAGTTTCAGCAGCTTGCGCGCGCCATCGACGTCGACCGGCACGGTCACCGACGGGGTGAATCCGGCCTCCGCGGAGTTGTAGTCGATGCCGGCGTCCTGCAGGGCGGTGCGCACCGCCACCAGGTCGCCGGGTTCGCTGATGACCTCGAACGAATCCCCCAGGTCGCTGACGTCCTCGGCGCCGGCCTCGAGCACCGCGGTGAGTACGTCGTCCTCGGTGAGGCCGTTTTTGTCCAGGGTGACGACGCCCTTGCGGGTGAACAGGTAAGCCACCGAACCGGGGTCAGCCATGTTGCCGCCGTTACGGGTCATCGCGACGCGCACCTCGCTGGCAGCGCGGTTGCGGTTATCGGTGAGGCATTCGATGAGCACCGCCACCCCGTTGGGGCCGTAGCCCTCGTAGGTGATGTTCTCCCAGTTGGCCCCGCCGCCCTCCTCGCCGGCGCCGCGCTTGCGGGCCCGCTCGATGTTGTCGTTGGGCACCGAGGACTTCTTGGCCTTTTGGATGGCGTCATACAGGGTCGGGTTCCCTGCCGGGTCGCCACCGCCGACACGGGCCGCGACCTCGATGTTCTTGACCAACCGGGCGAACATCTTGCCGCGGCGTGCGTCGATGACGGCCTTCTTGTGCTTCGTGGTCGCCCACTTGGAATGACCGGACATCGTTTTCCTGCCTCGCTCCGTGTGATGTTGCGTGACGAGTCTATAAGGAGCGCTGAGGGCCCATCGATCACGGCAGCTCAAAATGCTGGTAGTCGATCGGCGAGTGCCAATGCCCTCCCCAGACCCACCCGCGGTCGGTGAACGCCCGCACCGCCGGGTCCCCGTCGTGCAGCACACCAGGGTCCCTGCGGTCCCGGTCCAGGTACTCCGCGGCGTTGCCCGGCTGCACCCCGTCGCTGTCGATGTAGGGGTTGAGCAGCGGGTTGACGTCGATCGCCCGGCCGTAGGCGTGCAACGCCCAGTTGCCCGACCCGGGGATGCGCCGGCAGTTGAACGCCGAGGTGTTGTTGTCACGCATCGAGGCCTCATCGTCGGCGCCCGGATAGTTCGCGACGTTGCGCATTTTCTCGATCGGATAACCGATCCGGTACAGGTCGGCGAAGATCGCGATGACCTGTTCGACGAGGTCACGGTGCACGATCAACTCACCGCGACCGGTGTTGGCGTCGAAGTCCAGATAGTCGACCGTGACCCGGCGAAGCTGCGCGGGGTCGACCGGGCAGCCCGGCGCCCAGGTCGGGCCCAGCTCGGCGGCGTCGACCGCGGCGACCTCTGCCGGAGCCGGAGCCGGCGACGGTGTCGAGGAGAGCGGCGTCACCGGTGATCGCGGCGGGGGTGGCGTCGCGGGCGCCTCGCCCGGTGCGGCCGGGGTGCAGTGCACCGCGGCTGTCGCGCTCAGCGCCAGCACCGCTGCCAGCACGGCCCGACGTGGCCCGGTCCCCCGCATGAACGGGCCCCTACGGCGTGGGCACCGGATCGGAGTCGCCGCCGGTCTCCGCGCCCGCCGGGGTACCGCCGGGCGGGAAGAAGCCGGGCACCCACCGTTCGATCAGCGCCGCATAGTTGAGGGTGGCGTCGAGTTGCACCGCCACCCCGAGCAACCCGCCCAGGGTGCGCAGCAGCATCACGTAACCAGAGGGGATCGTCATCTGGCGGGCCATCTTGAACCGGTCGTTGAATCCCTCGTTGAACGGATCGGTGGTCGCCAGCGCGGACCGCTGGAACCAGGCGCGGGTGAAGTGGAACTCCCCGGCGCGCAACGGGTCGATGTAGGCCCACAGCGGCCCGAGGTATTCCTTGAGTTGGTCGGCGCTCAGCTCGTAGTGCTCGGGCATGAACTTGAGCTGCTTGAGCAGCCGGATCACATCGTCCCAGCGTTCGTCGCGGCCGCAGCACAGCAGTTCGCAGAACTCCGGGGGGATACCGCCGGGGTGAGCCGAGACCGCGCCGAAGTCGATGACGCCGAGGCGCCCGTCGGCCATGATCATGAAGTTGCCCGGATGCGGGTCGGCGTGGACCAGTCCCACCCGCGCCGGCGAGCTGAGGGTGAATTCCAGCAGCCGCGTGCAGGCCTCATCACGCTCCTGCTGGGAGCCGTCGGCGATGATCGCCGAGAGCCGCCGCCCCTCGGCCCACTCCGAGACGATGACCTTCGGGGCGCTGGCAACCACCAGCGGGACCAGGAACTTCTCGTCGTCGGCGTAGGCCTTGGCGAACGCCCGCTGGTTGTCGGCCTCCTGACGGTAGTCCAGTTCCGCCTCGAGTGTGTCGTTGATCTCGTTGACCAGCCGGTCCACGTCGGCACCGGGCGCGAGCTGTTTGAAGACCCAGGAGAACCGCTTGATCAGTTTGAGGTCGGCACGCAGCGCCTCGTCGGCGCCGGGGTACTGGATTTTGACCGCGACCCGCCGGCCGTCCTTCCACACCGCCCGGTGCACCTGGCCGATGCTGGCCGAGGCGACCGCGGTGTCGTCGAACGACTCGAAGCGGTCCCGCCACCGGGTGCCCAGCTGCGCGTCGAGGACGCGGTGCACCTTGGCCGCGGGCAACGGCGGGGCCTCGGCCTGCAGCTTGACCAGCGCCTCGCGGAACGGCTCGGCGAACTGCGGGGGGATCGCCGCCTCCATCACCGACAGCGCCTGCCCGACTTTCATCGCGCCGCCCTTGAGTTCGCCGAGCACCTTGAACAGCTCGTCGGCGGCCTTCTCCAGCATCTCCGCGTTGACCTCATCGCGGGACTTGCCGGTCATGCGTTTGCCTACGCCGAGCGCCGCGCGCCCGGCCACCCCGGCCGGCAGCCCGGCCAGCTTGGTGGCGCGCCGGAATGCTCCTCGCCTGATGTCTGCCATCCCCACATCATGCCTTGTCGGGTGACCGGCCCCACACAACGGTGGTGTGGCGCGCTCAGGCGCGCCCGGTCACGATCGCGACGAACAACGCGTGGATGCGGTGATCGGCGGTCACCTCCGGGTGAAACGAGGTGGCCAGCACTGCGCCCTGACGCACCGCGACCGGGTGCCCGGCAGCACGCGCCAGCACCGTCACGTCGGCGCCGACCCGCTCCACCCACGGTGCCCTGATGAACACCGCGTGGACCGGATCGTCGAAGCCGGCGACACTCAGGTAATCCTCGAACGAATCGACCTGGCGCCCGAACGCATTGCGCCGCACGGTCATATCGACCCCACCCAGTGGGACCGCGACCCGCGTGCCGCTGCCCGCATCCAAGATCTCCGAGGCCAGCAGGATCATCCCGGCGCAGGCCCCGTAGGCGGGCATCCCCGCGGCCAGTCGTGCCCGCAGCGGATCGGCCAGCCCGAGTTCGTCGAGCAGATAGCTGATCGTCGTGGATTCACCGCCGGGCAGGATCAGTCCGTCGACCGAATCGAGTTCGGCCCGGTTTCGCACTGTGACCGGGTCTGCGCCGACCGCACTCAACGCCCCGAGGTGCTCTCGGACGTCGCCCTGCAGTGCCAGCACACCGATGCGCGGTGCGCTCACCTGGGCGTGTGCCCGTGCGGGTAGCGGGTCAGGCCCTCCTGCATGGTGGCGGCGACCATCGCCCCGTCGCGGCTGAAGATCTTGCCCTGAGCCAGTGCCCGGCCGCCGCCGGCCGACGGCGAGGTCTGGTCGTACAGGAGCCATTCATCGGCGCGGAACGGCCGCAGGAACCACATGGCGTGATCCAGCGAGGCCACTTGCAGGTGATCGCGTTCTCCGGGGTGCGCCGACCAGGAGGTGCCCAGCAGGGTGAGGTCGCTCATGTAGGCCAGCGCGCAGATGTGCAAGACCGGGTCGTCCGGCAACGGCTCCCGGTGACGAAACCAAACTTGTTGACGCGCGGCTAATCCCGGGATCGGAGTGAGTTGATCGGCGGGAACCTGACGTAGTTCCCACTCCGCGAAAACCTTGAAGCTCTCCTCGTCGAACGATTTCATTCCGTCGAGGCCGGGCAGGTTCTCCGGATCCGGCGCGGTCGGCATGACATCTTGGTGACTGATCCCCTCCTGCGGAACCTGAAACGACGCCGACATGTGAAAGATGGTCTGACCGTGCTGAATTGCGGTGACCCGGCGGGTGCAGAACGATCCGCCGTCACGCACCCGCTCCACCAGGAACACCGTCGGCGCTTTCGCATCGCCGGGGCGCAGGAAATGACCGTGCAGGGAGTGCACACGGTAGTGCGGGTCGACGGTGCGCACCGCCGAGACCAGCGCCTGGCCGGCGACGTGGCCGCCGAAGGTGCGCTGGAAATGCTCGGTGGAGCCGAATACGGCACCCCGATAGATGTTGACCTCGAGTTGCTCGAGGTCGAGGATCTGCTCGATCGCCAATGGCTTACCAGCCGCGTTCGGCGAGACGGTGCGGTGCGGGCAGGTCGTCGACGTTGATGCCGACCATCGCCTCCCCCAGCCCCCGCGAGACCCGCGCGAGCACATCGGGATCGTCGTAGAAGGTGGTGGCCTTCACGATCGCCGCCGCACGCGCCGCCGGATCACCGGATTTGAAGATGCCCGAACCGACGAAGACCCCCTCCGCACCGAGCTGCATCATCATCGCCGCATCCGCCGGAGTCGCGATACCCCCCGCGGTGAACAACGTCACCGGCAACTTACCCGCACGCGCCACCTCAGCGACCAGCTCATACGGCGCCGCCAACTCCTTGGCCGCCACGAACAACTCGTCCTCACTCAACGACGACAACCGCCGGATCTCCCCGCCGATGGCCCGCATATGCGTGGTCGCATTCGACACATCCCCGGTGCCGGCCTCCCCTTTCGACCGGATCATCGCCGCCCCCTCGGTGATCCGCCGCAACGCCTCACCCAGATTGGTCGCCCCACACACAAACGGCACCGTGAACTGCCACTTGTCGACGTGATGGGCGTAATCGGCCGGAGTCAACACCTCCGACTCGTCGACGAAATCCACCCCGAGGCTCTGCAGAATCTGCGCCTCGACGAAATGACCGATCCGCACCTTCGCCATCACCGGAATCGACACCGCCGCGATGATGCTCTCGATCATGTCCGGATCACTCATCCGCGACACCCCGCCCTGAGCACGGATATCGGCCGGCACCCGCTCCAACGCCATCACCGCCACCGCACCGGCACCCTCAGCGACACGGGCCTGCTCCGGGGTGACCACATCCATGATCACCCCACCCTTGAGCATCTCGGCCATCCCACGCTTCACCCGCGCCGTGCCGGTTTCTGCGCCGACACCCGAGCCGTTGCGCGCTGCATTGTCCACTGTTGGTTCTCCTTGAGCCGAGTTCTGCCGACCAGTCTAGTGGGACGTTCCAACCGGGTTTTGGCCGCGCCGAACGGCCTCGCCGAAGGCGCCACGGCGCCCCGCGCGCACCCATTATGATCGCGATCACAGTCCCCCGACCGCGACGAACGGATCCCGCCAGTGTCCGCACCCGAGCCCCCCGGCGTCCCCGAACACCGCGATTGGCCGGCCGTGCTCGGCGCCTGGCGGTTTCTGGCCAACCCCGCCGGTAACCCGACGCGGGTCTTCGACCTCATCGTGGGGTTGAGCGCGCCGATCCTGGCCCGCGCCTACTACCAGGTGCGCGCACACCCCAACGGGCGGCGCCTGTTGGCCCACAAGCCCGACCTGTTGGCGGTGCTCTCCGACGACGAGTACCTGGCGTCGCTGCCGGCCGGTTCGCTGGGCCACGCCTACCGGTCGTTTCTGACCACCAACCGGCTCGACGCCGGAGTTTTCGACGTCGACACGGTGATCCGCCCGATCGCCGAACGCCGTGGCTGGGACGACGACTTCTTCTACATGGTCCGGCGTGGCACCGCCCTGCACGACATGTTCCACACCCTGGGCGGGTACGGCCCCGATCTGGGCGGCGAGTTCGGCAATCTGGGGTTCCACTGCGGACAGATGGAGCCGTCAGCGGCGTTGAAGACGCTGGCGCTGGCCACCGCCGGCACCGTCATCCCCGCGGCGCCGTGGCGCAAGCTGAGCTACTTCCGTCAGGCGGTCCGGCGCGGTCAGCGGGCCGATCTGCTGATGGCCGCCCCCTACGAGGAGTTGCTGCAACGCCCGCTGGCCGAGGTGCGCGACGCGCTCGGTGTCACACCGACCCGCGTCGCCCATCCGCAGGGACACCTGTTCACCGCGTGGATGCCGCCCGGGATGAAACCCCCGACGCGCTGGGATTACGACGCGATCCTCGCTGCGGCATAGCGACGGTTCGGCGGCGGCGCCGCAGCACCCGGCCTATCGTAGTGAGCCATGCGCACAGCGTTGGTCGTCGTCGGCGGGGTCCTCGGGTGGCTATGCGGCGCCTCGGCACTGCCGATCGCCAACGCCGACCCCGCCGCCGGCACCGACAGCGCTGTGGACCCGTATCTGCGCCACACCCCAGACGGGTCGGCGATCATCGAGTTCTCCACCCCCGACGGGGTGCGCTGCAACTTCCATCCGGCCAGCAGCCTGCCCGACGACACCAGCAGCCAGGTGCTGGTCTGCCGTGGTGAATTCCCCGGCGTCGTCACCGATCCGACGGCCTCGGAGTTGTGCGTCAAAGACGAGGTCCGGGCGTTCAACAGCCTGACCTACCGGTTCGCCTCCGATTTCTTCTACAGCGCCTGCGACGAGGAGCCGGCCGGCCCGTTGCTGCCGGTCGGCGCGACCGTCTCGGACGGCAACATCTCCTGCGCCGTCAGCCCCGGCGACGTCACCGCGTGCGTCGACACCCGCCTGGGCGAACAACACGGCTTCATCCTGCAGCCCTCCGGCAGCACCGCATTCTGACCCCCGTACCCGCGCGCCGCGGTCAGCGGATGTAGCGGGCGGGCCGCGGCGGGCCGGGCGGTTCGTCGACACGAACGTTGGCCTCGGTGAGCAGCTCGCCGAGCTGAAGCGGGTACACGGTCTCGCCGCAGGCGTTGAGTTCGGTGATCGCCGCGGCATCACACCAGCGATGCGCGTGCAGATACCGGTGTTCGAGTTCGGTGCGCTGCGCCGGTGACGGCTCGAAACGCTCGGTGCGGTAGACGAAGTAGAACTCCTGGCTGTTGATCACCGACCCGTTGAAGCCGAACACCGCGCTACGCCGCCAGACCGGCCCGATCAGCGCCTCGGAGTCCACCCGCAACCCGGTCTCCTCGGCGAGTTCCCTGGCCGCCGTGGCCGCGAGGGCCTCGCCGTCGCGGGGCTGGCCGCCGACGGTGAACCACCACCGCGGCGCGGCTTCGCCGCCGGCCGGGTCGGACCCGCACAGCAGCAGCACCGCGCCGTGCTCGTCGAGGAGCACCACCCGCGCGGAGGTCCGCGGCGCCAACACGCCCTGATCGCCGTGCGCGATGGCCGCCGCGCGTTCGACGATCTCGAAGTAGCCGGGTAGCGGCGCGGTTCCGGCCAGCCGCAGGGTGCGCACCAGGGGACGCTCGTGCAGTGCCCGGGTGTCGCGCACGGCGTCGTTGTGGAATCGGCGGGCCAACACCACCCGCGCCTCGGCGTCAGCCAACTCCGCCACCAACTCCGCCGGCAGCACGGTGGCATCCACCATGGCCAACGCCGCGGACAGATCGTTTTCGGCGGCTTCGCGGGTGCTGCGCGGCGACCGTTCGGCGACGTCGGCGAGCGCCGCCAGCCGTCGGCCGGCCGGCTGCCCGTGGTAGGCGTCGACGGCGACTGCACGGCTGACCACCGCGCGGCGGGCCAGCGCCGCGTCCAGCGCCTGCCAGGACAGGTCGCACCGCACGTGCAGCCGGTTGAGCCGGGTCGCCGTCTGGTAGGCCCAGGCTCCGATCCCGACCAGCACCGCGACCGCGACCGCGACCCCCAGCAGCGCCCACACCATCAACTGGCCACCCGCACCGGGCCACCGACCTGCGCCACCGTCTCGTACACGCGCATGATCTGGCTGGCCACCACCGACCAGTCGTAGCGGCCGACCGCCGCGCTGCCGGCGGCGCTGAAGTCAGCGCGCCGGATGTCGTCGTCGAGCATGCCGATCAGGCCGTCGGCCAGGGCGGCGCCGTCGCCGACCGGCACCAGCAACCCGGCGCGGCCGTCCTGCAACACCCGCCGGAACGCGTCTAGGTCGCTGGCCACCACGGCGGTGCCGGCGGCCATCGCCTCCACCAGCACGATGCCGAAGCTCTCCCCGCCGGTGTTGGGCGCGCAGTACACGTCGGCGCTGCGCAACGCCGACGCCTTTTCGGCGTCGTCGACTTGTCCGAGAAACCGCAGGCGGTCGGCGAGCGGGCCGGCCTCGGCGCGCAGCGCCGCCTCGTCGCCGCGCCCGACGATGAGCACCTGCAGGTCCGGAAAGCGGTCCACCACCGCCGGAAGGGCCTCCAGCAGCACCGCCATGCCCTTGCGGGATTCGTCGTAGCGACCCAAAAACAGCACGGTCTTGCCGGCCCGCGGATACCCGGGCAGCACCGGCGCGGTGGCGAACGCGGTCACGTCGACCCCGTTGGGGATCTCCACGGCGTCTGAGCCCAGCGCCTCCATCTGCCAGCGCCGCGCCAGATCCGACACCGCGATGCGTCCGACGATCTTTTCGTGCAGCGGGCGCAGGATGCCGCGCACCGCGTTGAGCGTCAGCGACCGAGTGGTGGAGGTGTGGAAGGTGGCCACGATCGGCCCTTCGGCGATGAGCAGCGCCAACATCGACAGGCTCGGCGCGTTCGGCTCGTGCAGGTGCAGCACGTCGAAGTCCCCGTCGGCCAGCCAGCGTTTCACCCGGCGGTGACTGGCCGGACCGAACCGTAGCCGGGCCACCGACCCGTTGTAGGGGATCGGCAGGGCCCGGCCGCCGGAGACGACGTAGTCGGGCAACCGGTCGTGTTGGTTCGGTGACGACGGTGCCAGCACACTCACGGTGTGCCCGCGCGCCCACAGCACCTCGGCCAACTGCAGCACATGGGCCTGCACCCCGCCGGGCACGTCGAAGGAGTAAGGGCAGACCATGCCGATGCGCATCAGGGCTGCTCCAGTGCGGCACGGCGGCCCTGCGGCAAGTCGGCCAGCCACTGCGGCTGCAGCATGTGCCAGTCGGCCGGGTAGGCGGCGATGTTCAGCGCGAACTGGTCGGCCAACGCCTGGGTGAGGCTGCCCACGTCGGCGCCGGCGGTGTCGATGGGTGGGAAGATCTCGAACCCCCAGTCGGCGGGGCCGGGATTCCAGCAGTGCCCCGGCATCAGCGCCGCGCCGGTCTCCAGCGCCAATTTGGCCGGCCCGGCCGGCATCCGACTGGGCTCACCGAAGAAACTCACCGGCACCCCGCGGCGGGTGAGATCGCGTTCGGCCATCAGACACACGACCCGGTTGTCGGCGAGCCTCTCGGCGAGCACCTCGAACGGCGGGCGCTCTCCCCCGGTCAGCGGCAGCACCTCGAAACCGAGGGTCTCCCGGTAGTCGATGAACCGCTGGTAGAGCGACTCGGGTTTGAGTCGTTCGGCCACGGTGGTGAACGTGCCGTAGGTCTGGGCCAACCACACCCCACCCATGTCCCAGTTGCCGCTGTGCGGCACCGCGATAACCGCGCCGCGACCGGCGGCGAGGGCGGCCTCGAGGTTCTTCCGGCCCACGACAGTGCTGTCGAGGCGACGGGCCAGTTTCTGCTGGTTCATGCTGGGCAGGCGAAACGCCTCCCGCCAGTACCGGGCGTAGGAGGCCAGCGAGGCGCGCATCAGCGAGCCGGGGACCTGGCCGGGTTGCACTTCGAGAACACGGGCCAGGTTGCGGCGCAGCTGTTCTGGTCCGCGCCCGCGTGCGGCGACGAGAGCGCCGGCATCGAACATGTTGCGGGCGGCGAATTCCGGCATCGCGCGCACCGCCATCCAGCCGGCCGCATATCCCCAGTCGCTGAGCTGCTCAGAGCCCGGGATCCTCATTGCGGCGTCCCGTCGCCGGAGCCGAGGGGTTCGGTCGCTCCGGGTGAGATGCGCACGGTGTGCAGCCGCTGGATGAACGTGACGACGCTGGCCACTGCGAGCAGCCACATCGCCACCGGCAGCGCCCACGGTTGCGCGAAGACGGGCAGGTCGGAGAGCCCGGCGCCGACGAGCACGATGATGAGCCGCTCGGGGCGTTCGATGAATCCCCCGTCGCCGCGCAGTCCGCTGGCCTCCGCCCGCGCCTTGATGTAGGAGATCACCTGCGAGGTGACCAGGCAGATCAACGCCGCGGCGGTCAGAGCGGAGTCCCCCAGGCCGAACGCGGCCCACCAGGCCAGCCCGCCGAACACGGCGCCGTCGCTGATCCGGTCGCACGCCGCGTCGAGCACCGCACCGAACCGGGTTCCGCCCCCGGTCTGGCGGGCCATCGCCCCGTCGAGCATGTCGAACATGACGAACAGCCAGATGATCAGCGTTCCGGCGAACAGGTGCCCCACCGGGAACAGGGTCAGGGCGGCCAGCACGGTTGCGGCGGCTCCGATGATGGTGACGCCGTTGGGGGTGAATCCGAGCCGCAGTGCCGCCTTCGCCAGCGGAGTGGTGATGGCCCTGAATGTGGCCCGCGACAGGAACCGCAGTTTGCTCACGGCTGCTTCACCCACTCCTCGGCCAAAAGTCGACGGGTTTCGCGCAGCAGCTGCGGCATCACCTTGGAGTCCCCGATCACGGTGATGAAGTTGGCGTCCCCGCCCCAGCGGGGCACCACGTGGACGTGCAGGTGCTCCGACAGCGACCCGCCGGCCGCCGCGCCGAGGTTGAGGCCGACGTTGAACCCGTCGGGCCGGGAGACCCGTTTGATCACCCGGATCGCCTTCTGGATGAACGCCATGAGCTCGGTGCTCTCCTCGGCGGTCAGCTCCTCGAGCTCGGCGACCTGCCGGTAGGGCACCACCATCAGATGACCCGCGTTGTACGGGTAGAGGTTGAGCACCGCGTAGACCAGCTCCCCGCGGGCCACCATCAAACCCTCTTCGTCGTCCATCCGGGGGATCTCGGTGAACGGGTGCACCAGCGCGGTGGCGTCCCGGTTGCGGGGTGACTCCGCGAGGTAGGTCATCCGGTGCGGTGACCACAGCCGCTGCAGATGATCCGGCTGACCGACACCGGTGTCGATCATCGACTCTTCGCGGCCCGTGCTCATCCGGCACCACCGATGGTCATCAGCTCCGCTGTGGGAACTTCGTTGCGACGCTGGGTAACCCAGTCGGCGATCGCGTCGAGGGCCGCTTCGCGCGCCACCCCGTTGATCTGCGTGCGGTCGGTGAACCGGAAGCTCACCGCGTCGGCGGCGACATCACGGTCACCGGCCAGCACCATGAACGGCACCCGCTGGTTGGTGTGGTTGACGATCTTCTTCGCCATCCGGTCGTCGCTGACGTCGACCTCGGCGCGAATGCCACGTCGCTTGAGTTGATCGACCACGTCGTGGAGGTACGGCAGGTGATCGTCGGCGACCGGGATCGCCACGACCTGCACCGGTGCCAGCCAGGCCGGGAACGCTCCGGCGTAGTGCTCGGTGAGCACACCGAAGAACCGTTCGATGGAGCCGAACAGAGCCCGGTGGATCAGCACCGGCCGCTGCCGGCTGCCGTCGGCGGCGGTGTACTCCAACTCGAACCGGTCCGGCATGTTGAAGTCGAGCTGGATGGTCGACATTTGCCAGCTACGCCCCAGCGCATCCTTGACCTGCACGGAGATCTTCGGCCCGTAGAAGGCCGCACCGCCGGGATCGGGGACCAGTTCCAGGCCGGAGGCCTCGGCGACGGCACGCAGCGTCGCGGTGGCCTCGTCCCAATCTTCGTCGGCGCCAACATATTTCTCGGGGTCTTTGGTGGACAGCTCCAGGTAGTAGTCGTTGAGGCCGTAGTCGGCGAGCAAATCGAGGACGAACTGCAACAGTGCCGCCAGTTCGGCACCCATCTGCTCTCGGGTGGTGTAGATGTGCGCGTCGTCCTGGGTCATCCCGCGCACCCGGGTCAAACCGTGGACGACACCGGATTTCTCGTACCGGTAGACCGATCCGAACTCGAACAGCCGCAGCGGAAGTTCCCGATAGGAGCGCCCTCGCGACCGGAAGATCAGATGGTGCATGGGGCAGTTCATCGGTTTGAGGTAGTAATCCTGCCCCGGTTTGCGCAGTTGCCCCTCGGCGTCGTACTCGGCGTCGATGTGCATCGGCGGGTACATCCCCTCGCGGTACCACTGCAGATGTCCGGAGGTCTCATACAGTTGCGCTTTGGTGATGTGCGGCGTGGTGACGAATTCGTATCCCGCCTCGATGTGCTTGCGACGCGAATAGTCCTCCATCTCGCGCCGGACGATTCCCCCCTTCGGGTGGAACACCGGTAGGCCCGAACCGATCTCGTCGGGGAAGCTGAACAGGTCGAGCTCGACACCGAGCTTGCGGTGATCGCGGCGCTGCGCCTCCTCGATGAGCTCCAGATACCGGTCGAGGGCCTCTTGGGATTCCCAGGCGGTGCCGTAGACGCGCTGCAGGCTGGCGTTGGCCTGGTTGCCCCGCCAGTACGCCGCCGAACTGCGGGTCAGCTTGAACGCGGGGATGTACTTCGTTGTCGGGATATGCGGACCCCGACACAGATCCCCCCAGATGCGTTCGCGGCTACGGGGATTCAGGTTGTCGTAGGCGCTCAGTTCGTCGCCACCGACCTCCATGATCTCGGCATCGCCGGATTTGTCGTCGACGAGTTCGAGTTTGTAGGGCTCGTTGGTGAGTTCGGCGCGCGCCTGCTCCTTGGATTCGTAGACCCGCCGCGAGAACAGTTGGCCGTCTTTGATGATCTGGCGCATCCGCTTCTCCAGGGCGGCGAGGTCCTCCGGTGTGAACGCGTAGTCGGCGACGTCGAAGTCGTAATAAAAGCCGTCGGTGATCGGCGGGCCGATACCCAGTTTGGCGTTCGGGTAGAGATCTTGGACCGCCTGGGCGAGCACGTGGGCACAGGAATGACGGATCACGCTGCGGCCGGCCTCGGTGTCAGCGGCGATCGGGGTGACCGCGACGTCGGACTCGGGTGTCCACCCCAGATCCCGCAGCGTGCCGTCGGGGTCGGCCACCACCACAATCGCGTCGGGGGCGCCGCGGCCGGGAAGACCGGCCTCGCGCACGGCCGCCCCCGCGGTGGTCCCGGCGGGCACCCGGATCGGGGCTGCCGGACGGTCGAAGGCGGGGGCGCTCATGGGCTGGTCTCCGTGGGTGTCAAGGCGTGGACTGGCGGTCGAAACGGTCGCGACCATGCTATCGGGGCGGCCCCCGCCCCCGCGGCGAAGGCCGTTGCCGGTCGTCCTCGGCCCGGAAAAATCACCCCTGGGCCGTCACCGGCAAGCACTGCTGCCCGTCGTCAACGGTCCCCGCGGTTAGGGCTGTCCCGGCTTGAGCCGCACGAACAGCGCACGGGCTTCGGTCAGCACGGTCGCACCGTCGCAGAGCCGGCCCGAGACGAAGGTCTTGCGCCCGTCGATCTCGTCGATACCGGCATCGACCTGCAACTCAACGCCGATCGGGACGATCTGGCGGTAGTCCAGGTGCAAAAACGCGGTGCGCTGGTAGCGGTTTTTGGTCAACACCGCGGCCGTCATACCCAGCAGCGAATCGAACAACAGCCCCAGGGCGCCGCCGTGCACCGCGCCGTTGCGTCCCAGGTGGTACCGGGCGAAGCGGGCGGTGCCGTGGATGCGGTCGCCCTCCTTACGCGTCCTCAGCGGCACGGTCAGCACATTGCCGTGGTTGGGCAGGTCCATCCGGCGTCCCGACGGCGCCGACCATTCGTCGGCGTCGAACGGAGCCAGCAGCGCCGAGACCTCCTCGATCGCGGCAGCCGCGCGGGAGATCACCGCATCAGGAGCGTCCACGGCGCGGGCATGATCCTGGAGGCTGCGCACCGCCTCGATGAACCGGCCGTAATCGGGGCCACCCTTGTCGGTCGGCTCCGGCGGGTTGAAGCCGCCACCGGGGTGTCGCTGCTGGTCTGCCACCGGTTCACCGTAGGCACCGCCGGCGGTACAGCCGTGCACCGGGCCGACCGGGGCCACGGCCGTGCCAGAGTAGAGGCATGGATCTCACCGCGCTGGCGACGGCGCCGTTCACCTACTCGCAGGTGGGGGCCACAGCCGACGACGCCCTGCCGCAGGGCTACCACCACATCGATGAGCGGGCCGCCATCGGCACCGGGCGACAGCGATTCGAGCAGGCCGGCGCGGCGGTGCTGCGCTACGGCATGCAGCGCGGCGCGGGGTTGACGGTCAGCGCCAGCAGTCCCGTCGCCACCCCCGGTGCGGTCGTGGTCGTGCACCTGGGTCCGATCGCGGCGCCGTGCCGGGTCATCTATGTCGTCGAGGAACGCGATCGCCGGGGATTCGGCTACGGCACTCTCAGCGGCCATCCGGAGTCCGGCGAGGAATTGTTCTCCGTGGAGTACGACCCGGACCACGACGTGGTCTACGCCGTGGTCCGGGCGTTCTCCCGGCCTGCGACCTGGTGGAGCAAGGCTGGGCATCCGATCACGTCGCTGGCGCAACGGATCGTCACCAAGCGCTACCTGCGCGCGGTGTAACCGCCGTGGACGGCCTGGGCGAGTCGGGCCAGCGCGATGGCGGCGACCATCAGCCCGAAGTCACGCAGGGCGACGTCGTAGTAGCCGGAGAGGGTGAGCAGATCCACGATGATGCCGGCCAGCCAGGCGGCGACCACCCAGGCGCCGATGCGCGGAGCGACCGCGACGAGCACCCCGGCGACGATTTCGATGACCCCGATCAGATACATGCCCTGGTCGGCGTTGCCGGGCAGGATTCCATCAATCCAGGGCGCCAGGTACTTGCCCCAGTGATTGGTGACGGTGTCGCCGGGAACGTGCGGCAAGAAGTTGAAGAACTTGTCCAGCCCGAACAGGATCGGCGCCACCGTGAACAGCGTGCGCAACAGGAAGAATGCCTCGAACAGGGGATCTTTGATCCGCTCGGAGAGGCTCGGTGTGGTGGTGACGTGGTTGGTAGTCATGGCAACCCCTAACTCTAAAGGAGAACATCTTTAATGATAGAACGCGTAGACTGTAACAGCAAGACTTTTGCTCGATAGACGGCGGGGCATCGTGGCAGCTCAGGTGGATGATCAGGGCGGGCTGGCCCGCGACGCAGCCGGGATCGGTGCGCTCGCCGATCCGCTACGCCGGCGCCTGTACGGGTTCGTCTGTTCGCAACCGGAACCGGTCAGCCGCGACCAGGCGGCCGATGCCGTCGGAGTCGCCCATCACCAGGCCAAGTTCCATCTCGACCGGCTGGAGGCCGAGGGCCTGCTGGAGGCCAGCTATGTCCGGTTGACCGGGCGCACCGGCCCGGGCGCGGGGCGCCCGGCCAAGTTGTATCGCCGGTCGGCACGCGACATCGCGATCAGCCTTCCCCACCGCGAATACCAACTGGCCGGGGAGCTGATGGCCGCCGCGATCGCCGAGTCCGCCGCGAGCGGGACGCCGGTGCGCGAGGTGCTCGACCGGGTCGCCGCCGATTACGGCCACCGGATCGGCGCGCAGGCCGTCGGCACGCAGCCGCCGCAGAGCGCCGAGGCGGCGCTGGAGTTGGTGCTCGCGGTGCTCACCGAGCACGGCTACGAACCGCGCGCGGCCGCTGACGCACCCGGCGACGCCGACGACGGCGAGGTGGTGCTGGCGAACTGCCCGTTTCACGCCCTGGCCCAGGTGCAGACCGAATTGGCCTGCGGGATGAACCACGCTCTGATCCACGGCGTGGCCGACGCGCTGGCGCCGGTCGCACCGCGCACCCGGCTCTGCCCCGGCGATCAACGCTGTTGCGTGGTGCTCGCCCCGGCGCAGGCGAGCGAATCGCGGTGAGGAACTACTCGGGGTGCTTGGCGCTCAACGCGACCGTGAGCAGCACCGCGGAATCCTCGAACGCCTTCAATCCGTGCCGCTCGGGCGGGATGGTGACGTAGTCGCCGGCCGCACCCTCCCAGGAGTCCGCACCGACGGTCAGCGCGACACGGCCCTGCAGAACCTGCAGCGTCGCCTCCCCCGGGCTGTCGTGCTCGGCCAACTCCTCCCCGCCGCGCAGCGCCACCAAGGTCTGACGCAACTCGTGGGCGTGCCCGCCGTGAATGGTGGTCGCGGAGCGCCCGGCCCGCGAGGTGCGCGCCTCAGCGATCTTCTCGGCGGCCAACGTGGTCAGCGACAGCGATTCCATCAACACATCCTTTGGGTCGGTGGGAACAAATCGGTGGGAACAGTCAGCCGGCCAGCAGAAGCGACCCGGCAATCAGCAACGCCGTCAGCTTAATCAATTCCAGCCCGACATAGACGTAATGCGCGTGGGACCGCGGGCCCTCGTAGCCGGCCAGCACCTGATCGGATCGCTTGTTCAGCCGCGGCCGCACAGCGGCCAACTGCAACAGCAGCATCGTCATCGCCACCGCGAACGCCACCATGATCGGCGTCGCCGGCGGGGTGACGATCACCAGCACCACCAACACCCCGGCGAAGATGCCCTCCACGGTGTTCAGCGCCCGAAACACCAACCGGCCGATACCCAATCCGATCTGCAGCGTCACGTTGGGGGCCCGGAACTTCAGCGGCGACTCGATGAAGGCGATCCCGGCGACCATGCCCAGCCAAACGAAGGTGATCGCGACCGCGACCGCGGTGCCCCCGCTCACGACGCCGCCCCGTCGGCGGCAGCGGCCTTGGGCTGGGCGCCGGCCAGGCTCAGATGCGCCAGGCACATGTCCGGCTCGACGAACGCCTCGAGCCGGTCGATGGCCACCGGCGCATCCCAGGTCTCCAGCGCACCCTCCATCAGTCCGAGATGAATCGGGCAGACCACCTCCGGGTCGGCCTCGGCGAGTTCGAGAAACGGGCAGTGCCGCAGACCGACCTGCTTGTGCCCGCCGGTCTCCCGACGCTCGGGCGCGAACCCGAGTTCATCGAGCATCTCGATCAGCCGCTCGATCGACTCCTCGGCGCCGGGGGCCGCCGCACCGGGCGTGGGCGGACGCAGCCGTCGGCCCCATTCCCGCCCCGCCGCCAGCGCCTTGGCGCCGGGGTTGGCGTCAGCGGCGAACCCGATGGTCAAGATCTCGGCCAGCAGCCGGTAGCGGCGCGGGCCGCCGCGGTCCATCTGCCGCACGGCCTGCACCATCACCGGGGGCCGCCCGGGCCCGTGATGCTCGGATTTGACCCGTTCGACCCGCCCGTCGCTGATCAGGGTCGCCAAGTGGAACCGCACGGTGTTGGGGTGCACCCGCAGTTGCTCGGCGATGGCGGCGATACTCAGCGGCCCGTTGGCGAGCTTCAACGTCCGCCACACGTCGAAGCGGCGGCCCGTCAGTTCCCCCGGCGACGCGGCGATTGAGCTCACTCCCCCTGTTTGGGCAAGCTCGCCACCAGCGGTGTGTCCACCCCTAGCGGACCGAGTTTGGCCGCACCACCAGGAGAGCCCAGCGGTTCATCGCGGCCGGGCAGCGTCTCGGAGAAAAAGGCCGCGTTGTCGTCTTGATACGGCTCCAAATCCTCGGGAAGATCGTCTTCGTAGTAAATTGCCTCTACGGGGCAGACCGGCTCGCAGGCGCCACAGTCGACGCACTCGTCTGGGTGGATGTAGAGGGCGCGCCCGCCCTCGTAGATGCAGTCGACCGGGCACTCGTCAACGCAGGCGCGGTCCATGACATCTACACACGGCTTCCCGATCACATAAGTCATGCGCTAGAGTTTACACAAGCAGTTTTGTGAAAACTAGGAAGGCGAGCCTAGCCATGGTCGACGACGCGTTAAACGTCTGTGACCTGCGAAATTCTGACCGAGACCGCCAGGTGTTCGCCGCCTATGAGGCCCTGACCGTCGACGAGACGATGGTGGTCGTCGGTGACGGCGACCCGCAGCCCCTGGGCGAATCGCTGCAGGCCGAATACCCCGACAGCGTCGAGTGGGTGCGCCGCGAGGGCACCGCCGACGACCGGCCCGGCACTTACCGCGTCGCGATCACCAAACGCACCGCGACACCGCTGCCCCGGGTATTGGTGAACACCGCCGAGATCGCCGCCGAGGAGCCGCAGGCCAGCGGCAATCTGTGGAAGCTGGACCTGCGCGAGCGCGGCCTGGACTCCAACATCATCGCGCTACCGCCACACGGAAGCATCGGCGCCCACACCGGCGCCGAGGTCGACGTGCTGGTGCACGTACTCGCCGGCAACGGCACATTGACCACCGAGCAGACCACCGTGACCCTGCGTCCCGGTGCCTTGCTGTGGATGCCGCGACGGTCCCGTCGCGCAATCGACGCCGGCCCAGATGGGCTGCGTTATTTGACCGTGCATCAGCACCGTGAGATCAGCGGACTGATGCCTACCGTGAGGCAGGCCGTCTAATGACCGAGATCGACAACATCCCCCACTCCGACCACCCGCTGCCCGGTTCGGACCGCGACGCCGAACACGCCCAGGGCCACTGGCTGTTGGCCCGGTTGGGCAAGAAGGTGCTGCGCCCGGGCGGTATCGAGTTGACCCGGTCGCTGCTACGGCGGGCCAAACTGGCCGACGCCGACGTCTTGGAGTTCGCCCCCGGGATGGGCCGCACCGCCACCGAGATCATCGCCGCCAAGCCGCGCTCCTACATCGGCGCGGAGCAGAACGCCGACGCCGCCCGCCTGGTCACCGAGATCGTGGCACCCGCCCACGGCGAGGTGCGTGTGGCCGACGCGGAGGACACCGGCTTGCCCGACGCCAGCCGCGACGTCGTCGTCGGCGAGGCGATGTTGACCATGCAGGGCGAGAAGTCCAAGAACGCCATCGTCGCCGAGGCGGCCCGGGTGCTGCGCCCGGGCGGGCGCTACGCGATCCACGAGTTGGCCCTGACTCCCGACACCCTCGACGAGGGGGTGAAGAACGAGGTGCAGCAGGCGCTGGCCCGGTCGATCAAGGTCAACGCCCGCCCACTGACCGTCGCCGAGTGGACCGCGCTGCTGAGCAACCACGGCCTGGTGGTCGAGGAGGTGGAGACCGCGCCGATGGCGCTGCTGCAGCCGCGTCGCCTCGTCTCCGACGAAGGGCTGGCCGGTGCGCTGCGGTTCGCCAAGAACCTGCTGGTCCAGCACGATGCGCGCCGCCGGGTGCTGACGATGCGCGGCGTGTTCCGCAAGTACAACAAGCAGATGGCCGCCATCGCGATCGTGGCGCACAAACCGGCCGCGAACTGACCGGGGTACCGGCATGTCCGATCGCTACGCCGACTTCCCCACCCTGCGATTCGAGCACGCCGACGACGGTGTGCTCCACCTGATCCTGGAGGCGCCGGGGCTGAACTCGGTGGGTCCGCGGATGCATCGTGATCTGGCCGACGTGTGGCCGGTGATCGACCGCGATCCGCAGGTGCGCGCGGTCGTGGTCCGCGGCGCCGGAACAGCGTTCTCCGCCGGCGGCAGCTTCGAGCTGATCGAGGAGACCATCGGCGACTACGACGGCCGGGTGCGGATCATGCGGGAGGCGCGGGATCTGGTGTTCAACCTGATCAACTTCTCCAAGCCGCTGATCTCCGCGATCCGCGGCCCGGCGGTCGGCGCGGGCCTGGTGGTGGCGCTGCTGGCCGACATCTCGGTGGCCGGGCGCAGCGCGAAGATCATCGACGGGCACACCAAGCTGGGTGTGGCCGCCGGCGATCACGCCGCGATCTGTTGGCCGCTGCTGGTCGGGATGGCCAAGGCCAAGTACTACCTACTGACCTGCGAGCCGTTGCGCGGCGAGGAAGCCGAGCGCATCGGGCTGGTCTCCACCTGCGTCGATGACGACGATGTGCTCGACACCGCGAACCGGATCGCGACGAACCTGGCCAGCGGCGCCCAGCACGCGATCCGCTGGACCAAGCACAGCCTCAATCACTGGTACCGGATGTTCGCGCCGGTGTTCGAGACGTCGATGGGGTTGGAGTTCTTGTCCTTCAGCGGTCCCGACGTGCACGAGGGCCTCGCTGCCGTCCGGGAGAAGCGCCCGCCGCAGTTCGGTGTCCCTCCCCCGGATTACACCGCGCCCTAGTCAGTTGTCGCAGCCGTTCACCCCGGTGCGCTGACCCGATCAATGCTCGGCCACCGACGGTGATGACTCAGTGATGGGCGATCAGATCGGCGACGTGGCCTTGCTCACTCTTCCGAAGCCGGCCGGCAGCAGCGGATTTCAGCCGCCATCGGGTGACCCGACCGTCCGGCCCGATCAGTTCCTCGGTCGCGAGCGCCTCGCCGATGAGCCGGCGGATGCGTGGTTCGTCGGCGGCGTCGGCGGCAAACAGTATCCGCAGCGATACATCCTCACCGATGACGTTATTCGCGGTGTGATGCGACGCCAGCGGGCACGGCGGTGGATGATCCCAACTGCCACACAGCGCCAGCGTGATCGCCGCACCGAGGGCGTTCGGACTGCCGCCGGGATACACTTGCACCACAGCGTCGTGGGCGTAGCCGAGACGAGTCATGTCTGGCGATGCTACGGCGCCGCGGCGCGTCAAGCCCACGATCGTGGAGTACGGCGGCGGCGGTTGCACTTTCCGAATGGCAGGTCGTTCCTGCTGGGCAGCGCAGCGTAATGGCGTTACGCATGGCTGAGGCGGCCAGGGTGGATCGCGTGTGATCGGTGATGGAGTAGTCGAAGATCTTGTTGGAGAAGCAGTCCTTTGACCGCGGCACAAGTACAGCTTGCCCTCACCGCGGAATCACCTGCTCAGTTTTGGACCTGAACGGACGGCGCGCGCGCAGGTTCTCACGTTCGACTGCATCTGGAACTGCCTGTGACCTGCGGGTACCGGCCGTGTCTCACGCCGACTGCACCGCCGGCGCCTAAGCCTGTTCGGCCGGCAGGGGCGGCGGCGGTGGCGGAGGGGGTGGCGGAGGCCCGGGGGCGTCCAAGCCGATCTTGTCGCCCGGCTGCGGGTTGGGGCACAGGTGACGCAGCGCGGGGCCGATCGCCTCGCCCTGCCAACCGCTGGCCCGATAGTGCTCGAGGTCCATGCCGTCGCGCTTGGCTCGGCAGATCGTGTAGCCCAGGTCCAGGCTGAGCCGGTCGTTCCAGGTGATGATCGGCACCAACGGGACCGCCTGGTGGAATTCGTCGAGGAACGCGCGCTCGGCGGCGGGGTCACCGGCATGCGCCGCCGGTGCGCCGACCAGGGCTGCGGACACCAGGGCCGCGCCGAGGGCGGCGAGGGTGGACTTGATCATGGCGGTCCTTCACTGTCGGAGAGCCTGGGAAAACTTTGGCACATTTTGCTGCCGAATGGGACCGAAGTGCCGGTGTCGGCTGCGGCGACCGCCCGGCCAACGCCCCACAGCCCGTTCGGCGGCATCGCGGGCGTGCCACACTGAACCATGGCCAACTCGCTCAGCCACCACGTGTCCACCGTGTTCGACCAGGTCGCCCGGGTCTACGACTTCCCGCTGCTGCAGCGGCTGGCCTACCAGCCGATCCAGGACGTCGTGCTGGCCCGACTGCGCGCCGCGGGCTCGCAGCGCATCGTCGACGTCGGGTGCGGCACCGGAATCCTGAGCACCCGCATCGCCGACGAACTGGCCCCGACCGCCGTGTACGGCTGCGACATGTCCGAGGGCATGCTGGCCAAGGCCCGCGCCCGCTCGAGTGCGGTGCAGTGGAAGCGCACCCCGGCCGAGGCGTTGCCGTTCGACGACGCCTCGATCGACGCGGTGATCTCCACCAACGCGTTCCACTTCTTCGACCAGCCCGCCGCGGTCGCCGAGTTCCACCGGGTGCTCGCCCCGGGCGGGCTGATGATGATCGGGGTGGTCAACCCGGTCAGCACCGGTCGTCGGCTGCTGCTGTGGGTGGGCACCGGCGGTGGCTCGGTGGGCAACTTCCCCACCCCCGACGAGATGCGGATCCTGGCCACCCAGGCGGGATTCTCCTCGGTCACCCACCACACGGTGCGCGGCTGGACCGGCGAGGGGCTGACCGTCGCCGCCAAGTAGCGGCGACCGTCGGATCGGTGCGATGGCGACCACAACCTGGACCCTGCACGCCGGCGACGACCCGGCGAACACGCTGACCCTGCGCACCGGGGTTGCCGGGCGCGCGGCTCGGATGGGTCACCGGCTGACCCTCACGATGGCCTCCTGGCAGATCACCGTCGACTCCGACGGCGAGCGTCCGGTGAGTGCCGCGGTGATCGTCGATGTCGATTCGTTGGCGGTGCGCTCCGGGGAGGGCGGACTGACGCCGCTGTCGGGGCCGGAGAAGGCCATGGTGCGCACCAATGCGTTGAAAACGCTGAACGCCAAGAAGTTTCCCACTGTCGAATTCCGGCCCGAGACGATCACACATGACGCCGATGGCGGCGATGGCGGGGTCTACGCGCTGCGCGGACCGTTGACCGTGCACGGGGTGAGCCGCCCGATCGAGGTCGCCGTGACGGTCTCCGACAACGGCGACCACTGGGAGCTGAGCACGCACAGCGAGGTGTCGCAGGCGGCGCACCACATCAAGCCGTATTCCATGGCAATGGGGGCGATGAAAGTCGCCGACTCGGTGGGCGTGGAGTTCAGCGCGCGTCTGCCCAAGAGCTGATAGGCGGGTGCCCGCCGACGGCGAAGACCGGTTACCGTCGTGCGCTGTGATCGTGTTGCTGCCGCCCTCGGAGACCAAACACCCCGGCGGTGACGGACCCCCGCTGGCGTTGGACCACCTGGATGCTGCGGCACTCAACCCGCTGCGCGGCGAGCTGCTCGACGAGGTGACGGCGTTGGCCGCCGATCCCGACGCCAGCCGCCGGGCGTTGGGGCTATCGGAGCGCCAGGACGGCGAGATCGCGCGCAATGCGGTGTTGCGCAGTGCCCCGACCGTGCCGGCGATCCACCGCTACACCGGGGTGCTCTACGACGCCCTGGATGTGGGGTCGCTGCGCGGCGCCGCCGCCGAACGGGCACGGGCGCGCCTGCGGATTTCCTCAGCGTTGTTCGGTCTGCTGCGTGCCGACGATGCGATTCCGGCCTACCGCCTGTCGGCGGGATCGAAGCTGCCGAACCGACCGACGCTGGCCGCCCGATGGCGTCCCCTGTTGGAGCCCGTCTTCGACCGACTCACCTCCGACCACCTGATCATCGACCTACGCTCGGCCCCGTATGCCGCACTGGCCCGGATCCCCGGGGCGCTGCGGGTCGGTGTGGTCGCCGCGGACGCCGACGGTCGTCGGGTCGCGGTCAGTCATGCCAACAAGTCCCACAAAGGCCGGTTGGCGCGGGTGCTGGCCGGCAGCCGCGCTGAGCCCAACGACGCCGCTGCGGTAGCCGCCGTCGCTCGACGGGCCGGTATGCGCATGGAATACCACGGCTCCGACCTCACCGTGGTGGTGTCGGGCTGACGCCCTGGATCCATCACGGCCGGCGGGGTCGCTCAGCGCAGCGGTCACCCGAGGTGGAACACCACCTCCAGCGCCAGGAAGCTGAAGACCAACGCCCCCATGATGGCCGAGACGGCCGCGATCAAAACCACCGGATCTTTGACGTTCATGGTCAAAGACGCTAACGCCGACAGCTGCAAGACCGAATCGAAACATGTTGGCAATCACGGCTTTTAATATTTGTGAGCCACGCCACTGCCGACTTCGGGCAACGCAGTGGTGACAGTGTCGGTCCGGCCGGGCGTCGTCGGGAACGTGCGAGTCGCCGACGGTCGCTAGTCTGGTTTGCCGACCCGCGAGGTCGGTCGACTGGATCCGGAAATGCTGCGCTCGGCCATACAGCTGATGCGCAGCCTCGCCACGGACCGATTGTCGACAGTCGACGTCGCCGAGCATGCGGGGTACAGCCCCTGGCATTTCATCCGTATGTTCTCGGCGAGCACGGGGATCTCCCCCGGGCTGTACCTTGCCGCCCTGCGCGTCGATGCGGCCAAACGACTGTTGCTGGCGGACAGGGCCCCGATCATCGACGTCGCAGCATCGGTTGGATATGACTCCCTGTCCAGTTTCACCCGGCGTTTCCGGGCCATGGTGGGTACGTCCCCGGGCATGTTTCGGGAGTTGGCCGACACCGTCGCCGCGGGCAGCGTCACGCCCTTCACCCTCGGCGACGCACGCCAGTCGGTCGTTTGGGTCCGCCCGCACATCCCGGTTTCGCTGCGGCCGGGCCACAACGTCGCGCTCTGGATCGGCTGGTTCCCCAAGCCAGCGCCCATTGGGCTACCCACCTCCGGGGTCTTGACCACCTCGCACGCGGACGTTGCCGTGCCATTGAGTCCGGGCAACCCGTGGCTGCTGTCGTTTGCGGTCTCGGCGCACGCGGGCGCTGAGGATCAACTCGTGCCTACGCGGCCGCTTGTGGCCCGCTTCCCCGCTCCGCTGATCGTCCCGACGACGGTGGACCTGCACTATCGACAGGCAACCGACGTCGATCTTCCGCTGCTGAGCGCACTGCCGGCCTTGAAACGGGCCCCGTGATCTCCGCAATTTCGGACCAACCTCGACAGGGCGTCCGCCGGTAGCGTCGATCACGGCATATATCCCGGTATGAAGGAGACCCTCGATGGCTGTCCGCCTCCGTCCCTACCTCGCGTTTGCCGACAACGGTGCGGAGGTCATGGCGTACTACGCCGATGTTTTCGGCGGATCACTGAACATGATGAAATACGGTGATTTTCCGATGGAGCTGCCGTTCACGCCGCCGGCGGATGCCCTGGCCCACGCCCACCTGGACAGCGGCGACGTCCAGATCACCGGTGGTGACGCGGTGATGTGTCAGGACCAGCAGAGCCGGTCCCTGGCGAGCCAGACCTACTCGTTTCTGCTGGAAGCCGATTCCATCGGCGAGGCGACCGCTCTCATCGACAAATTCTCCGCCACCGGTGGCACCGTCACGATGCCGTTCGAGAAGGCCCCCTGGGGCGACCACTACGGTCAGGTGACCGACAGATACGGCGTGCTCTGGGCGTTCAACGTGGCCGCCGCGAACACATGAACGCTGCGCTTTTCCGGTGGTCCCGACTGGGATCGAACCAGTGACCTTCCGCGTGTGAGAGAGACGTTGGTGCGTTCGCCCTGGACACCGTCTGCCTTCGAGTGCTGTGACCTGCCGGTTCAGGCCGTCGAAACCGTCTCCGGCGCGTCGAATGGGTCATCCGTGGGTCATTTTCGTGGGTCAGCCGTGGGTCAGCCGTGGGTCAGCCGATATGGCCGCCGACTCGTCCGCCCGCTTCGGTCACTGGTGTACGTCGCGCCGCGAGGGGCACGTACATGCACACAACTATCGACGACTCGACACGTTTGTGTCCATATCGGTGCCCGGCGGTGGCGGTCCCGCGCCGACTCGGGTTAGCAGCGGTGGTCCCCGATAGGGTGTGAGTATGAGAGCCAAACTCACCGCGTTCGAGCGGGCATATATCAGCAGTGAGGCCCGCGGCGTCGTCGAGCGCAGTCGCGCGAATCCGAAGGGTCGCCGGAAATGGTCCCGGCGGCAGTGACAGGCCACCTTCCCTCGACCGAGCGTCTCGCTGCGCAGATCATCGTCGCAGCCGAGGGCGACGGCACACTCGTCGAGCGGACGGCCGAGGTGCTCCCGTGGGTTCGCGCGCTCTCGCCGCAGGATCAGGTCGCTTGCGCCCAGCAACTCCTCGACGCCGCTCGCACCTCGCGCTCCAGCGGACCGCTGCGCCTGGTTGACGCGCTCATCATGTGGCGGGCGACCGCGGCCGCCATCGCCGAGGGCCTCGATCAAGACGACCTCGACTGGCTGGATGTCCCTACACCCGTCGAGCGGCCGTAGCGGCGGCGGGCAATCGCGGCACCCGGCTGCGAACCGGCCGACGCGGTCACCTCAGCACGGCGCGCAGCGCCTCCGCGATCGTCCGATCGGCCACTCCCGTGGAGCCCGCACGGTAGTGCGATTCGCGTAGATAGGCCCGCTTACGAAGCTCCGCGATGAGCCTGTCGGGCTGGGTTGCCACGTCGTGGTCCGGCCATATTGCGACGCCAGCGCCGGTGTTCATGGCTTCTCTTGCCAGGGCGGTCTGTTCGTCGTTTCGTGCGTGTGGGTACGGCACGAACACCGCCGGGGCACGCAGCTCCAACACCTCGTTGACAAAGCCTGCCCCTGAACGCCCCAGCACTAGATCGGCCCGACGCAGCGCCGCGTTAACCTGTCCCGCATTGAGATATGCCGCCACGACGTAGCGGTCTCTGAGCCGTCCTGGAAGCTCGTCGCGCAGCCGTTCCAGCGCCTCGGCGGTGGTTGTCAGCCCGGAACCTCCCCCGGCCTGGTGCACAATCTGCCAATCAGCGAGCAGCGTAGGAAGGTTGTCGGCGACGAACCGGTTGAGGCTTTCTGCTCCGCCGCCTCCACCGGCCACGAACAGCATCGGTGCCGTCCGGCTGATGCCGAGCAGTGCCGACGCCTTCTCGGCCGAACATTGCTCGCGCAGCTCCCCGCGGAGCGGAAACCCTGTGACCACAGTGCTTCGCGGCCAGCGCAGGTGCGCCGCCGCACCGGGGAACGTCAACCAGGTGGAGCGTGCGAACAATGACAGCAGCGATGTAGCGCGCCCTGGGATCAGCGTCTGCTCGTGGCATACCAGCGGGATGCGCAACGAGACAGCGGCCAGAGCGACCGGCGCGCCCACCCAGCCTCCAGTTGCGACGACGAGATCGGGGCGAATGTCGCGCAGAACGCTGCGGACCCGGCGCAGCACGCGCAGGTAGCTCATCGACGCGGTCGGCCGGGCCATCTCCGCCGCGATGAAGCGGTGCCCGGATTCGGCTGCGACGCGTTCCTCAAAGCTGGTCGGCCGCCCGACCCACACAGTGTCGAACCCCTCGGAACGAGCCACGTCACCGATCACGCGAGCGGCGACCGTGTGGCCGCCGGTGCCGCCGCCTGCTAGGACGATGCGCGTCATCATCCGACCTTGTAGTAGCGGTTGCATGACCTGCAGAACGCGATCAGCTCACTTTCCGACGGCCAATCAAGTATCTCGGTCTCATTGCCGCAGTATCGGCACTTGCTGTATTCACCGGTGGGCTCCTTGTCCCGCAAGAACTCGGCTACCTCGTCGTCGTCGGTCATGTCGTCAGTTTCCCATCGTCTAGCCCACGGCCTCTGTCGGCATTGAATGCACCCAATATATACTTTTAATGATGGTGTGTATATGCTCGGGCAGCGAGAGAATGGGTCGACACGGCGGAGGGACCATGACGAAACGGCTGATCGAACTCGACGACGAGCTGCTCGAAACAGCGCGCCGCGAACTCGGAACGGACACCATCGCCGACACCGTGCGCACCGCGCTGCGCGAAGCCGCGGCCCGTGGCGCACGCGCCCGACAGATCGACTGGCTCGCTGGCGGGGGCCTGGCGGACATGGCCGACGCGAGCGAGCGCGAGACAGTATGGCGATAGTCGCGCGCTACCTGATCGACACCAGCGCCGCCGCTCGCATGAACAACGTCACGGTGGCGGCGCGCCTTACCGAGATCATCGACCACGGACTAGTTGCCACCACCGCAGTCCTCGACGCCGAAGCTCTCTACAGTGCACGCAGCCCGGACGAATACGAACAGCTGTGGCGCGACCGTGGGCTGGCCTACGAGTACCTGCCCACCGGTGACGAACACTGGCAGGCCGCGCTCAACGCCCAGCGGAGCCTTGCCCGACGTAGCCAGCATCGCTCCGTCGGTATCGCCGACCTACTCACAGCCGCCCTGGCGGCCGATCACCGCGTCACCGTAATCCACTACGACGGCGACTTCGAGACCGCCGCGACCGTCATCGACTTCAACCACGTGTGGGTCGCCCCTCGCGGCACCCTGTAGCGCGACGACGACGCAGCCCGCGAACCGACGTAGACGTTTCGGCGTGTCGTGGCGCTCGAAACGCCCATCCGCCGCAAAGGACGCATAGTCAGTGCTATGCGAGATGCACGACCCAGCTGGGCAGCCCAGACCGGCTCGACACCGAGACGCCAGGAGCCAGCCATGTCACGAAGCCGTAGTCACCGTCACCCCGAGGGCCAACTCGACCTCGGCGCGCTCACCGTGGGTGGGATCACACCCAGCTTCGTCTCCGTGGACACCGCCGCGCAGCTGATGAGTGTGAGCCACTGGACCGTCCGCCGCTGGATCGACAATGGCCACCTTCGAGCCCGCAAGATGCCAAGCGGCTGCCTGCGCATCGCGGTGGCCGATCTGGAGCTGGTCGGGGAGCCGGTGCGATGAGGACGCGCCCAGCAGACGGATTCTCCGCTGAGCGCGGCACCATGAGGCCCACCGCGCAGACAGAGACTCTCCGGCACAGCACTGCAATTTCCGCCCCAGAACACGGAACGGACTGAGAACAGATGAACGACCCGCGATCTGCACCGCCCCGCCGCGACCGACTCACCGAAGCTCTCGAAGCGATCATCCAAGCGGAGGTCGATCGCCGCGTGGCTGAGCTTGTCGGCGTCACCAAACCGCTCACGGTCAAGGACGCGGCCGATCGTCTCGGCCTAGCGACCAGCACGGTCTACGGCCTTGTGCGGGAGGGTAAATTGCGCGCCATCGAAACCGGAACCAGCCGCGTGTTGATTCCGTCCTCGGAGGTCGACCGGCTGCTGCGCGGAAGCGTGGCCTGATGCCCAGCGTCAACGTCTACCGGTTCGGCGAGTTCGGCAGCTGCGATGTGCACGGCCGCGAAGTGTCCGAAGCCGACGCAGCAGCGGTTCTCGAATCCGAAACCACCGGCTCCGAACGGCGTCTCGGCCGCAAGCGGGTGCCGCACGAGGAGCCGGGCATCGGACGCGGGTTCAAGGTGGGGACCAACCTCGACGCCGCCTACGAGCTTATTCTGGTCGAGAAGTATTGACGCCGTTTGCTGCTCGAAATAGAGAAGCCGCGACAGGTGACTGTCGCCGCTTCTCTTATCCCACCGACCATGAAGGTCATCGCCCATCGTAGACGTAATAGGCTCATTTGCCTAACGCGGTGCGCGCCGCGCGATTCCAGTAGCTGGCCGGAAGCATCCGTGCCGAGCCCAGCGCGCGCACCACGGCGGGGCCGTGTTTGTCGGGATCGAAGTCCGACGCGGCGATCACTACGTCGTTGGGCGACAGTGCTTTGGTGCCGTCGATGCGCACTCGGACAACTCTCAGGCCGCGCGCGGCGTAGAAGCGGTTGCGCATGATGTCCTCGGCCACCTTCTCCGGTGCCCCGTGCCAGTGGGCGGGGTCGACCTCGACCACAGCGAACGGGCGGCGCACCAGGATGTCGGGGGTGAAAAACCGCTTCTTGCCGTCACTGTCGCGGCCCATGCACATCAGCGTGCCCTGCGGGTAGGTGCGGTATCCGGCGCGTTCGATCACGTCGCGCACTCGCTTCTCGGTCTTGCTGGTGGCTGCTGACCCGCCGAGCGACAGGTCGCCGGGGCGCGCGGACTTGCGGTTCATCTGCGGCAGCAGCGGCGGAGTTCTGCGCTGAGTCCACCACACCCAGGTCCAGACGACCAGCAGCGCCGACGGAACAGCCGGGTGCAGCAGGAACTCCGTCATGACGGCCACCGTAGGGAGAAACCGCTGGTGGGCCGGTCTCGGGCGCGGACGCAAGCATCTGTCACGTCCTTTGCGCCCGTGACGGTTTCGGCGTGTCGCGCCGGGTGGGGTCGCGGTGGCGGGTTACGCGGTTACGGTGGGGGCAGCACGATCACAACTGAATAGAAACGGGCGTTGTCACGGGTATCGGTGCAGGTCAAGAAGTCTCCTCCCCGCGCAAGCGGGGGTGTTCCCAAATTCGTGGCAGGGCTGCGCCCCGTGACATTCTCCTCCCCGCGCAAGCGGGGGTGTTCCCCCCGGTGCCGCACCGCTGCACGCGAGGCACCTCTCCTCCCCGCGCAAGCGGGGGTGTTCCCCCGCACCGTCGACATGCCGTGCGGCCCGGCTACTCCTCCCCGCTCACGCGGAGGTTCTCCGACGAAATACTCGGCGTGTAACCGGATGCCCGCTGCAGCAACCGCGGCCGCTGCTGTCACGTCGCATGTGGCGCGCCGCGGGGGCACAGTCGCGTCTCGGGATGGTGCACTGGTAGCCATGCGCGCACTCGAAGACGTCACCTACGCCGACATCGACTGGGGCCGAACCCCTACCACGCACCACGGCGTCACCCTGAGCGGTGTGCGTCGCATCGCGCAGATTGCCGGGGTCTCGTGGCCTCACGAGCCAGAGACCTGCGGCGCGGGGCCTCTGGAGACGGTGTGGGTGTGCGGCGGGCAGGTTCTGCTGTGCCGCGGCTGTGGGCTGGACGCCACCTGACGGGCGGCGGCTACCGGTAGACGGCGCGCACGATCCCGTCGGCGTCGACCTCGTAGGCGCGGGCGCGAGTCAGGCGGCCATCCACCCAACCACGATGCGCGACACCGTGGCCGGTCCGCGGCCGAGGCGGTCGTTGGTCTCGTGGACGTAGTGCCGCCCCCACTCGCGGTCGGTTTTCACCGGGAACAGCGCGGTGTAGGCGGGTTCACCCTCGACGAGCTGGACGACGCCGAGGCGGTCGTCGAACCATAGGCAGCTGTGGTCGCCGCCGCTGTAGACCTGGGCGGTCTCCAGGTCCGCGCACTGGCGACAGATGGCGGTTCGGCCGTCCATGCGGGTCACCGCGTCCAGGTCGGTTTTGGCTGCGCACAGGGGGCAGATATTCATCGCGTCGCCGCCCTCACTCCGATGCTCTCGGCGCTGATGGCGTACCCGAGACCATTGGCGGCGTCGGCCACGGCCTGCGGAATCTGCGACAGCGTCGGCGCCTCGGCCAGCAGCCCCTGCAGCTTGGGGACGATCGCCACCCACGTCCCGCCTGGGGCGGGGTGGGCCTCGGCGATCACCGCCGGTGCTCCTTTGGTGTGTGCGCTCATCCGTACACCGCCTCTCCGAACACCCCGAACTGCAGAATCTGGTCAGCCACTTCGGCGTCGTAGTCGCCGTCGTCTCCGTCGCTGGCCTCAGCTTCGAGGAACTGGTTCCAATAGTGATCCGCATTCAGCGGGCGGCGGTCCTGGGGCGCGATGTCGCGGCCGTGGTAGTCGATCTCGCCGCGGCAGTAGCGCGTGAACAGGTCCACGCCGCGGTTCATGGTGTCGATGTCGACCCGGTGCGTCTGGTCGGACTCGAACTCATGGATCACAGCGTGGAAGCCGTCGAGGTCTTCGCAGCCCCGCGGGTAGCCGCCTTGGCCGCGGAACTCCGGCTTCATCCAGCGGTAGGTGGTGACGTCAGCCCAGTAGCTGATTCCACCTTCGACGGCGGTGGTGAAGATGGTGTGCAGGAAGGCTTTGCGTGCGGCAGTGAGGGTGCTCATGTCCCCACCATAGTCTCTGGTTTAGAGACATGCAACTGCCGATATCTGCTGTCGGGAAGCGGTCCTGATCAGTAACTCAGAATCAGTTTCAAGTCGTTGTCTTCGAGCACCGGGTACAGGTACGTGGCGTAGTTGAGCGTGTCGGTGGGTCCGCTACTGAGCATCCCCACCGCCATCGCATCGCCGTCGGCGTTGACCACGAACAGCGGCGCTCCGCTGTCGCCGTGCACCGCGGTGCCATGCCACTCGAAGGCATCGGAGTATGCACGTGCGAACGGCCCGCAACTGAGTCCTGACCGGGCACCGTTCATGCACATCGGCGTGCCTGGCGCGAGCCGTGAGACCTCACCGACGGTCATCACACCGCGGATCGCCACTCCGGGGGCGACTTTGGGGTCGTCGATGGGTGCGCCGTACGGCAGGTAGAACCGCGCCGAATCATGGTAGATGCCGCTGGCATCGGTGTACTTCTCCCGGTCCCACAGCCGCGGCAGCGCGACGGTCTCATCGTCGCGGGTGCGAATCCACAGCTGGTCCTCGCCCTCGTCGACGCAGTGCCCCGCGGTGAGGAACGCTTCGTCGCCCTCGGCGTCCTGCACCGGCCAGGACACCGTGCACTGGCCGCGCTCGTCACTGCCGGAGGCGCTGGCGAAGATACTTGCCCCGGTGTGCGGGTACGCCGAGGGCCGGTACTCCAGCGGCGGGCTGTACTGCGGGCCGTCGTGGATCGACACCCACGGCCCGCTCACCGCGGCGTCCGCCGGTGCCGCGGTCGCGGCGGCCGTCACGGTCGTGGCGGCGGCGATGATCACAGCGGCGGCCGCGCTCCATGCCTTGTTCATTCTCGGAGCCTAAAGCGCCGCACCAGCATCGGGCCAGCGTGGCGCGGCCAGCGGCTGTCACGTCCTCGGTCGAGGCGGACGCGCCGCGGGCTGCCACCGTCTGCGGGCGCACCTACCGTTGCGGTGATTGTCCCGTCCGAGCGAGAGGCCGCCGATGAACGAGGAGCAGCGCCGCGCCGATGCAACGCTGACGCAGTACCTGCAGAAGTGGCAGAGCTATAACGCCTCGCAGAAAAACTCCCCCGACGGAATGGAACTCCGGGGGAACATCCATGCACTGGTTCGTGTCCGCAACGGCGGTGACGCTGCTGATGAGGTTCTCAAACGCATCCAGACCGGCAAGAACGTCACCACCGACATGATCGACGACCTGTTCCCCCGCATCGACGGTGACGAGCCCAAGCCGCAGACCGACGACAACGAGGCCCCCACCGAGAAGCCGTCGCCATCGCCGCATTCGCCCGCCGACGTCTACGCCGCCGCGCCCGGTGACGGCCGCAAGTGGCTGCCGTCGAACGAGACGCTTCCCAAGCTCAGTGCCGACGACGAGTCCGCGCTCAACGCCACCGACGCCCAGATCGAGGAGATCAACCGCACGGACTTCCACGTCGACCCGGCGCTGGCATGGAAGCCCAGCGGTGCGGAACTGCCCAGCACCGGCACCAACATCTCCACTCTCGGCGACACCTACACCGCCGCGCAGAAGGCGCTGCCGAAGCTGCAGGCCGCCGCGGACAAGCTGTCTGCGGCGTTCGGCAGCAGCGGCGAGCAGCTCATCGACAACCAGCACGCGCGCATCAAGTCCGCTCTGCGGTCCATGACGGACGCGGTGGGGGCGTCGAAGGGTCTCGACGGCATGGTCGCCAACTGCGGGGTCGCCGCCAACGATGCCTTCCACCACCAGCTTCGGGGATCGGACCTGGCCGCCCGCGACGCCATCGGCACCGCGATCAAGGCGATGTACGTCCGAACCCGGCTCGACGCCGGGCGCATCGGCCTGCCCCGAGACGTGCCCGACGAGTACCTGTCGCGCTACGTGACGTCGTCCGGGGAGTTCGCCAACCTGTCGCAGGCGCTGCAGACCGGCGCACCGGCTCCCACGGTCGAATCCGAGGCGAGCAAAATTCACCATCTCGCCGAGACCATCACCGCTCCCGCGGCGGTGTCGCGCGAACACGTCGGCACCGATGAGGGCAAGGAGGAGAAGAAGAAGGAGAAGTCCACTTCACCGGCGGCCACCAGCCCCGACAAGTCCCCTTCCGGGCCGAAGCCCACCACCCCCAGCTCCGTTCCCGGATCGTCGCCGGGCAGCTCGCCGGGCAAAAGCTCGCCGAAGAACGCCAACGACCTGAGCAAGCTGCTCTCCCAGCTGGGCCAGGCGGCAGCGCCGATGGCCGGTATCCCGCAGCAGGCGGCGGCGGTTCCGCAGCAGGCGGCGCAGGCCGCGCAGCAGGCGGCCAAGCCGCTCACCGACGCGGCCAACGACATGCAGAAGGTGCCCCAGTCGCTGATGGACGCCTTGAAGGGCAAGACGCCGGAGAACGAGAAGTCCAACGCGGTGCCGAAGAACGACGCCGCCGATGCGGACCGCCGCGCCGCCACGTCACCGACGTTCACCAAGCCCGGACAGGCCAATCCCGACAAACTGGGCACCCCCGGATCGCCCGCGCGCCCGAACCAGCTCGACGCCGAGGGCAAACCGGCCGACAAGGACCGCGACGGCAAGGTGGACAAAGATGCCAAGCCGCTGGCGAAATCCACGGTCAAGCCGTTCAACCTCAAGCTGGACCCCCACGGCCAGCACGCCGAGGTCAAAGACGTTCCCGACCCACGCATCGGCGAGATGATGCTCAACATGGCCGACGCCACCGCGGACTCTCCGGTGTCGGTTCTCGACGCCGCCGGTGGTGCGGGGATGGACATCGAATCGCTCGGCGATCCGGTCGACCCGGCGCAGGCGAAAGTGGGCGACGCGGTGATCGGCGACGAGGAGTCCGGCCTCTACATCGGTGACGGGCAGGTGCTCACCTCGACCGGCGACATCGAAAGTATCGAGGACGTGACAGGAGAGACCGGATTCGTCTCCGAGGTGCCGCTTCCCGAGCTTCCCGACGACGTTCCCGCCCCTGAACCCGCCCCTGAACCACCGTCCGAACAAGCACCTGCGC